>JAAYIR010000148.1 GCA_012523355.1 candidate division WS1 bacterium
CTATTTGAGCAGTCTGAGGCCGGGTCCGCGCACTGTGCCTTCTGTCCGACAGACGCAAGCTGGCTTTACTTCGACTTGGACAGACCCCCGCACTACTGGGGCGGTGGCGACGGTGCAACTCCTCGCGTCTGGGCGCTTGATCTGCGGACCGGACAGGCGCGGCCGGTAGTGTCGGCGCCGGACTTGTTTCCCGTCCATACTGCATGGCTGTGGGACGAGTGCGCACTGGCGTATCACGGACGCCTGCCCTCCGGCGGGGTATACTTCGGAATCACCCGACCCGAGGGCGATACGCTCTGGCGGCGGGAGTTCCCGGAGGCACGGGCCTATGGGCATCTGACGCCCGACCGGACACGTCCGGCTCTGGTCGTGGACGGAGATTTCAGCCCGGAGCTGCTCCAGTGGCTCTACTATGATTCCCCGCAGGGGGGGATCGAGCCGATCTGCCGTCATGGGACGGAGTGGGAGAGCCTGGGCCAGGGCACCCAGTATAGCCATCCGCACCCTCTGGCCGACCCCACCGGGCGCTGGCTTGCCTTCAACGCCGCCCACCAGGGGCGCCAGGATGTCTATGTGGTCGAGGTGGGAAAGTTTGCTGCGGGTGGAGCAATCGTCTAGCGAGCACTGAGGTCAGCGTGCGCATTGAAAGTCTGAACCTGGCGAATTTCCGCTGCTACGAGAGCTTCAGTCTGGAATTGCCGGCGGGGCTGAGCGTGTTCCAGGGCCCCAACGCCTCCGGCAAGACCAGCCTCCTGGAGGCCATCATGCTGCTGGTTACCGGGCGCTCCCCGCGCACCAACTGGTCCCGGGAGATGATCCGGTGGGGCACGCAGCAGGCGCAAGTGCAAGGTGTGTTCGTGCGGCGAGATGAACGGCGGGACGAGGTGCAGGTCACGCTCAGCTTGAGCGACCGGGCGGAGGTAGAGAAGGCGTCGCTGCTCAATGGCGCGGCGCCGGATTCCGTAGCCCAGCTCCTGCAGCGCCTGCCGGTGGTGATCTTTGAGCCGGAGGACTTGCAGCTTGTTAAGGGTGGCTCCTCGGAGCGGCGACGGTTCATGAACCTGGCGCTCTCCGGCTTGCGGCCGCTGTATCTTGACGACCTCCTGCGCTATCGCCGGGCCTTGCGCCAGCGCAATGAGCTACTCAAGCAGACCTGGCGCGGGCGGGCCAGCGGCGAGGACCTGGCCCCCTGGACGGCGCAACTGGTGCGCACCGGGGCGCAGCTCATGGCGGACCGCGAGTGGCTGCTCCAGCAGTTGGCGCCGCGTGCCGGGTTGCTGTATGCTGAGCTTTCCGGCGATGCGGAGCAACTTGAGTTGACTTATCGCCCGCGAGTGGAGGCTGAGGAAGGCGGCTTGCCCGAGCGCATGCAGGCCTTCTACGAGGCGCTGGAGGAGACGGAAGAGATGGACCTGCGCCGGGGCGCCACGCAGGTGGGGCCGCATCGCGATGAGCTGGTGGTACGCTTGGGAGGCCAACGAGCGCGCGACTTCGGCTCCCAGGGCCAGCAGCGCACCGCGGCCCTGAGCCTCAAGCTGGCGCAGGCCCAGCTACTCGCGGCCGGGCGGGAGGAGTCTCCGCTGGTGTTGTTGGACGATTGTCTCTCCGAGCTGGATGATGACCGCCAGCGCCACGTCCTCGAGCTGGTCGGCCAGTTCGATCAGATCCTGCTGACGACGGCAGCGGAGCCGCCGGTCAGGGCGGAGGGGCATGTGGTCAGGCTCTAAGCCTGCCCTGACCCGCCGGGCAGGCGTATCCCTGTCCGGAGGCGGGGGAGGGGTAAGAGAGACACGTCATGTTCGATACGGAGGAGGAAGCCTCATGCGATCGCTGAGAAAATCCCTGTGGTTCGCGCTGGCAGCCGCCGTCTTGTGCGCCTCAACTCCGGTAGCTGCTGGAGAGAACCTTCTGCGAGGCGGAGACGCGGAGGAGGCCCGGGAGGCACTGGCGTGGGAAGCGCTTAAGGCGGAGCGCTATACTGCTGACCGGCACGCGGGAGAGGCCTGCTTCAAGAAGGCGCCCGCGAACTATACCCGCGACCCGCAAGTCATCCCGATTGACGTGAACAAGGCTTACCGGCTTTCGGGGTTCTTCAAGGGCCTGGACCCCAACAAGCTCAACCGCCTCAGTTTTGGTCTGCTGCTCCTGGATCAGGACCAGCAGCCCCTCTCCACCGCCTTCTTCAACGTGATGCACCAGACAGAGGCGGAGCTGAGGGCTCCCGCTGAGCAGGGCAGTAAGACTCTCGTCGTCTCCTCGGAGGCCTATCGTTGGGGGCAGTGGAGGCTGGTCGCGTTCAACGCGCAGGACGACTACAGCGATCTGCCCAATCGCACCGCTACCAACATGATCTCCAACTTGACTCCACAGGGAGAGAACTATGAGGTGACCCTGAATGCGCCCCTGGCTGCCTCCTATCCGGTAGGCACCAAGGTCCGGATGCACGCGGGCGGCACCGCCTATCGCGCCTACGCGGTCAGCGACACCGCCTGCCCCCAGGAGTGGACCGAGTATGCAGCGGAGATTGCCGGTGTGTCCCCCGTGCTGACTGATGAGAACCAGATGAAGTTCCTCCCGGGGACCCGCTTTGTGCAGGTGTTCATCTCCAACACGACGGAGATTCTGTTCGATGACCTGCGCCTGGTGGAACTGGAGGGCGTGACACCGCCGCCTCCGGTGGAGATGGAGTGCCCTCCGCAGCTGCTGGTGGAGAACGACCGGGCCGATCCCGTCTACCAGTGCATGGAGCAGGCGCGCTTCACGGTACGCATGAAGCGCAAGGGGCAGGTGGTGACGACCGCCGAGCCGGAGGTGGTGCTCCGGGGCGTGGAGGGACGTGAGATCCTGCGCGAAAAGCTCGACCTGACGCAGGGGGAGGCGACCATCAGCGGAACACTGGAGGCCCCCGGTTACATCTCCTGCCTGGTCCGGGTGAAGGTGGAGGGCAAGGACTATGAGGCTCGGGCCGCGGCGCTGTTCGAGCCTGAGAAGATCCAGCCGGCAGTGGAAGCGCCCGAGGACTTCATGGAGTTCTGGGAGGCGAGCCGCGCTGAGCTGGCTCAGATCGCCGCGGACGTGCAGTTGACCCCGCTTCCCGATTACAGCAACGCGCAGTACGACTCCTATAAGATCAGCGTAGCCAACCTGGGCGGCACGCGCAGCTACGGATTTCTCTCCGTGCCCAAGGAGGGGCCGTGCGCGGCCGTGGCTATGGTACCGGGCGCCGGGCCGGGAGTGGACACGCCCCCGGTCTCCTGGGCGCAGCGGGGGGTGATGGCGCTCTCCATCAATGTTTTCCACACAGAGCTGCCGCCGTACAGCGCGGGCCGCATGGAGGCGTATCGGGAACTCAACAAGGAGAAATGGTACTTCCTACAGGGGCTGGAGGATCGCAACACTTACTACTATCGCAAGTCCATCCTGGGCGCCGTGCGCATGGTAGAGTATCTCACCCAGCGACCGGAGTGGGACCAGCAGCACCTGGTGGTGTACGGGGCCAGTCAGGGCGGCGGCTTCTCCCTTATCCTCTCGGGCCTGGTGCCGCAGGTTACGGCTCTTTCTGCCAGCATGCCAGCCCTGTGCGATTTCGGGGCCGGGGCCATCGCGGGCTGGCCCAAGCCCGGCTCCGATAACCCGGTCGTCCGCTATTATGACGCCGTGAACTTCAGTCGCCACGTGCGCTGCCCGGCCCTCCTGAGCGTGGGACTGGTGGACGGGATGTGCACCCCCTCTTCCATCTATGCCGCATACAACCAGCTTCAGGGCCCCAAGCGCATCTTTAATGGTCCCTACTCAGGACACGGGTCCCTGGTGCCCATGCATGAGTTCGGGCAATATCGGGACACCTGGTTGCGGGGGCAACTCGGCCTGGAGGCCAAGACCCCCCCCACCAACTAGCCGTGCCCGGCAGCAGCATCTGAGGAGGCAGGTGTGCGGAGGCAGGATCAAGAACCGGTGGGCATAGAGCAGGCGCTGGACGGGTACCTGCGCCGCCTCGGCCTGGGGCGGCGCAGCCGGGAGGTGCTGGCCGCGGTGCTGTGGGCGGAGGCCGTGGGGCCGTGGTACGCGCGGCACACGCGCGTGGTGAAGGTCGAGGCGGGCGTGATCACCGTGCATTGCGACTCCGCGCCCCATGCTCAGCAGCTCCAGGCCGATTCGGCGAAGATCCTCGCGCGGCTGAATGCGCGTGTGGCCGAGCAGCTCCACGAGCAGCCCCGGGAGCCGTACTTGCGCGAGGTACGAGCCACCAGCGCTTTCATGGGGTCGGGCGGCGCGGGGCCTTATGGGCGGCAGGAGGAGCCGGAGCAACCGGAGGGGCCGCGGCCCGCGGAACTGGACGGCATCCCTCTGACCGCTCAGGAGGAGGAGCGGGTGGCGGAGCTGGCGGCGGATATCGAGGACGAGGCACTGCGGCGTCGGTTTGCCTCAGCCCTGCGCACGCACCTGCGCCTGCGCCGCTGGCAGTTGGGGCACGGCTACCGGGTCTGCGAGGGCTGCGGGTGGCTACTGGCCCCGGACCAGACCCGCTGCTGGACCTGTGAGCCGCCGGAACCTCCCCCGGGAATGCGGGAGTAGCTGGCCGTAGCTGTCAGAGGGGCGATAACGGCCCTCCTCCTATTCCCTCGCTCTGTCGGAGAAGCCGGGCTTTCCTCCACTGAACGATTGCGGTCCCCGAGGTGTCCCTTCTAGTACGCCCGAGGTGGAATCTTCATGCCTGAACGCTACACCGGAACTCTTGAACAGATTGACGCTTATCGCTGGCGCTTGGCCAGGAATCCTGAGGCCGGGATGCTTGCGGAGGGGATTATCTATGCCGACGGCGCCCTCATGGCTGACCTGCGCGGGGACAACAGCCTGTGGCAGGTAGCGAACGTGGCCTGCCTGCCGGGGATTGTGGGCCCCTCCCTGGCCATGCCCGACTGCCACTACGGCTATGGCTTCCCCATCGGCGGGGTGGCGGCCTTTGACGTGGAGACGGGGATCATCTCGCCGGGCGGCGTGGGCTATGACATCAACTGCGGCGTGCGGTTGTTGCGTACCGACCTCACCGAGGCGGAGGTGCGCCCGCGCCTGGACAAGCGCATGAGCCGGCTCTTCTCCTCCGTGCCCAGCGGCGTGGGTTCCGAGAAGGGCGCGCCCCGGCTCACGCAGCGGGAGTTGGACCGGGTGCTGGTAGAGGGCGCGGCCTGGGTGGTACACCAGGGCCAGGGAACAGCCGCGGACCTGGCGGCGACCGAGGAAGGGGGCGCTCTGGGGGGCGCGGATCCGACCGGTCTCACTCCCCGGGCACGCGAACGGGCGCTGCCCCAACTAGCCTCTCTGGGGAGCGGGAACCACTTCCTGGAGGTGCAGGTGCTCGAGACCGTTTATGATGCACAGGCGGCGGGGGCGATGGGCCTGCACGAACCGGGGCAGGTCACGGTGATGATTCACTGCGGGTCGCGGGGCTTCGGGCATCAGGTCTGCGAGGATGCGCTGGACGTGATGCAGCAGGCGGCGGTGAAGTATGGTATCGAGCTACCTGACCGACAACTGGCGTGCGCGCCCATACCCTCACCGGAAGGGCGCGAGTACTTCGCCCAGATGGCGGCGGCGGCCAACTACGCCTGGGCCAACCGGCAGGCGATTATGCACCGTGTGCGGGAAGTCTTTGAGGAAGTCTTTGCGCAGTCCTGGGAGCGGCTGGGTTTGGGGCTGGTGTGGGACGTCGCGCACAATATCGCGAAGTTCGAGGAGCACGCGGCCTCACCCCCTAGCCCCCTCTCCGGGACGGAGAGGGGGGACAAGGGGAGGCTGCGGCTCTGTGTCCACCGCAAGGGAGCGACGAGGGCCTTTGGACCGGGGCATCCCGAGGTGCCGGAACGCTACCGCCAGATCGGGCAACCCGTGATTGTCCCCGGGGACATGGGCAGCGGCTCCTATGTCCTGGTGGGCACCGAGCAGGCCATGCGCGAGACCTGGGGCTCTACCTGCCACGGAGCCGGGCGGCAGATGTCGCGGCACGCGGCGCTGAAGGCCAAGCGCGGCTCGCAGGTGATTGAGGAGCTGGCAGCCCGGGGCATTATCCTGCGCGCCGCCGACAAGCGCACGGTGGCGGAGGAGATGCCCGAGGCCTACAAGAACGTGGACCAGGTGGTCGAGGTCTGTCATGGGGCCGGGATCTCCCGCAAGGTGGCGCGTATGCGACCTATCGGGGTGATGAAGGGGTGAGCCGAAGTCGCGAGTCGCGAGTCTACGGAAACGGCAACGGCGCGGAAGGGATTCCGCGCCGTTTTGGTGAGTGGGAGGACAGACGAGACGCCGGTCCTACCCGCGGCTAGGGGACTTCCTGCTCCCGCAGGGCCTGTCCGTAGCTGGGGACCAGGGTCGCGCAGTAGATGTCCGTTGTCTGATGCAGCAGGGAGCCGGCGGCATTGGCGGCGGGCAGGCGCAGGTCGTAGACCGGACGCGGACTGGCCCAGGTGAGCCAGTAGCGCACCGCGGCCATGGCGCCTCCGGCACCGTTGGAGACGGTGTAGACCTCGGGCACCGCCCGTAGCGGCCCTTCGTTGTGCACTGTATCCACGGGGACCGGGACCTCCCGGCTCCAGCCGATCACCCGCTGCTGCTCCTGACGGTTCACGCCGTTCACGTCCGCGTAGCTGATGCGCAGCGTGACGCCGTCAAATGGCGAGTTCAGCCAGAAGACTCCCTGGCTGTTCGCCGGGACGTAGCTTCCGGTGGGCGCCATGCTGATGATGCCACTGCCCGCGTTCTGGGTGTAGTGGGTGTTGAGCGTCAGGTTCTGCCAGGCAGCGCCGTCCCAGTACGCGACAGTTGGGGCCCCGCCCCCGAAGGGTGGATAGGCCACCTGCGTCCCCAGAGTCCAAGTCTTATACATGAAGCTGGTGCGCCCGAAGTGAGGCGTGTCCTTCTGCGAGTGGGTGCGCCGCCAGAGGAAGACCAGGCGGAGCTGGTTGAAGTCGTCGGCGCTTACCTCGGCGAAGGCGTTGGGGCAATCGTCATTGGCGTCGGAGGTGGTGATCCGCAGGATGAAGGGGGTGTAGTCGGCCAGGAGCTGCACGTCTGTCAGGCCACCCAGGCCGACGACGGTGGTGTTGAACACAGCGGCGGGATCGCCCCAGCGGCTGACGTTGAAGAGCGCGGTGCTGAAGGTCACCGTGCCCGTGGCGGGCTCCATCTGCATGGTTACCGGTCCCCCGGCAGTGGCGGGGTTAGTCAGCGGTCCGCCCGCCCAGGGCGCCCCGGCGGCCACGGGGGTGAAGGTAGGTGTTACGGTGTAGAGGCCGCGGGCGCGGTCGTAGCTCCCGCCGGTCCAACTCACGGTGTAGACCCAGGGCGTGCCGCCCACGGTCAGAGTCAGGTAGAAGGCAGGGTCGGTTCCGGCCAGCGGGGTGGTGGCGAAGTCCCGGGTGATCAGCCAGTCCAGATGGCGGCTGCTAAAGACCTGACGCAGGCCGTTGGTCTCCAGGAGTTCCCCGGCCCAGGCGGTGCCGGCGCCATCAATCGCCGGCAGGAGCTGGTTGTTGGCCACCCTTGGGAAGGTGAGCTTGCCGAAGTTCTGCGTCCCGTCCTGGAGAGTAGCCTGATCGAAGGCTGCCCAGCACAGGTCCTCATTCTGCTGGCGTGAGAGATATCCGGAGAAGATCACGTTGAGTTGTGTGGAGAGCGGCGTAGCGGCGCCGGAGCGATCAGTCCACAGGAAGGCGGAGGGGTCCTTGGCATAGGTGAAGGGCCCCGCCGGGGGCTTGCGGATGATCTGGCCGCTGGTAAAGTCGGTGATCAGGTCCTCCCGCTGGTCAGCGGCCACTGCGTTGGTGACGGGCAAGGGCGCCTCGTTGGCGGCCGTCGCCGTGCCGGTGAAGTTCCAGCGGTAGTAGAGGCGCTGGTGGCCTTCCTCGCCCTGTGACCAGAAGAGCCAGACGCCATTCCCGGCCGGATCGGCAAAGCCGCGCAGGCCGCGTTGCTGTAGTCCGGTGGCGAGCAGGGCGGCCTCCGGGCCAGCCCAGCCGGCGTCGGTGCTGCCCTCCCAGCGCAGGGTAGACTCCAGGCCCCCGCCCCGCGGAAGGGTGCGGTGCCAGAAGAGCCAATGGCGGCCGTCGAGATCGTTGAAGGTCATGGGCGAGCTGTTGACGGCACCGGGCACGTCGGCAGCCTGCTGGCGGGTGCCGGCGTAAGCCGAGTAAGCGTTGTAGCTGGCCTCTCCCCACACCCAGTTGCGGTAGTCACCCGCCCCGCCCAGGGTGGCGTTCCCGAAGAGCAGGTTGCCGGGGTAGGCGGGCCGGGCGGCGCCGGTGAGGTCGGTGGCCGCCGGAGCCGGGGTGTTGACGCTCCCCCCGCCGGTGGCGGCGGAGGCCCGGTTGCTGACCCAGATGAACTGCAACTGCGTGGGGCTGATGCTGGGATCGAAGCGCAGCACCGGCTCGGTGTCTGCAGCGTAGAAATCGTTGAAGGGCAGGCGCGTTTCGGTCACCCGCAGGCTGGTGGGGACGGAGGTCACCGGCTCCAGCGGCTCATCGCGGCTGGGGTCGAAGGCGGTGGTAGCGGTGGTGGTGGGCAGGCCAGTGATGCCGTTGATGAAGTCCAGCACCCCATTGCCGTTCAGGTCCAGGAAGGGGACTACCTGACCGGAGTACTGGCCCAGGGCCTGACCGAGCGGCAGGGGATCGTTCAGGCTGCCCTGCCACGCCAGACCGGGAGAACCTCCACCGGCGGGAGCGCCGCTCAAACCGGGCAGGAGACTGGCGGGGAGCGAGGAGTACGCCGCCATCGGTAGCCAGAGGGGATTAGCGGCCAGCAGCCGGGCCAGGGAGCGCGTGCGATTGCTCGCCTCCACGGGCAGCGCGGAGGCCTGGTTCATCCAGACCAGGTGCGGGGGGAGGCTGACGTTACCCAGGTTGGTCACCACGAAGGGGCCGTTGAGGGAGACGTTGGTGCCGAAGGGATAGCGGCCTGCGGGCACAGCGGTAGTCGTCGTATCGGGTGCATTAGCCCACACTCCGGGCGAGACGCGCCCTGGCTCAGCGGTCCCGGAGGCCGCGAGCATCCCCGCCTGTTTGTCCACCGACACTTGCAGGTCAAAGGGAGAGAACTCCTCAATCAGGTCTGGCGCCGTGCTCCCCGCATCGTCAAGGCCGTCGCTGAGCCGGAAATCCCAGTGGCCGTTGTTGGTGCGCGAGTTGGTGCGCGTGGTGTCGCTGGGCCACAGGTCGTTGTAGATCAACGCCAGGCTCCGGTAGCCCCAGTTGTTGACGGGACTACTGGGCAGGGTGTCGCCGCCCTCGGAAGAGGGCGTCCCGGGCGGGAGCAAGAACTGTACCCAGTGAGTGCTGTCCCCAGGAGGCGGATCGGTGAGCGGCGCAGTGATCTCCGGACTCAGGGAGGGGCTGAGCGCGCCGACGCCATAGCCGGCCGGGCTGTTAGGGCCTTCGGTTGGGCTACCGAAGGGGCCCAGGCGCACGGCGCTCTCCGGCAGCGCAGGGCGCAGAGCCTCGCGACCCGCGGCAGTCACTCCCGGCGGCGTGGTTAGAGTCTCCAGCAAGGTAGCCTGGAGATCCACCAGCGGGACGAGGGGTGTGGCAGCGGCGGAGCTGCGATTAATGAGGCTGAAATGGCGGCGGGGGGTAGCAGCTCCGGGCGTGAACAGGTCGTTGCGGGCCGCGGATTGTGGAGTGGTGGGGGCCGCCGCATCCGCCAGCACGCGGGCCAGGAAGGAGCCACTGGTATAGGCCCCGGCGCCGAAGGCAGCCTGCTCGGCCTGGCCGTTGCGCCAGGTGTCCTGCGTCCAGGGAATTTGCAGACGGCTGACGTAGTAGGCGGCGTAGATGGCGGGTGGACCGGCAGGCGGTTCACTGGCGTTCCAGCGCCAGTTCAGGCCTCCGTCATTGCTCCACTGCAGGAAGACACGTCCGATGCCGCTGGACTGGCCCGCGACCTTGCGCTTAATCTGTTCGCCAGCGCCGATTCTGGGGGCGGCGCCGGGGGTCGCGAATACGCCGTCAGTTGCGGTACCGGGGGGAGAGGTCCAGGCGTCCGCTGCCGCCGAGGGGTCGGCGGCGGGGAAGGCGTCGCCAATCGGTGTAAACACCAGTCGGAAAAGAGTGGTAGCATCCCAGATGTCCCCTGGCCCGGCTGTGCTGCCGTCGCCGTCCACATCCACCGGCGGCGTCACCGCCACCCGGACGTAGACCGTGCGCCGATACGAGCGCGGGTCGGCAGGATTGATGACCGGGTCTGTCTGCGGGGATCGCAGGTAAGTGGTCGGGTGGAAGGGTAGTCCCACCACGGCGGCGTAGAGTGCGGTCCCGGCGCTGCGGTCATACCAGCGGATGTCACTCTGGTCAGCGGGCATGTCCCAGGAGGACAGGCTGACGAGCCGCGCGCGCGAAGCGCCCAGGTCCTCTAGGACCACTGCAGCCGGGTGCGCCGCCAGGGCCCAGGGGTTGGGGCAGGTGCCCGTTTCCCGCTGAGAGTAGCCGCAGTGGGGGCAGACAAAGCGCTGGCGGATATTGCTCTGTTTGAAGGTGAGGTCGGGCAGCGTCAGCGTGCCGCCGACGCCGGTGGGAGCGGCCAGGTAGCAGCGAATCTCCACCGGGGGGACGTAGCCCCAGGCCGAACCCGCCAGACTCACCAGAAAAGCGAGAGTCACCACCAGATAAGACAGGTGTGTGCTTCTATGCATAATACTATCCACCCCTCGGTTATGCCGAGGATTCTTCCCGACGGGCGAGACGCCCGTCGTAGCGACAGACGAGACGCCTGCCGTACCGCTAGTACCGCTCCGCGTAGGCCGGCTGGTTGAGTGGGTCATTCCAGTCTGCCTGCCAGGGGTCGGGGATGATCCGGCCCTCGAGAATCTGACTGGCGGCAGGCTGCAGCGGGTCCACCTCGAAGACTTCTCCATGCAGGCCGCTGCCCGGCGACCCCACGTTGGGCCGGGCCAGATTCTCCACCAGCCCGGTGTAGTTGGTAATCATGACAGTGCCGCCGAAGAGCAGCCCCGGATAGAGCACCTTGACGCAGACCGGGTAGAAGCGGCGCGGGTAGACCAGGTTGCTGCCCGTGGCATTCGTGGCCGGCACTACCAACCTGCTGAAGGCCCCTGCCGCCGCGTAGTTGGCGGTGGTGTAGGCGAAGACAGAGCGGGCGGGGCCGCTGCCCTGCACCAGGCCGGTGCCGGTGTTGATCTGCCACACCCACACGCCGTCCTGGTTAGTTAGCGGGGCCCAGTAGGTGGTGGCGTTCGCCCCGACGCCGGGTTCGTCGGCGGCTGTGGAGGTGTGATCGGCCCGGCATCTGTAGAGGCGTCGGTCTGCTCGCGAGAAGACTGACGCCCCCGCGGTGTAGTTCACTCCGGCAGCCCACACGGTGGCGTTGGGAACCAGTCCGCCGGCCGCCGCGGCGACATAAACGGTGGTGCCGTAGGGGAAGTACTCGATGTGCCGCAGATTCTCAAACTGCAGGTCGTAGAGCCAGGACCAATCCGACCAGGGGCGGGTTCCGCCCGGCGGCGTGGAGGTGGGGGCGGGGTTCACGTACCCGGTGCCGGCCTCCACAATCACGGTCCGGTCAATGTTCGACGCCGCGCAGAGGTAGCCGATCAGGTTGGCGTTGTTGAAGTCGAAGATCGGCTTGGCGCGGGTGTAGCGCAGCTTGAGCGGCCGGGTGCGGTCCCAGGGCGGGCGGACGAAGTCCGGCGTCACCTGGGTCACCGTGTGCATCTGGGCGCCGCCGGGCGTGCCGGAGGAAATCACATGCAGCACACGATTATGGCCGGTGTCGGCGATGAGGGTATGGGCCTGACCTCCGGCGGTGTAGCGATAGGCATCCGCGGGCTGGGCCAGCTTAAGATTGTAGTTGCCGGCCTGGACGGGCGCGCCGCTGACCGTGACCGTGCGCGCAGGGCTGGAGTAGTAGTCACAGGGCTGGTCGGTATCCAGGCCCCGGTCCAGTGGCCAGAGCTGGTTCCCAGCGCGGTCTGCCTGGATCACACGGTTATTGCCGGTGTCCACGACCAGGTAGCTGCCATCGTTGAGCGCGGAGGCCTTCGCCGGGCGGTTGAAGGGCGTGGACAGCTCCGGCTCAGGGGCGGTGCGCCCCCAGATGAAGGCCTTGGAGCCGGTCAGCGTCCAGACGCGGTCTGTGCCCACAGCCTCGACGAGGCGATTGCCGTCGCAGACGAGGGTGCGCCGCGGGCCGAGGCAGCCTACGGCACCCAGCGAGGCGGCGCCGCCGGTGGCGGCAGGGGCCTGGGCTGTGCCAACGTACACCCGCTCCCGGAAGGCCGCCGGAGAGCCGGTGACGTTGGGGGATAGCAGGGTTGGCAAGGTCACTGCCGCCCGGGAGAGATAACCCTGGGCCAGGTGGCTTACCGGATCCCAGAGCAGAGAGAGCAGGGTCTCGTCGCGCTGCGCCCAGTAAGTGGTCCAGTGGGCCCCTACGCCCGGTTCGTCGCCGGCCGTGGCGGTGTGCGTGGCGAGGCAGCGATAGGTCAGACCGGTGGCCGCTGAGTACACGAAGTCGCCCAAGACGTAGGCGGTGTTCACTGCCCACGCTGCGGGGCGGGCCGGGACGACTGCCGACTGGCCCGTGAAGGCCACGCCACCCACGCTGGGGCCGACCTGGTAGGGCACCTGCTGTTCCTCGGCCGGATAGTTGCGGCGCCAGTAATCTCTCCAGTCCGCACCCACTCCCGGCTCGTTGGCGGCGGCGGCGGTATGTGTCTGGTAGCAGTAGTAGTTGCCGCCTATCGCTGTCGAGTGGACGAAGGTCCCGTCCGCGTAGTTGGTTCCCGTCGCCCAGGCGGATACGGGCCCGGGTGGATTGGCGATCTCCGCCCAGCTCTGATCGGCCTCCGACCAGCCGCGATAGCTGACCAGAACCTGCTTACCGATGGCTGAGCGGTTGACTCCGACCGCGTCGGTAACGTCGGCCTGCCGCAGGTCGAGCCAGCCATTGGGCAGCACGGTATCTCCGCCCAGGGCGGCGGTGGTCTCCCCGTTGGCGACGTTGTTAACCGTACTCCCCGCGGTAACGGCGACACTGACCGTGGTAGTCACGACGGGATAGTAGCGGAGCTTCAGGAAACCGCCGACGTAAGTGAAACGGGTAAGCGATGGGAGGACATGCAACTCGTTGGCATGCGCGGTCCCCGCGGTGTCCGTCCAGGTCACCTGCAGGGCTTTGCCAGGCAGGGAGGTCAGGCGCTGCCAGACGGTGTTCCAGGTCGCGCCCACGCCGGGCTCGTTCGCTGCAGCAGAGGTATGGGCCGAGGTGCACCGGTCGAGGCCCCCTGCCGTGGAACCCCGCACCAGGTTGCCGATTGTGTAAGAGACTCCCACCTTCCAGGAGGGGAAGTCCGTGCGCAGCCGCAACAGGCGGGTGACACCATCCACGGCAAACTGATCCGCTGCGAGAGCGCCGCCCGGCTCCACCAGGCTCATGCTGAGGCTGCCCGGCCGCACGCCCAGGCTGTCCGGCAGGCCGGGGCCCAGGCGGATGGTGAAGTCCGGCTGGGTGCGCAGGCCCACGACCGCACCCTGGGGATTCCCGCTGGTGGGATACAGACTGACCGCGGCCAGGGCGCTCTGGGCGTCCATAGCCGGGGCGCTGGCCGCCGTCGGCACGCCGGTGGCCAGGGCGGGCGGGACCTCAGCGCCCGGACTGAACTGAGCCTGGAGGGCGCCGTTCTCGGCATCCAGCAGAGTAAGCTGGGTTCCGTGGGCCAACGCGCGCCCGCTGTGCTCGGCGACGCCCCAGCCCGGAATCTGCCGCACCCACGCCACCGGACCCGGCAGGAAGTGGATCTCGTCGGTGATCGGGGCGCCGTCGGAGGCGCGCACGTAGTCAATCGCGACGTTCGACCCCTGGCGGAGGAGCAGAGGATTGGTGTAGGTGTCGGAGACCGTATCCGCATAGGCAACGGCATTCTCGGAGTTGCCAAACCAGGCCAAGCTGGCGCTGTCGGGCGCGGTCCGCAGGGTGGGGGTCGTCAAGGCTAGCAGCGGGGTATCATGACGCTCGGCGGCGGCGAGGCTGCTGGCCGCGAAGTTGAGTCTCGCCGCGTAGTAGTCCGCGTTGAGCTGCGCCGCTCCGGCGCCATCCGCCGGGGTGGGGACGAAGGCATATTGCTCGCCATTGGTGTCCAGGGTGTTGATCTGGTTGGCCACGGGAGTGTTCCAGGACAACTGGGCGGGAGCGTGAAAGAGCAGAGTTGCCTCGATGGGCAAGCCAAAGGGGGTCTGCAGAGCGCTGGACACTGTCGGCCGGTTGTCGCCGTCGGGAGGCAGCTCGGAGCGGTTGGTATCCGAGGTCCACGTCAGGTTGTGGAAGGCCGGCAGCAGCTTCTGGTTCTCCGCTGCCGGCGTGGGCTGCAGATCGTTGCGGTTCGCGTCCGGGTAGACCCAGTACGTCCCCGGAGGCGTCGCCGAGGTGTTCCCGCCGGTGGCCAGGTCGAAGACGTGCACGCGGCCATAGGTGCCCTGAATCCCCCCGCCTGGCAGGGCGCTATCATACTCCGTGGCCAGCACGAAGACCCAGTTCTTGAAGACCACGGGCGTGGAGAGCGCCACCAGCGTACCGTTGCCGTAGGCGTTGAGGGTGCGGAGGTAGCTGCCCCCCCACATGCGCGAGCCATCCACGGCGTTGAAGGCTTGCACGTACCCCACATTGCCTGCTGTATCCACGGCGCTCACTAGCACCGCCGGCGTACCATTGATAGTGCAGGCGGTGGGCGAGGTGGCCCGAGGGCTTATCGCCGAGCCCGCGAAGCCATTTGCGGCGTTGAGCGGCACACTCCACAGGACGTCGTAGCCGTTGACCCCGGTCGGCGCGGCGCTCAGGCACCAGAGTGTGGGAATGGCGTTCGCCGCTCCGATCGTGCTGAGCACAAACAGCCGTCCGGCGCTGATTACCGGGCTACCCGCGACGGGGCCGGGCTGGCTCGGCAGGGTGGCGTCTCCCCAGGGAGCGGGGAACTGCCACAACAGGTCCAGGGGAGCGCGGGCCTGGACGAAGCTATGCCCACGTTGGCCGGGCCCCTGCTGAGCCTGGCCCCAGGCATGAGCGAAGTTGACGATGTTGTAGGCCAGCTTGAAATTAGCGGCATGGACCGGGGAAGGCTGCAACGCACCTGTACCATACCAGTTCTCGATCTGCTGCCCGACGTTTTCGGAGGTTACCACGATGGCGCCCTGACCATAGGGCGCGGCCATGATCTCGGGCCCGCTGGCTGCGTCGGTGACCAGGTTTACTACCGGGGTGAGGGGCACGTCAGCCAGATAGGTTCCGCTGCTGGTCGCCTGCTGTACGTAGGAGAAGGGCGCCACGCCGACCGAACCCAGAACACTGATCTCCGCTCCGTTCAGGATGAAGGGGTTGCACAGGAGTGGATGCGCCGGGTCCTGGGCCGTGCGGCTCTGGAGGGCACCGTTGAGCGTCTGGAAGGTGAAGGGCGGCGCCGGACTGCAGCGCGGCACGGGGAAGCTGGCCACGGGCCCGCCGGCGTTATCCACCCAGAGCACCGCGCCGTTCTCCACGGCCCGCCGCAGGGCGGCTTGCTGGAGGACGGAGGTGATGTTCAGATCGGACCCGGCCGGGTGGGCCAGATAGATAAGGTCGAACTGGTTGAGCTGATCGCCCAGGCCGTCGCTCAACACGACTTCCCAGTACTGCGGCCAGTCCGGCGGGACGGCGTTGAGCAGGGGCGAGCCGGAGGGCAGACCGCGGTCAGCCCAGTAGGTGTTACTGGAGTGCCAACGCGCGGGGTCATTGGCATCAGCAGAATGGCCTGCAGTGGCCCAGCGGGTCCAGACCGCGTCCCCGTTAACCACGTGGGGCGGGGCCAGGGGGTTGACCAGGCTCCAGCCGGCCGGGCGGAGAGCAGAGCGTGAGATCAGCGGCAGAACATAAGGGTTGGGGTTCCCGTTCCCGTCGGGGGTTAGCAGGACGCAGGCGTGGATCACGCGCGGCGTGGTGC
>JAAYIR010000004.1 GCA_012523355.1 candidate division WS1 bacterium
CTTTGACTGGGACCGGATGCTCAGCCTGGAGGGGGACAGTGGGCCATATCTGCAGTACGCCTACTCACGGACCTGCGGGATCTTGCGCAAAGGCCAGAGCGAGGAGATGCCGGCTTTCGAGGCGGAGTTGTTCGCCCACGGCACAGACCAGGACAAGGCGCTGCTGATCGCGCTGGCCAGCTACTCCTCGGCGATAGAGCGGTCAGTGGAGGAGAACGCGCCGCACCACCTGTGCCAGTATCTGCTGGAGCTGGCCACAAGCTTCAGCCGCTGGTACACGAATCACCAGGTACTGGGAAGTGGCGATTGGGAGGCTACACGGCTCGCGGTTGTGTATGCCGTGCAACAAGTCCTGGGCAATGGCCTCGGGCTGCTGGGGATAGAGACGCTCGAGAGGATGTAGGCTCAGAGGTGAGCGCGGCCCCAAGACAGCCTGGAGCTCCTCCGCGTCAGAACTCTGGCCCCGCGACACTCGAGGCAGCGCTCTTCTCAAGCGCCTAGACGGCTGCCTCCAGAGCGGCCCGCTGGGACAGCAGCTTCTCCCGATCTGCCTGCATGGCGACGAGGCGCTCGCGCTCGGTGGCCACAACTTCCGGCTTGGCTTTCTCCACGAAGGCGGGCGAGGCCAACTTGGCTTCGCTGCGCGAGAGGTCTGATTCCAGCTTGACCAGCTTCTTCTTCAGACGGGCCAGTTCAGCGGGGACGTCCACAGCATCGCCCAGATGCACAAGCACTCGCGCACCCGCCGCCACCACACCGAGCGTTCCCGCAGGCGTGGCCTCTTCCGCATCCAGTACATGCAGGGCTGCAGTCGAGGCGAGCATTTGCACCACCGGCTCCTGGGCAACGAGAAGCTCGCGCTGGCTCTCGTCGGCGACCATGATGCTCACCTCAAGCCGGCGCTGACGGGGGATGTTGTAGTCGGCGCGCAGGGTGCGAATGGCGCTGATCAAAGCCTGCAAGTCATCCATCTCTCGTTCGGCTGCCTCGTCAAGGCCGGAGGGATCGGCCTGTGGATATGGCTGTACGGCCAGGCTGCCCGCTTCCGGCTCCAGCCGCTGCCAGATCGCCTCGGTGATGAAGGGGATCATAGGATGCAAGGCGCGCAGGATCTCGTTCAGAAGCCTGCGGAGCAGCGTCTGGGTCGCGATCTTGCGCTCGGGAAGCGCATCCTCGGCGAGGTCGAGCTTGGCGATCTCCACATACCAGTCGCAGAACTCGCCCCAAACGTAGTCGTAGAGAGTGTCAGCGGCCTGAGCGAGGTTGTAGCGGGAGAGCTCCTCGTTGACCGTCCGGAGCATGCGCTGGTGGCGGGAGAGTATCCAGCGAGAGGCGAGGGAGGACGCCCCACCCCCTGCCCCTGGCTCCCGGTTCCCTTCGGGGACCGCGCGCTCGCCCCCTCCCTCGGAGGGGTTCATAATTACAAAGCGGGAGGCGTTCCACAGCTTGTTGCAGAAATTACGGGCGCCCACCAGGCGGTCGGGAGAGTAGGCCAGGTCCTGGCCGTGGGTGATGAGCCGGATCAGCGCAAAGCGCAGAGCGTCCGCGCCGTACTCATCAATCAGCTCCAGAGGGTCTATGGCCGTTCCCAGGCTCTTGCTGATCTTGCGGCCCTTCTCGTCGCGCACGAGCCCGTGAATGAAGACTTCACGGAAGGGGACTTCTCCACGCAGATGGCTCCCCATCATGATCATGCGGGCGACCCAAAAGTAGATGATGTCATAGGCAGTGACGAGGCAGGAGGTCGGATAGAAGAAATCGAGCTCCGGGGTCTCCTCCGGCCAGCCAAGAGTCGAGAAGGGCCACAGCGAAGAGCTGAACCAGGTGTCCAGCACGTCCGGGTCCTGGGTCAGGCTCGCGCTGCCGCAATGCGCGCAGGCGGTGGGGTCCTCGCGAGTGCAGGTCTGCTCGCCACAATCGTCACAGTACCAGACGGGGATCTCATGTCCCCACCAAAGCTGGCGGGAGATGCACCAGTCCTGGAGGTGCTCCAGCCAATCACGGTAGACCTTCTCCCAGCGACTCGGCACAAAGCGCACGCGGCCCTCATCCACCGCACACAACCCTTCGCGTCCGAGAGACTCCATCTTGACGAACCATTGCGTGGTGACCAGCGGCTCGACGACCGTGTCACAGCGATGGCACTGGCCGACGGCGTGCTCGTGGGGCTCGATGCGCTCCAGGAGGCCGCGTTCCTCCAGGTCGGCGACGACACGTTTACGGCACTCGTAGCGGTCCAGTCCCTGGTAGGCCGCCCCGGCCTCGGCGGTCATGGTGCCGTCACGAGCGATCACGACGACACCGGGCAGGTGGTGGCGCTCCCCGATGGCGGCGTCATTGGGGTCGTGGGCAGGGGTCACCTTCACGGCGCCGGTGCCGAACTCAGGATCTACCCACTCGTCGGCGACCACCGGAATCTCCCGGTCCTGCAGGGGCAGCAGGACCGTCTTACCGACCAGATCTCCATAGCGCGGATCCTCGGGATGCACCGCCACGGCGGTATCGCCGAGCATGGTTTCAGGCCGGGTGGTGGCGACCACCACGCCCGGACCGCCATCGGGAGCGGGGTAGCGCAGGTACCAGAGATGGCCGAAGGTGGTCTCGTGCTCGACCTCCAGGTCGGAGAGGCCAGTGTGGCAACGAGGGCACCAGTTGATCATGCGAGTGCCGCGGTAGATCAGGCCCTGCTCATACAGGGTCACAAAGGCCTCGCGGACCGCGCGGCTTAGGCCCTCGTCCATGGTGAAGCGCTCGCGCCGCCAGTCGAGCGAGCTACCAAAGCGCTTGAGTTGCTCCACGATGCGACTGTGGTGAGCTTCCTTGAGCTGCCAGATCCGCTTGACGAACTCTTCCCGGCCCAAGTCGTGGCGGGTGAGACCCTCCCGCGCTAGACGGGCTTCCATGACGTTCTGGGTAGCAATGCCCGCGTGGTCAGTACCGGGAATCCAGAGAGCCTCGTCGCCCAGCATACGGTGCCAGCGAATCAGCAAGTCCTGAACGGTCTCATCCAGCGCGTGGCCGATGTGCAGAACGCCGGTGACGTTGGGGGGAGGAATGACGATGCAATACGGCGTCTTGGCCGGATCAACCTCGGCATGGAGGACGCCTTCGCGCATCCAGTATTCGTAAATAGGCCCTTCCACCTGGGTAGGGTCGTAGGCTTTGTCCATGGGATCGGGCTCCTAGCAGCAGTCCAGTGATGGCTGATCGCCGGTAGCGCGTAGACCACAGCAGACGCGCATGCGGGATATTATAC
>JAAYIR010000149.1 GCA_012523355.1 candidate division WS1 bacterium
CGCCCCTACCGCACCAACTCCAGCCGCAGATCCTCTTCCGCCTCCAATTCCGCTCGCCGCTGCCGCCTCTGCGTCATCCGCCCCGGCCCAGCAACCTCCGCGTCCCGGCCCACGCCTCGCACCCTCAACTCGCGATGCACCGCCTCGCCCCCAGTCACCATCTCAGGACCGAGCCCACTCCCGGTCACCCGCGGATCAGCCACCTTAAGCGTCGACTCGCGGCCCAATCCGCTCCGAGCCAACGCCGCGCCTTTCTTCTCCGCAGCAGTCGCACGATCACCCGCCATCACCTCGGGAGGCGCTTCCGAAATGTTTCCCCCCGCCTCAGGCACCGCGCCCTGCCACTCCGCCGCCTGCAGCCTCGCCACCAGCGCCTCGCGCCTGGCTGCCGTCCGAGGTGGGGGAGAGGACCCCACCCTCTCAACGCCGTGCCTGACAAGCCCGGTCACCTCGCTCACTGCCCGCGTCTCCGGCGTTTCGCCAGCCTCCGCCCGAGTATCCCGCCGGTCCTCAGGCCTCACACACTCGCTGGTCGCTAATTCCGTCTTCTCCTGCCGCGCCTCTTCCTCCGGCGTCGTCGCCACCGCAATTCCCACCGCCACCGGCAGCCCCCGCCTCAGCATCGGCGCCGGCACCCTCACTACAATCGTCATAGGCCCTCACGCTCCCCGGCCGCCTGCCGGCTCAGTCTCCCCGCCCAGAATGCCTCCCAAAGCTCCACCTTCCAGGCTGGCTGCTCGCTCCAGCACCCGCCGCCGCTCAGCTGCCCCGTCGCCTCGTGCAGCCTCAGCTCCCGTAGCGTCTCCATCACCAAGCACACCCACTGCGGCACCCGCGCCCGAACCTCACCTTCCACCTCCGCCAGTGCTTCCGCCTGGGCCTGATTGTCAAACTCATGTCCTTCGCGCCAAAGCACAGCGGGCCGGGGCATCTCCTCTTCGAGGATTTGCCCCGGCCCGACCAGAAGCCCCTCGGCCCCCAACGTCCCTAATCGCCTGAGTTTTTTTTAGCGACTTCAATCTCCGCCCGCTGCTCCGGCAGCCGCCGGTTTACCCGCTCCAGCACCTCACGCACCCAGGCCCCCAGACAAGGCCCCATCCCACGCAGAAATTCTCGATCCCCCTCAGGATCGCCGCCACTCATCCGCCTCGCCACCAGCTCAAGGGCCCCAGTCCCCGCTTCTCGGTCGTCCGCCGTTGTCGTCTCCCCGCCGTTGGAGGGGCCGGCAACCTGCCGGCCCGCCGTTGCCGTTTCCCCTCCCTGCTCAGGGAGGGGGTGGCGCGAAGCGCCGGGGGGAGGCGGTCGTTCCCCGCCGTTGCCGTTCCCCCCTCGCCCCGCGACCGTCTGCGGTCGCATGGGAGAGGGGCCGGGGGGGAGGGGCTGGACCTCCGGTAAACACCAGTCCACCAGACACTTCCCCCACTCATACTCCGCCATCGCCACCAGGTCGTACACTCTCCGCACCCGTAGCTCCGGCTCACCCAGCCCCCGCGCCACCACCTCGTACTCCTCAATCAACCCCAGGCTCTCGCGCTCCAGCGCCTCCGCCTCGGTCAGCGCCCGCACCGCCACCCAGGGCCTCTCGCTCCACCCCGGTAAGTCCAACGGCGCCTCGTACCTTTGTACCTGCCGCTCGCCGCCGCACCAGCCCCCAGGTTCCCACCTCACCGTTCCCGCCTCAATGTTCCCGCCGTCGCGTTCCCGCCTCAACTCAGCACCACCGGTGCCGTCAGCCCATCCAGGCTGCCCAGCGCGACGAACTGCACCGTCTCCACGATCCGCTTCTCATGCGAGCCCGGCAGGCCCAGATCGCTCTCCGTGTACAGCACCCGTGGCAGCGAAATCGTCGCTGTGCTCGCGCCCCGCGTCAGCTGAATCCGCAGCGCCGCCTCTTGTCCCGCCGCGAAGTCGCCATAAAGCGCCGTGTCCACAAAGTCCCGGCTGATCGCGCCGCGACATCGAACGCCGCACAGATTATACAGATGCTTCGGCGAGTTGCCCTCCGCTAATCGCAGCCCCTCCGCCGGGTCCTCCACCATGTTTTCGATCACGATTCGGATCTGCTCGCAGTTGACTTCTGCCTCCAGCGCGCCGCCTCCGCTGGCGATCTCCACTGCAGCTTCGCGATATAGATACGGCGCTGCCGTCGGCATATTCACCGCCGCTGCAGTCCCACTCTCCATCTTCAGCCCCGCCACGTCGAGCGTGCAAGTAGCCGGTTTCCC
>JAAYIR010000150.1 GCA_012523355.1 candidate division WS1 bacterium
AGCACCCGCGGGAAGCTCCCATAGCAGCGTGGGTGCGGTGTCTGCCCGGGCCCGCTTGCCGCCAGACTGTCGGTGCCAATCACCCCCAGAGGGTGGGCCAGCGCCAACTCCATGTCCTCCTCGCACATCGAGAAGTGGATAATCATCACAGCGTTGTTTTCGGTCAGCAGCAGTTCCGCCAGGAAATCTGTCAGATCTGCGCCGGCCTCTGCCGCCGCTTCGGCCACATACTTCCCCAGGAGCTTCTGGTTCTCCGGTGTCGCTACTGCCGAGATCCGCATGCGGCGATAGTGTACCCCCGACTTCACGGTCGCCAGCTCTTCCCGCAGTCGTTGCCGTGTCTCTGCGTCCCGCAGGCGTTCCTCGGTAGCGATCCAGCCGCCCTCCTGCATCCACTCCGGCAGGTACGCGCTCAGGTAAGTGCTGCCCGCCGTATAGGGATAGCAGTCGAACCCTACCTGCACGCCGCGTTCCGCCGCCCTCTCGATCAGCTCCAGTGCGCGCGGCATCTTCCCCCAGCTCGCCTGCCCAGAGGCCTTCAGATGCGAGATCTCAACCCGCACCCCGCTCTTCTCCCCCACCTCCAGGGCCTCCGCTATCGCCCCCTCCAACCGCTCATCCTCCCCCCGGATATGGAAAGCCATGAGCCGGCCTGCTTTCGCCACTTGCCTCCCGATGCGGATCAACTCCTCCGTAGTGGCCCAGGTACCCGGCGGGTACATCAGCCCGCAGGAAATTCCCGCCGCCCCGCCCTGCAATGCCTCAGCGGTCGCCTCCTCCAGGCGTCGCAGCTCCTCCTCCGTCAGCGCTCGCGGCTCAAAGCCGGACACCGCCGCCCGCAGCGTGCCATGCCCCACGAAGCTGGCCACGTTGATCGCTGGTTGCGCCTCCCGCACCTCTTGCAGATAGGTCTCGATGTGTTCCCATCCCCGGCGGCTATCGGTCCCGAACACCGGCAGTGCCTTCATTACGGCCTCCCGCTGCTCGACGCGCAGCGGAAACAGTGACTGCCCGCACTGTCCGTTAACCTGCAAGGTCACCCCCTGGCGCAGCGGCGCGTCCATCTGTGGCGTCTCCAGCACCGCCACGTCATGGTGGGCATGCACATCAATGAACCCCGGTGCCACATATAATCCTGTTACGTCCAGGACTCGCGCGGCCTCCGCGATGACGCCCGGCGCCGCTACCGCAGCTATCTTGTCACCCGCCAGCGCTACCTCTGCCCGCGAGCCCGGCTGCCCGGTCCCGTCCAGTATAGTTCCGCCCCTCAGCAATAAGTCATACATGTACCTTACTCCTTCCGCTCAGCCGGACAGGAATCCCCGGCCCTCTGCAAACGTCTTTGTCTCTGGTGACGCAGAAATCCTCCCCTCTCGAGCACGGTGCAACTAATGGAGATGGAGAAGTGTTAAATAAACGGGTATAATGTATACGAGGGAAATAAAGCGGCAGGAGGTCTCAGCATGAAGCGCGGCTTCACTCTCATCGAATTATTGGTCGTAATGGCCATCATCAGCATCCTCGCCTCAATCCTATTCCCGGTCTTCAGCCGGGCCATTGACAAGGCCAAAGCGATCCAGTGCTTGTCCAACGTCAAGCAGATCCAGTTGGCCACCATGATGTACGCCCAGGACTACGACCAGTGGTACCCACCCGCACCCTATACCTACACCGACCCCGACGATGGCACCACCACGACCTACATCTGGCTTGACGTCCTGCAGCCCTACATCGAGAACTACCAGATCATGGTCTGCCCCAGCCTCCATCCGGGCACCGAACCCGGGATCAGCGGCAAGCTCACCGGCTACGCGATCAATTACTGGATGATCCTCAACGGTGGGGCTACCGCACACAAGTCCGCCGAGAAGCTCACCTACGCCGACGCTTCGGTGATCGGCAAACACATCTCCTGGTATATGTACAACTACGGCGGCACCGATCCGGACCCGGATGGCAACCCGGATACGCTCGGCTCCACTCCCGACACTCGCCACATGGAGGGGTCCAACTTCGCCTTCGCCGATGGCCATGCCAAGTGGCTGCGCCGTGACGCGCCAGGAGCCTCTGACTTTGCCACCGCCTGGGACCCGCAGGGGTAGGGGGAGCCTGGGGTCCCCCGCGCGGATATCTGACGACCGCGCGTTCTTTCTCTTAGAACCCGCTGGCCTTGGGAGAGAGCTTGGCTCGTCTGCCGTCGTGGCGGACAAGATCGCAGCTCTGCCGCTGCCTCTTCTGTACCCTCGCTGCTCTCAGAACCGCTTCCACCCCAGCCAGAATCCTGCGACGAAGCCCCCGCCCAGGGGCAGGTTATAGGTCAGTATCTGCCACAACTTCCCCAGCCCTGCGCTGGCGACGTGTTTCGCCGGCTCCGCCTGCTGGGCCACCAGCGCCCAATCCACGCTGACGATCTTGTAGTAGGCCAGCACCTGGATCAGAAGGAACAGGAGCCCGATGGCACAACCCACGGCCCGCGTGGCGCTCTTGAAGGTAATGGCCGAGGCCACGCCTAACAGCCCCCCCATCCCCAGCATCCCGATACCTGGCAGTAGGTGTTCGATCATTTCTTCTTGTCTCCCCGCACGGACCAACTTCTCCGCCCCTCATACTGACCCTTGACTCGCCGTGCGGGTTCCCCGCTGGGGCGCCCTCCCGTCAGTCAGAATGACGCTCCTCCTCCACGAACTCCCGGAAGACCTCCAGCATGTACTCATAGTTCTCCAGTGGCATGCCGGGGAAGATGGTGTTGGAGGTGGCAAACACGTATCCTCCTCCCGGCGAGGCGTGTTCCAGGCAGTATCGCGCCGACTCACGAATCTTCTCCCGTGGCCCGTCCTGCAGCAGGCTGCACTGCACGTTCCCCATCAGCGCCAGCTTCCCCTGGGTCAGCCGCTTGACCTCCGCGATGTCCATCCCCGCCATGGGGTCAATCGAGTGCAGCAGGTGCGCATTCACGCTCACGAGCTGATCCAGCACCGGCCTGATCATGCCATCCGTGTGAATCATGGCGATAGCGCCCTGTTCGCGGATGTGCGCCACCTCCCGCTTCAGGTAGGGCGTCACCAACTCTGCGAACACCGCCGGCGAGACAAACGGCCCGGCGTTAAAGGCCACGTCGTTGGGTAGGAAGATGAAGTCCGCTCCTGCCTCCAGCAGGCGGTCGCTCCTCTCGAACGCGTCGAGACACCGCCTCTCGGCCTCCTCGTGCAGCACCGCGGGATTATCGTACAGATCGGTAGAGAACTGCACCCAGTCGTTGATGGACTCGATGGACCACACGCTCATGCCCACCATGCCGCCAATCAGCAGGTCCTCGCCGAAGGTGGCCTTGGCCGCCGCGACGCCGTCCGGGTCACCCCAGGGCCAGTAGACCGCCAAAGCGTCCCAGTGGTAGCGCTCCACAATCCGCTCATAGACCTCCATGCAGATAGCGATCTTGGTCTGCTTCTCGGAAGGTGAACAGCCGGCCCAGCTCTTGCGGTCGGGGAAGCGCAGGCCAAAGGCCTCCTGCTCCAGCTCGAACATGGCTTCCCAGTGCGGCGGGCGGTCTGGCTCCTCAAACCGCAAGGCCTTGAGCATCCGCTCCTTGCCAGTCATGGCCTCACCACTACCTTCAGCGCGGCGGGGTCCTCCCGAGCCACACGCATGGCCTCCTCGATCTTCCCCAGCGGGAAGCGGTGTGAGATCAGTGCCGGGCCATTGACCACGCCTTCGTGCAAATACTGCAGCGCCCGCGGGGTGAACAGGGCCGGGGAGGCAAAAGAGGCGCGGAGTTGTAGCTTTTTGAAGTGAAAGTCATTGGCATTGAAGTGGCAGAAAGCCTGTTCCCCATGCCCAATGCCAATGAAAGAGATAATTCCTCCCTTGATCGCCACGGCGAAGGCGCTGGAGAGGGTGGGAGGTGGGCTGGTCACCAGGACGCGGTCGATCCCGCAACCAAAGTCGTACTGCTCAATCGGCGTGGCCTGGGGGTCGAGGGTCTCGTCAGCGCCAAACGCCCGAGCCAGTTCCAGCCGTGCCTGGCGGGACGACAACTCACTGGCAAAGATGCGCCGTGCCCCGGCCTTCTTCACCAGGGCCAGGGCCATGAGCCCGATCGGTCCCGCACCCATCAGCAAGACGTTGTTATCCGGGCCAATATCGGCTAGTCGGACCAGGTCAATGGCTACCCCCAGCGGCTCGCTGAGCAGCGCCACCTCTGGTTCCAGGTAATCACAGGGGATAGCCGTGGCGGCGGGGGTCACCATCTCCTCGGCCATGCCAAAGGAGTTTAGATACCAGAAGCTCTGGATGTCAGTGCACAGCTCCTGCCGCGCGTTGCGGCAGTTATCACAGCGTCCGCAGGCAGTTGCCGATTCCAGCACCACCGGCTGCCCTACGCTCAGCCGGCCGACTGCGCTCCCCACCTCGGCGACAACCCCTGCGACCTCGTGTCCAAAAGCCAGTTCCTGCTCGGCCTCCTCCGGATTTACCTGCAGGTCTGACCCGCAAATGCCACATGCCGAGACCTTCAAGCGCAGGTCTTCCGGTCGCAGCGGAGGCAACTCCGCCTCGCGAAGCGTGACGGTCAACCCGCGCTTGAAGGCCGCTCTCATGCGTGGCATTCCTTCTCTCTTCGCCCCTCAGGGAGTGAGGTTCGACAACACACAAGCTCTGTGTCTGGGGTCGGGCAGCCCAGCTAGCTGATCCAGGTGCACGGAACCAGCACATCTTTCGGCGAGTCGGTCCCATGGGTCCCCTTCATCTGGCCCTCCGGTGCCCCTTCGATATCATGCTGACCGTGATCGGCCAAAACTACAATGCCATACCCCCGGGCCTGGAGATACTCCACCAGTTTCTTCATCCGCACGTCCGTTTCTCTGAGCATGGGGACCACAGCGGGGGAGCTTGGTCCCTCCCGGTGAAAGACGTCATCCGTTTTTCCCAACTGAGCAATGAGGAACTCCGGCTGGTAAGCCTCGACAATTTCAATTATCTTGTCTGCCACTCCATCGTCGGCGTCATCACTAATAGGCTCTCCGCCGTCGCCGTCGATGTCCGCGTGGCGGCCCAGCAGTTTAGTCCCCGTGAACCCGGTTAGCCCCACCCCGGCGCTTTGGCCGCCTGCCCGGCGAACTACATCAAATAGAGTCTCGCAGGCAAAATCATGGTCAAAGGTTTCGATGCGATGCCCCTCCAGGTCTGTCCCCGTGACCATGGTCGCAAAATTGACCGGCGTTATGCTGGGCATTACTGACCGCAGTGTGATACTGCGTCGGGTGTGTAGGGAATCCAGGAAGGGCATCTCTCCCCGCCACAGTCCCCAGGCATAAGTGCCGAAGGCGTCCAGCGCCAGCAGTGCCACCCTGCGGGCACCTTTCAGATCTGAGACAATATCCTCGATAGGTTCCCCCTTGGCCTGCGCCGGGGGCGGCATCCCCAGAAGGGCGCTGACTGTGGCTGCGACCTGTGTCATCGAATACTCTTGAATGTCTATGGTGGTTTCCTCCCGTCTTTATGAGCTGTTTGTCAGCAGCTTCCTCATCAGATACTCATACTCTACCTTCTCCACCTCGCGCACTACTCCCTCCACTGCCATCCTCGTGCTCTGAAACTCCCCCGCGTCTCTAGCCTTCATGGACAGTGCCGCCAGGTCCCACTCGGCCTGCCGGCAAGCCTCGCGCGCCGTCTCCTCCCCCTTGACGACCCGGATACACTCATCTATCTGCTCCTGCGCCGCCGTTCGCAGTTCGCTCAGCAGCACTCTCGTCGGCTTCGCTCCCAGCATCCTGCCGGTCTTGATCAACATCTCCTCCCCCAGGCAGATCAGCCAATCACCGGGAATCCTCGGCCCCAGCGATTCCGTCAGCCTGGCCGGCGCAGGCTTCCCCTCCGGGGGCAGGAACAGCAGCCACCCGTAGAACGCCACCCGGTTGTTGGCCGCCCCTACTGCCGTGGTCGCCAGGTTGTTGCCCGAGGACCACGAATAGCGCATCATGCAGAAACGCCACAGGTCGTTGGGCCGCGCCGGACTGGTCTTGAACACCTTCCAGGGGATGAAGAACTCAAAGTACCAGCCCTTCTCATCCCGGCTGGTCGCGGCTCTCCACCAATTCTGCGGTGCCCACGCCTCCTCGATCATCCCCCCGCCCAGCCCCCGCCGGGTGTTGGTGAAGCCCAGGGGGTTGACTACAAACTGGAAGAAGCTGGTGCCGGTTGCTCCCGGGTCGAAGCACACCTCCGCGCAGTCATCGGTCCAGAGGCGGGGGTTCTCGTGTTCGCGGATCAGGGCCTTGAGCCTTCCGGGCTCCTGCTCCCACATGCTGGTGCCCAGGTATACCCCCTGGGCGTCATATCCGAGCTGCAAGGCGGTCTGCAGAGGCGGAATGATGACCTGCGGTACCCAGTACTTGTAGAAGGTGCGGGTCACCGGCAGCGTTTGCCAGCAGGCGTCGTCTAATCTCCCATCCATCTCTGGCGGCACGCTGACCCACCCCGCAGTGTGAAAGGACACCACTGGGGGCAGATCTGCCCGCGCCGCCGTCATCATGCCCATTACTAGCAGCCACGGAAATACCCAGCGCATGAGGTTCGCCTCCCTCGGCCAGGGTTGCCCTGCCGCAGGGGCGGAACCCCGCCCGGCGCTGCGATCAGATCAGGGCGGAATCGCCGCCCCCGCTATTGAGTTTCTATCCTGCCGCCAGCAGCGCGGTCAGCATATGTGTGTAGCGAATATCCTCAATCTTGCTCGAGATCTTGGCCAGTGTGCCCATGGCCAGTTGGAAGCCCACCGCATCAGCGACCTGTGCTGGCACCCCGGCGAGCTCCTTGTCTACTGCGTCCAGACCAGTGGCGGCTACCGAGTCGCCCTCGCTGAGCTGCCGGCAATCTTCCAGCTCTGCTTGCACCTCTGTCCGCAGGCTGGCCACCAGATCCTTCATGCTCGTCGCCTTGACCTCGCCGCTGGACTTCATTACCACTGCCTCCGGCAGAGAGACCAGCCAGTCACCGGGCACGCGCTCGGCTATCGTCTGGGCTAGCGCGTTGGTATCCCCCCCCGCATCTCGCGGCAGGAACAGCAACCAGCCGAAGCGGTCGGGGTTGTTGTAGTTCCCACCCAGCGCGGAGGTCACCAGGCCCCCACCGGCCCAGCCCCCAGAGGACCAGGAGAAGCGTACGAAGCAGAGTTTCCACAGATCCCCGGCCTCTGCGGGACGGCCCAGGATCTCCCAGGGAATGTACATCTCAAAGGTCCACCCCTCGGCATCGCGTACCGCTGCCGCCTGCCAGCCCTCCGGCGCCCAGGTCGGGTCGCTGTTAGCCATGTCCATCCGGTACAGCGTCTGGGTTGTCCCGAGAGCGTTGATGGTGAACTTGCGGTACCCCGTGCCGCTGCCCGCGGAATCCACATAGATCTCCGCACAATCGTCAGTCCACAACCGGGGATCCTGGCGCTGCGCGATCGTCGCCTTGATCTTGTCCGGTTCCTTCTCGTACATGTTCGCGCCCAGGAACAGGCCCTTAGCGTCATACCCCAGCCGGAAGGCCGTCCGCAGTGGGGTGGCCTCTGCCGCCGTGGTCCAGTACTTGTAGAAGGTCGAGTTCTCCGGCGCTGTCCGCCAGGCAGCATCATCCAGCTTGCCGTCAATGACCGGCCCGGCGGCGAAATACGGCGCCAGATGCAGTGTCAACACCGGCGGCACTTCGGCCTGTACTCCCATGGCCCCCAGCAGCACTAATATCGTCAATAGGACGCTTGTTATGCGTGACATTATTCATTACCTCCCGTCACCTCGACGCGCGCGGTCTGGACCTGCCCGGTGAGGATATCCGTCACCTCGCAGGTATACGTTCCCGAAGCTTGGTTCAGTGCCAGGGGCAGAATCACCCGGGCTGGCTCCTCGGACACACTCGCATACTTCCGCAACACCTCCACCTCCACGCCCTCCGGGGTCAGCCATTTCACCATCACCAGCCGGGTCGGATTGCTCTTCCCTGCCGTAGCTCTCGTCGAGACGGTCACCGCTAGCATGGCTCCTGCCTCCGCCTTCCCCGGCGCCTGTACCGAGATTCCCGTCGCCGGCTCCGGCAGCAGGGCGAACAGGTTATTTCTGCCGGCGCATTGTGAGGGCACCAGGCTGTCCACCTTACCCAGGTACTTCCCGCTCCGCACATCATATGCCGCCACCGTCTCGCCGAGCTTCACCGTCTCGTTCGCTTTGCCCTCGGTAGTGATCCGACAGCTCAGGAGTTGATAGCCTGGACCCTCGAACCGCGTCAGCAGGTAGCCCGGTGGTGCCTGCAGGCCGGTGAAGATGCCTCCCTGCTTCAGCATTTCCCGCAGGAAGTTCCGCGTCGCGTCATCGTCGTAGTTGGCCAGGAGCTTGCCCAGCGAGATGTTCAACAGGATGGCCCGCCCGGTACCGACCTGGTTAACCAGGCCTACCGGCAGGTCGCTCTGGAGACCCATGCCTTTGGTTGCGGTTGCCGGCTTGAGGCTGGCGTCCACGATTACCCGCTCCCAGGCCTGGCCCGGCACCTGAACCGTCGTTACCTGCGGATCGCCCTCTACCGTCTGCGCCACGCCAAACAACTCATCCAGCACGCCCTTCTCGCGTAGCGCCGCGCGCTCGTTGCGCAGTCCTGGCCGCTGGTCAGCGATCAGCACGCCTCCCGCCGCCACCCACTGTCGCAATGCCTGCGCCACCGCCTCGCTCACACACAGCGCCTGCGGCATCATCAGTACTGTTACACCATCCGCATCCAGCTTCCCGGCCAGGATCTGCTTCTCGGAGTAGAAATGGCTGGAGATTCCCGTCTGCTCGCAGAACTTGAGCATTCCGTCGCGGCAGCTTCCCACCGCTCCCCAGCGCGTATCTATCGTCCCCGCATGCTCGCTAGGCAGGCTATAGAACAGGCCCAACCCCATCTTCGCCACCGGAGTGGCGTTGAGCAATGGTCCCAGCGTATCCGTGACCTCCCGGATGTCCGCCTGCTGCGTCTGCTCAAAGAAATCCGCGTAGGACATGTCGGCTCCGATGAAACCCTCCGAGCCGTACATTGTGTAGTAGTAGCTGCTGTTGACCCCGCCGGTGAGAATCTGATCCCACAGCTTCTGTGAACCCGAGCTGCGTCCCGACACGTAGCCTCCCCACCAGTTGCCCTTCAGCAGCGGCGTAGTCTCGAACGAACGCATCAGCGCGTTGTCCAACCGGCTCGGATAGGGGCCCCACATCTGCAGGCCCTTCAGCGTCTCCTCCAGGTTCCCGGGCAAGGAGCCCTCCGCGCCCACTCGGGCCTCCGGGTCCACTTCGCGGATCGCCTCCGCCATGGCATGGTGCGCATCGGCGTATTGCTTCTCGCAGAAGGCCATCCACAGGTGCTTGCGCGGGATGTCCACCATCTCCAGCGGCTCCTCCACATTCACCCAGGAGATCTCGTCGAAGCTCTTGTGCTCACTGTTCCACTCCCGGTTTAGCAGCGCCAGATCACCCCCATAGGTGTCGTTAAGATACTGGCGCCAGGCCCGCAACTCGGAGGGCGCGATCTTCGCCCGGCTGTAGGAGTAGCTGTTCTCATCGCCCAGCGAGTAGTACCACACCCCATAGTCCCGCTTCTTCAGCACCGGGGCGGTAATGCTCTTGGCGACGTAGTCTTCCACCCATTGCGGGTTGTCAAAACCTGGATCGGGGTCCTCATCGGTCACTGCCGGGAAGCGCAGCGCAATCAGGTAGTCAATCTCCCGGAAATCGCGCGTGGCCGGCCGGGCTGGATCGTGTGTCAGGCTAACGTTGAAGCCTGCCCGTCGCATCTGGTCGTTCTGCATCTCTCCCAGCAGAGTGTTTATGGGATCGCCCCAGATGATGTTCGCCCACAGCGGATCCTCGCGTGCAGTTACCAGGAACTCCTCCCGCGCCACATCCACGCAGCGGTCTCCCTGCCAGAGCTCCGCCCGCAGGTGATGGGCCATTCCCACCGTGCGCTCCAGGTCAGCTCCCACGGGTACGACCTCCCTGGTAGCCGGTCGGTCCACGCGGAAGATCTCCCGCCCCACGCGGTCAAAGCCCCGCGCCCGCAGGATCAGACCTGGGGGTGGGGCTGCCGACAGTCTCACATCCGCAAAGAAGGGTGCCGTCGGCTGGTACATCACCTCCGCCATCTGGATCTTGTCAATCGTCGGCAGCTCAGCGCGCACTGCCACTCCATAGCTGCCCCAGTACTCCGTGCCCTCGGGCGATGTCAACTGATAGTCCACGAAGTAATCGCCCTGCGGCACCGTCGGCATCTGCACCGCCAGTTCATAGTTCCCGCCACTCACCTCAGGCGCGGCCAGCGGGGTGATCTTGCCGAACAGGTCCCGCAGCTCTGCCTTGCAGCTCAGCGTCTTGCCCGCGGGAAGATTGAAACGGCCCACCGGCACGGTCCTCGGCAGGTCGGCCCAGTTCACCGTCGCAAACATTTCGTTCTCGGGCGCGGGGGTGATCACGCTGGCCTTGCTCGGCACCGCCCACAGCAGCGTCTTGGCAATGGCGCTCAGATAATAGTCGTAATACACGTGCTCCTTGTAGCTATACGGAAAAGCAGGCGTTAGCGACTGAAACCCCTGGTAATACCCCTCCAGACTTCGCGGGTAGGGATAAACCACGTAGTGCTTGACCATGGCCACCCGCCCCTGCCCCAGGGTATAGGTCTTGAGCAGGTCCTCGGGCAGCTTCTCCAGCGGCACCATTTTCGGGACCAGCGTATAGGACTTGAGCAAGGGGAAGGGCACTCCGGCCAGGATGCTGTAGGGATCATCCTCGGTGGGGTTATTGAGAGCCTCCTTGGGCAGCGCTCCCAGGCAGATCAGCCCCGCGCCCTCGCTGACCTGCTTCAGCATCAGGTACTGCGCCTTTGGGGACAGGTCTGCGAACGGCGTGTTTGCCCCCATCACGAAGGCGTCCCATTTCTGCTCCAGTTGTTCATAGAGCACCGCGAGCTTTTCTGCTCGCGAGGTCCCCAGCACCGCTCCCACGTAGGGGGAGTCGTCCACCCCCAGTTGCATGCGCGGGCTTTGATAGAGCGTTACGTCAATCTCCATGTTGAGGCGCTGCTTGAGCTCCACGACCTCCCGCGCCCCCATGTTGTAGTTCGCCAGAAACAGCACCTTCAGCGGCCCCCG
>JAAYIR010000151.1 GCA_012523355.1 candidate division WS1 bacterium
GCCCTGCGAGGAGACAGGACAGATAGGACGTGACGCGTGTGGGAACAACGACCAAAGGGCGGTTTGGGCGCTATGGGGGGCAATATGTTCCGGAGACGCTGATGGGCGCGCTCCGGGAGCTGGAGGCGGCCTATGAAGAACGCCGCGAGGACCCGCAATTCCGCGGGGAGTTGGAGTATCTGTGGCGAGAGTATGCGGGGCGTCCCTCCCGGCTATACCGTGCTGACCGGCTGAGCGAGGTGGTGGGCTGCCGGGTGTACCTCAAGCGCGAGGACCTCAACCATACCGGCGCGCACAAGATCAACAACTGCCTGGGGCAGGGCCTGCTCGCGCGGTACATGGGCAAGCGGCGGATGATCGCCGAGACCGGCGCCGGGCAGCATGGCGTCGCGACCGCCACCGTCGCGGCGCTGTTTGGGATGCAGGCCGTCATCTACATGGGGGAGGAAGACATCCGACGGCAGGAGCTGAACTGCTTCCGCATGAAGCTTCTGGGCGCGGAGGTGGCGCCGGTGACCAGCGGCTCGCGAACGCTGAAGGACGCCATCAATGAGGCCATCCGTGACTGGATGGAGAACGTGGCAGATACCTTCTACCTGTTCGGCACCGCCGCAGGGCCTCACCCCTACCCCACCATCGTGCGGGACTTTCAGTCGGTGATCGGGCGCGAGGCGCGGGAGCAGTGCCTGGAGAAGGAGGGGCGGCTGCCCACCCACCTGTTCGCCTGTGTCGGTGGCGGCTCGAATGCGATTGGGCTGTTCCATCCCTTCCTGGAGGATGAGGAGGTGGAGCTGCACGGGGTGGAGGCCGGAGGGCTGGGCCTCTCCACCGGCAAGCACGCGGCGCCGCTGAATGCAGGTTCCTTCGGCATCCTGCACGGGGCCGCGCAGTACATGATGCAGGACGCCGACGGGCAGGTGGCGGAGACACACTCCGTCTCTGCCGGGTTGGACTACCCCGGCGTGGGGCCGGAGCACTGCCTGCTGCTGGATATCAAGCGGGCGGTGTACCACGCGGTGACGGACGAGGAGACGCTGGACGCCTTCTGCCGTCTTTCGGAGCTGGAGGGCATTATTCCGGCGCTGGAGAGCGCGCACGCGGTGGCCCAGGTGCTGAAGATGGCTGGGAGCTTCCAGCGCAACGACCTGGTGATCATCAACCTCTCGGGGCGAGGAGATAAGGACGTGGCAGAGGCGCAGCGACTGCTCGCAGAAATGGGAAGACGGAAGTTGGAAGCCGGAAGTTGCGGAAACGGCGCGGAGGGAGGCCCGGACCATGGGAATGCGTGAGGTCTTCGACCGGGCCAAGGCTGAGAACCGCGCGGCCTTGATCGTCTACATCACCGCGGGGGACCCGACGCTGGCGGCGACGGTGGAGATAGCCCTGGCGCTTAGGGAGGCGGGGGCGGACCTGGTGGAGCTGGGGATACCCTACAGCGATCCGCTGGCGGATGGGCCAGTCATCCAGGCCGCCGGGCAGCGGGCGCTGGCGGCCGGTACGACCGTGGCCGGGGTGCTGCAAGCGGCGAGGGAGATACGGGAGAGGGAGCGGGTGGCCTCACCCGCCAGCCCCCTCTCCGAAACGGAGAGGGGGAGCGGCCTCACCCCCCACCCCCCTCTCCCCGCGCGGATTCTGCCCGAATCCGCTGGGGAGAGGGGGAGACAGGGCACCGGTGAGACGCCGGTGCCACCGGCAGAGGAGCCGGGCGGGACGCCCGGCTTGCCGCTGCTGATCATGACCTGCTTCAACCCCATCCTGCAGTTTGGGCCGGAGAGGTTTGCGCAGGAGGCGGCGGCCGCGGGGGTGTCGGCGGTGCTGGTCTCGGACCTGCCCCCGGAAGAGGCGGGAGAGTGGCGGGAGATTGCGGCTCGCCACGGCCTGGAGACGGTGTTCCTGGTCACGCCGGTGAGCGATCCGGAGCGGAGGGCGCTGGCCATGGAGGCCAGCACGGGGTTTGTGTATGTCGTCTCCCGCGCGGGGACGACCGGGGTGCGCGAGAGCCTGCCCGAGGAGTTGCCGGGGCTGCTGGAGCGGCTGCGCGAGCTGACGGATCGGCCACTGGCGGTAGGGTTCGGCATCAGCCGGCCGGAGCATGTGGCGGCGGTGGCTCAGATCGCCGACGGAGCTATCGTGGGCAGCGCGGTGGTGCGCGTGATAGGAGAACGGGGCGCCGGCGACGAAATGCTTAAGGCGGTGGGCGATATGGTGAGGGAGCTAGCGGAGGCCACCCGATACTCCTCCGCTACGGGGAACCAGCATGGCTGACACCGACATCCTGTCTCGAATTGACCATGCCATCCTGAGCCCCACGCTGACCGAGCGGGAAGTGGTGGAGGGCGTGGAGCTGGCAGTGCGCCACCAGGTGGCGGTATGCGTGGTGCCGCCGGTGTGGCTGCCGGTGATCGTGCCGCGTCTGCGCGGGACGGGGGTGGCCCCGGCGACCACCTGCGGCTTCCCCCTGGGGCAGAACACCACGGCGACGAAGACCGTGGAGGCCTGCGACGCGGTCTATGCCGGGGCGCAGGAAGTAGACCTGGTGATGAACTACGCCGCGCTGCGCTCGGGGTACCAGCATCTGGTGGAGCAGGACCTGCGGGCGGTGATTGCCGCCTGCGGATATGCGGCGCAACGCATGGCCCGCGAGGGACAGGATTCCCATCCGCCGCTGGTGAAGGTGATTCTTGAGACCTGTTACCTGAGTGAGGACCAGAAGCGGCTGGCGGTGGAGCTGGCGATACGCGCGGGGGCGGACTACGTCAAGACCTCGACGGGGACCGGGCCGGAGGGGGCCACGGTGGAGGACGTGGCCCTGCTGCGGAAGCTGGCGCCGCCCGAGGTGGGGGTGAAGGCGGCGGGGGGCATCCGTACTGTGGAGGATTGCCGACGGCTGCTGGAGGCCGGGGCGGACCGCCTGGGAACCAGCGCGACGGCGCAGATCGCAGCGGAACTGGCGGGTGGACAGGGGTGAAGCGCAGAGGGGCGCGGGCGGAGGACTTCACCTGGCGGAGGGCCTCACTCCCCGGCCCCCTCTCCCCGCGTCGGCGGGTGGGGAGCGGGGGATAGGATGGGCAGAACGGGCCGGCCTCCTGACGCGCAGAGCGCGTCAGTCGTGCGGCCCCTCCAGGGAGGGCGAGAGGTCAAGGGTTGTGCGCGGGCGGCAATCCGGCGCGGACGCCGAAAAGCCGCCCCTACGGGGAAACGACGGGGCAGGGCGAGCGGCAATCGCGGGCAGAGCCGCGAAAGCTGCCCCTACAGGGTAGGGGACTCGAAGCCGCGACGAGGGCCGGGCGCGCGGCGGGTCTGCCCGGCGCTGGATAGGCCCCTTTATCAGGCCATGAGAACCTACACCGCCAGGGGAATCACGCTGCTGGTCCGCCGTTTCCGCGGCAGCGAGCGGATAGCCACTTTCTACACGCGCGAGCAGGGCAAGGTGGAGGCGGTGGCCAGCGGAGTGGGAAAGCCCGGCAGCAAGTTGGCCGGGGCCCTGGAACCCTTTACGCTGTCGGACCTCCTGCTGGCCACGGGGCGCAACATGGATCGCCTCACCCAGGCACAGGTAGTCGAGGCGTGGCACCACATCCCTCAGGAGGTAACGGCCTTCGGCTACGGGACCTGGATGGCGGAGTTGACGGCGCGGGCCACGGAGCCGGGCGCGCCGCACCCTGAACTCTTCGAGAGCCTGGAGAGGCATCTGCGCGCCCTGGACCAGGGGGGGAAGGGGGCAATGATCAGCGCGGCCTATGGCTTCGACCTGCTGGATCACCTGGGCCTGTCGCCACGGCTGGACTGCTGCGCGCGCTGCGGACAGGCGAACACGGGGGTGGGCCGGTATGAGGCGGAGGCCGGGGGGCTGGTGTGCGCGGCCTGCCAGATGTCGCACCACCACCTGGCACTTAGGCCCGGGCACCGGGCGCTGCTGCACGGGCTGCGGCGGCTCGTGCCGGAACGCTTGCAGACCGTCAAGCCGCGCGAGGCGGAGATGCGGCAGTTGCTCCTACTTCTGCGCCGGCATATCGCCTACCACCTCGGCCTCACGCTAAAGAGCGACCGTTTCCTGAGCCAGCTCGTGGGGGCGGAAGGCAGTGGGGAGTGAGGGCACCATGGGCAAGAGGAAGCACACCGACTCCACCCCTACGTCACCTCCGCAAGAAATAACGCCACCCCAGAATCCCGAGATTGCCGCCGTGTTTGAGGAGATTGCCGACCTGCTGGATATCGCGGGCGCGGATCGGTTTCGCGTGCTCAGCTACCGGCGGGCGGCGGAGGTCATCGCGGGGCAAAGCCGGGAGCTTGCGGCGCTGCACGCTGAGGGCGGCCTGAAGGCGCTGCAGCATATCCCTGGCATCGGCAAGAGCCTCGCGGAGAAGATCGAGGAGCTGCTGACCACCGGCCAGATGGCCTATCACCAGGAACTGATCGGGAAGTACCCCCCGGGACTCCCGGAGCTGCTGCGGGTGCCGGGCCTGGGGCCGAAGAAGATCGGGCTGTTCTACCGGGAGCTGAGAATCGGGTCGCTGGAGGAACTGGCCGAGGCGGCGGAGCAGGGGCGGCTGCGGGACCTGCCTGGCATGGGGCAGAGAAGTGAGGAGAAGCTCCTGCACAACCTGCAAGTGCTCCAGGAGAGTTCCGGACGGGCGCTCCTCGAAGAGGCGATGCCCCTGGCGGAGCGGCTGGTGGGCTGGCTGGAGGCCCAACCCGGGGTCCTGGCCGCCAGCGCCGCCGGAAGTCTGCGGCGGGGACGCGAGACCATCGGCGATGTGGACCTGCTGGCCGCCTGCGAGAAGCCGGGGCCGGTGTGCAAGGCCTTCGCCGCCGAAGCGGGTTTTGTGGAGCTCTTGGCCGCAGGCGAGACCAAGGTGAGCGGGCGGTTGGCGCATAATCGGCAAGTAGACCTGCGGGTCGTCCCGCCCGAAAGCTGGGGAGCGGCGCTGCAATACTTCACCGGATCGCAGGCACACAATATCGCCCTGCGGGCCCGTGCCCAACGCCGGGACCTGACCTTGAACGAGTACGGTGTGTTCGAATTCCATGAGGAGCAGGCTGGAGCACGGGTCGCCGGGGAGACGGAGGAGGAGATTTACGCAGCCCTGGGGCTCCCATGGATTCCGCCAGAACTGCGGGAGGACCGGGGAGAAATCCAGGCCGCGGAGGCGGGGCAACTGCCCCGGTTGATCGAGGAGGCGGACTTGCGGGGGGACCTCCACGTTCACAGCGAGGCCTCCGACGGCCACAACACGCTGGAGGAACTGGGGGAGGCGGCGATCGCCCGGGGCTATGAGTACCTGGGGATCACCGAGCACTCGCCCTCGCTGATCATTGCTCACGGCCTGGAAGCCGAGCGGGTGGTCGCCCAGCGGGCCGCCATTGACCGCCTGAATGCGGGCTGGGCCGCACGAGGTATCGAGTTTCGATTGCTCCTGGGTACGGAGGCGAATGTCTTGGGCGATGGCCGCCTGGATCTACCCGAGGGCACTGAGGAGCTTTTTGACCTTGTGGTGGGCGGGGTGCATGAAGGCTTCACCCAGGACGCAGATCGCATGACGGAGAGGATTGTCCGCGCCCTGGGAAGCGGCAAAATGGATGTCTTTGCGCACCCTACCGGACGCAAGCTGCTGAAAC
>JAAYIR010000152.1 GCA_012523355.1 candidate division WS1 bacterium
CCCCTCTAGCATCCCTATCGTGCCGTACACTACGCCCTCTCGCAAAGGCGACCGGATACCGGGGACGATGAAATGATTCTCATACCAGCTAATCCGGTCCATCCCCATCACGTAGGCGGTCACGAGGTAGTCCACCAGGCGCCGCGTCCATTCTTCCTGGTCCTTACTGCCCGTATACTGGTATTCACCGTTCCAGTACTCCTTGTGTTTTCCTTGCTTCTCCAGATAGCGCCGGAACTCGAGGTTGGACTGCGGGGTGCGGGTGCTGTAGTAGTCGTAGAGGCATACGTCCACGAAGTCAATGTCGCCACTCTCGCACAGCTCCTGGGCGTACTCAGCGCCCCGGAAGGCGTCCACCTGCGCGATCATCTGGATCCGCGGGTCCACGCGCTTGATCGCCGCATAGGCCGCACGCAGCGCCTTGGGCCAGCTTTCAATGGGATGGCCTTCCCAGCTCATGATCAGGTAATAGGTGCCACGCGTGTGCCGCACAAACATCTCCACGTACTTGCCGAAGGCCTCCGCGTCCACCCAGTCGTCGCCGGGCTCGGGATTCGCCAGCAGGGCACCCTTGGGGTAGGTCCCCGCGTACGCTGCGCCTCGCATGTACTGCATGATCACCATGCCTAGCGGGTCCCGCTCCTCGAAGGTAAACTCTTGCTGGCTGATCGGGCCGGACTTATCCACCGGGTCACCGGCGAAACTGATGGGGTCCTGGAGGGTCGGCTGGCGCTTCGACCAGCTCATGTCGTTGAGCAGTCTACGGATTCCGGTATGCGCGTTTTGCTCCGCCGACTTGCCGCGGATCGCCGCTGCCGTCCGGCGGTCGGCTTGGCCCCAGGAGGGCAGGGGCGTCTCAAGGTTCTTCATGGATAAGAAGCGTGATCGCTTTGCCTGCTTGATGGTCAGGACGCGTGGATTGGTCACCACGAAGGCGTTCTCACCCTGAGCCAGGAGTTTCCCCTCGCGGTCCTCCAGCCGGACGTGAATCGCCAGCCAGCGCCCGACTTCCTTCCGCACCGTGTCGCCCAGGTAGAAGGTCTTAAGCAGCGAGACTTCCTCGGTCTTGGCGAGGGGCCCGATATAGCTTGTGGGACTCGCCAGGGGTATCTGTCCCTGGTCTACCAGCAGGCGCTGGTAGTCTTCGACCCGGTACTTGAGCATCAGACCGGTATCCGGCGCCGGGGGCCCCTCGGGACCATCCAGGCGCACGGTGAACTCCAGCGGATCGCTGGCCAGGAAGGTATTCGTGTCCACCGGGGTGTTGATCCGCAACTGGTACGGCAGCTTCTCCTTCACTTCCGCCGCCTGTTCGGGGAGAGCAGTTCCGGGGCCCCGGGTCACCAGTACGTCGTCCAGATAGATTTCGCCGCGTACGTTCTTGGGCGTGCTACGCCATACGGTAGAGAACTCCGACCACGCCAGCGATAGCTTGAGAGTGGTAACGTTTTGCGGGATGGTCACTTCGGCTTCGTGGTATTCCCAGATCAGCCCGTTGCGATCCGGCATTCGACGGAAGTCGTACTGATCCAGGTGCTCCAGCTTGTAGAGCTTGACCAGCTCCTCTCGCCGGATCTCCTTGCCGTCCTTGTCAAAGGTCAGCGATCCCAGGGAACCGCCATAGCCGGGATCCTGCGTATAGGCCAGGTTCCGGGCCATCCAGGCCGAGACGGTGTATACCCCGGCGCTCACCGGGATCGGCGGCGATTCCCAGCGAGCTTTCTCTCCGTCCGTGACATAGGTGGTGATCATCAACGCCTGTCCGGACCGGCCATACGGCGTCACTACCGCTGGCGGGGTCGCTGCCCACGCAGGGGTCTCTGCGTTGAAATCCTCGCGATATACCGCCTCCTGCGCCGCCAGCGGAGCCAGCGTACTGCTAGCGATCACCATTGCCAGCACCAGGCGCCAGGCTGAACGTAGCTTGGAGTCAGTCTGCGTACTCATGGTCTTCTCTCCCAGGGCCTTGACCAGGCCCGCGACAGATTTCCGCTTTGAAGCTTCCGCTCGCTACAGACGATTACGGGTACACTGGGTACACTAAGGAACAGCCTCCTATTCCCCCCAGCCCTGCTAATGTCCTGTAAGGCTGACAGGGATGCAGCCTTTTGTGGATAGTGGCAAGACAAGGGAAGAAGAGTAGGGGGGAAACGTCTCCTGGACAGCTCTAAGGGGCTGTATACCTCGGACTACTGTGTCTTCAGCGCCCGTGCAATCCGTTCTTTCTCGGGAATGACCGCACCCGAATCGGGGTCTACGGCTTCGATGCGTCCCTCTACAGCGCGCGTTACCACTTGGCCCAGTCCACCGGGGCGGCCCGCCAAATGGGGCGCATCCAGCAGGCCCAACTC
>JAAYIR010000153.1 GCA_012523355.1 candidate division WS1 bacterium
CACCCACCTTGCCTACTGCCTCCCTTGCGCCTTCCTCCCCCCTGGAGGGGCCGCACGACTGACGCGCCCCGCGCGTCAGGAGGCCGGCCCAGCTGCGCCAATCCACTCCCCCTCCCCTGCCAGGGGAGGGGGACCGGCGGTCGTCTCACGGCCGCCGAGGGGGTGAGGCCTCCCTGCCGTTCCGTAGCTCGCTCACCCTCAGGGAAGGAACCCTCTCGTTCCTTGGGGAATCTAGTCACAGACTGCCAAACCTTAGGAGGCTGCTATTGATGTCCATTTCCGGCAAGCTGACTGTGTTCTTGGGGGCGCTTCTCTCCGCGACTGCGTGTCTGGCTGCGCCCACTGCGGTGATCGAGCTCCGCGAGTGTGCTGGTGTGGCGCGCCATGCCGAGCCGGTGGTGATCCCCGGCCAGGACCTGGTGGCTCTCTGGGGCAAGCAGGTAGACACTCGCCGGATCACCATCGCGGATGAAACCGGTGCTCTGGGCCTGGTGCAGGTAGACGAGAAGGACGGCGGCTACTATTTCCTTGCCGAACCCAATCACCTTCTGGATGCCAACGATGAGGTCGTGTTTCAGGCCAGTGTCGCCGCCTCGGGCACAGTCCGCTACACGCTGTCGGTGGCTGATGCGCCGCCCGATCCCGCCCTTCTGCCGCCTAGCAACCTCGCTGTTGGGTCCAACCCGGACCCCAAGACAAGCTCAGCTGATGTCCTGGCTGCAAACGCCTTCATTGAGTTTGGGGTGCGCGGCTGGCCTCCCGACCCCAAAAGATGGGGCGGCGCTGGCACTGGTGACATCACCACCTTCAAGCTCGGCGGCCTTCAGCAGGTTTACCAGGGCGAAAGCCATGGCTGGGTGCTGAACAACTCCTCCAACTACGATGGCCTCTTCGATACTCTGGAGGTCATCGCTGGGGGTCCGGTGCGGGTGCTGCTGCAGGTCCGTGGCCCTGCTCACAGCGGCTTTCTCGAGGGCCACTGGGGCCGGGCACGACTCGACGCTACCGGCGTCCAGCCCCTGCGCACCTACGCCCTGTACAATGACCTGCCGTGGTTGGCCATCCATGACCAATATCTCATGGAGCAGCTCAACCACCCGCGCGTGGTCGCCGTGACGCGCTCCATATGGCGTCCGGGAGGCTCTCCCTTCGATCCCGATCTCAAGTTCTACATTCCTTCCGCCTCGGGATCGGATATTGCCACCATCCGGCTCCATGACGAAGAGTACGGGCAGACCCTCACCAACCCGTCGGAGGCCTGGGTACTGGCCGTCCGGCCGGACAACCGCCCGGTCCCTGCGTTCTTTTATCAGCCCGACAAGGTCCAGCGCCTGTGGGGTTCCGCTGTTGAGCCGTGGATGCGCAAGGGCTGGGAGGAAAAGAACAACTGGGCCTCCGGCAAGTGCATCCTTGACGTGGACTGGGCCGATACCAGCACCGCGACGACTAATCAGGCGAGCTGGTCCTGGGGGGTCTGGGGCACCGATCAGGATGATCCCGAAGCGATACGGCAGATATACCGCGGGCTGATGCTCCGGCCCCTGACCGCCACCCTGGCGGTGCAGGCCGCCGAGGGCGCGCCCCGCGCGGCGCTCGTTGACCCGCTGGCGATCCCGGCCCAGGCCGTTGCCGTTCTGCAGAAGGACGTACAGACCTTCGCCGATCGCCGCGCGGTCCTGGCTCAGTTCGACAAGGACTTCCCTGCTGCAGATGAGGCTTCCCGGGAGGGATTGCGTGACTGGGTCACCGGTGGCTCCCGCACCGCCCAGCGCTTGCTGGACGCCTTCACCAAGAACTGGCAGAACCTCGACCCGAAAGCCAAGTATGACACCCTTGCCGAGTGGCGTGATTGGGAGTCTCGCACTCCTCCCCGTGAGTTGTGGGCCCAGCAGTTTGAGTTTTACCAGGCCTCTGGTAAGGCCCCCGGCTACCGGCTGCTGGTCACCGACAGCTACCACAAGGTCTTCTCCGGCCTGCGCGTTCCGGGTGAATTGAACGGCCAGGTCGAGTGGCAGCTAGCTCGCCGCGAGGGCCAGAGTGCCCAGCTGGCTCTGGTACCCATGATGGCTCCGCTCAATCAGGTGCAGGTTCAGGTCAGCGATCTGAAATCTCCCGAGGGGACGCTCATCCCTGCCGAGGCCTGGGACCTGTGGCAGGTCGGGGACATCCTGCCTCCCCCGAGCGTTAACGCCGCCTTCCACATGCCCGAGGGCACCCGTTGGCCGGACCCTCTCCTGCCGTTGCAGCCCTTCGATTGCCCCGGTCATGAAGCTCGTGCGGTCCTCGCCACCCTCAACGTTCCGGTGCGGACTGCGCCCGGGACCTACACCGGCACCCTCACTGTCCAGCCCCAGGGTCTGGCGGCCACGAAGGTCCCGGTCCGCGTCAAGGTCATCAACTTCACCCTCCCCGAGCGCCGCACCATGTTCTGGGACTCCTGGTATGACATGGATACCGTTGCCCGCCACTATGGGGAATACGCCGATCTTGAGCACTATGAGAAGAACATGGAGTTACTCTCCAAGTACCGCGCCGTCCCCGGTCTCTACGGCTGGGCGGCCATGGCCGGCAAGTGGCTGGAGGTCTGGCGCGAGGAGGACGGCAGCCTGACCTTCGACTTCTCCCAGCTTGACCAGTGGTTGGAGATTCAGCAGCGTTACGGCAACCTGTGGAATCCCAACGGGAGCTGCAACAGCGGCTGGTTCAGTATCTTCCACAGCAAGAACCTGTGGAATGTCGTCAAAGACCGGGCTACTGGCAAGGTCCTGACCCTCGAGGATCTCCCGCAGAAGAGCGAGATCAATCCCAAGTATACGCTGATCTACGAGGAGTTCATGCGGACCTACGTTGACCACCTGCGTGACAGGGGCTGGCTGGACTCCGGCTGGCACGAGAAGTGGGACGAGCCGACCGGCGATAGAGTAGAGATGTGCAAGGAGCACCATGCCTATCTCCAGAAGATTGTTCCCGAGCTGAACCTCTTCAACTGGGGCATGCGTCCCGTTACTGATGACTGGGGCTGGGGCTTCGTCCACGCCTGGGCGCCTAACCTCGGCGCCTGGTACCGCGAGTACCCTGGTGTCGAGCGCGCGCGCCGGGAGGGCGTCAAGGTCATGGTCTACACCTGCGGCACCTCCCTGCCCGACCTCTGGCCCACGGTGCGGGTCCCCGACATCAACGCCTATGATCCCAACGTTCAGCGCCGCGCCTACGCCTGGATCTATGACAAGCTGAAGGTAGACGGCCTGCTCACCTTCACCATGACCGGCTGGCCCAGACAGACCCCCCCTCTGCCCAGCGGCCACAACGAGTTCAGTACCAAGCGGGAGACCCGTTGGCCGGCGACCGACTGGGTGGTCAATCCCGGTACCACCTACTGGCTGGTCTATCCCAGTCCCGACGGGACCATGTGGCCTAGCCTGCGCCTGGACGCGCTGCGCGACGGCTTCCAGGACTACGAGTACCTGTATGCAGCACAGCAGCTCCACAAGCGTAACCCCAGCCCGGAGCTGGCCCAGCTGCTGGAAATAGACGACTCTCTCGTGCTGAGCACCACCCAGTACGCTCAGGACGCCGAGGTCTATCAGGCCCGCAAACTCGCTCTCGCGGAACACCTGACGAAATGAGACCCCGGCTCCGTCGCACGCGGAGCAAACGAGTAGAATCAGGAGATCTGTACATGTCTATGCGCCATGTCATTCCGGTGTTCTTGCTCTTCACCCTGGCCCTGCCCGTTCTGGCCGCCATCCCGCCGGAGTCCCCTCTCTGGGCGAAACGGGAGTGGGAGCGGATTCCCAGCACGACGCGGGAGGGGATGGACACGGTCACTGCGGTACTCTCCGCCTTCCCCCCGCGCGAGGTAGGTCTGGCGGTGATTCAGGACGTGGATCCGGCCCAGAACGACCGGTTGATAGGTGCCGCGAATCTCCGGTACAACGGGCATGCCCGTTGGGGCTGGAG
>JAAYIR010000154.1 GCA_012523355.1 candidate division WS1 bacterium
CCACTGCCGATACAGCGCTCGCGGAGATCGGGAACGACCAGGTACAGGGTATCCTGCGGCAGCCAGCCTGCCCGCCGCCGCCGCTCCAGCTCCAGCTTATAGCCGCGGGCCTGCTGCAGGGTGGAGGCGGTCAGGACACAGTAGTCCCAGCCTGCCGGCTCCCGCCCCAGCAACTGTTGATGGTACCGTTCGCGATTGCGGCGCAGGACTTCTCGCAGGTTATCGGCGGATTGGTTGAGCAGCGCCGTGGACACTGCCATAGCCTGACAAACCCCTGTCTCCATCAGCTCGTGCTATACCACTCCCAGGGAACACATACCCACCGCGAGTGCTTCTAACACTTTACTATTTCTCGGCTCTACTGGCCACCGGGAAACCCCAGTGTACCAGACGAAGAGCGCCTCGGGGTTGCGCGCCGGGCTCAGGGCCGGCTGGCAATCAGCAGAACCCTGTGGGGTAGCACTGGCCCCCTTGCCAGCCTCCCAGAGGGTTTTCGACTCTCTCGATCTCCCACCTATCGAGAGTATATCACATTATAGCACAGCACAAACCGACTTGCCCAGGCTTGAGTCAAGCTTGAGCCCGCCACTCCAGACCTCTGGCTTCTTCGCTCTACATGTACCCCAGGTCTGCCAGGCGCTCCTCGACTGCGGCCTGCTCCTCGTCCGTGTAGGGAACTGCTGCCACCGGCGCCTCAAAGGCGGCGGCCGCCTGCTGGCTAGCCTCTTGCCCGGTATCCCAGAGTTCCCGCTTCAATTGCCCGTCCAGCCCCTCCGGCACCGGCACCCCGGCCAGATACAGCAGGGCCGGCGCGACGTCCGCCATCTCCATCGGGGGCACAACGGCTCCCGGCTTGACCGCGGGCCCTGCCGTGGCCAGCATCCCCCACACGCGATGATTCCCCTGGCGCTTGGGCTTCTCGCCCTCGCCCTCCAGATTCAGCACGATCTCCTCGGGCCCGTCCCACCACGGCAGCAGGCTGTACTCCAGGCCCCCGCTCTCCACTAGCAGGTCCGGAGGATACCCAATAGCTGCTTCCCCAAAGACCGCCTTTCCGCGCAGCACCTCGCCCACCACCAGCTCTCCGTTGTACGGATCGCGAATGGTACGCAGGTAGGCCTCAATATCCGTCAGGACGCGCTCGCTATCCTCCGGCGCCACTGAGCCCTGCGGCTCCCGCCCCTGCTGGTTGATCTGCACGAACCCTCCGTCGCCCCAAGGGAAGGCCCGGGTGCGCTCCCAGTCCACATCCGAGAGCGTCGCCTCCTGCACGCGCCGGTGCATATCCATCCGGAACCGGGCTCCTACCACGCCCCACAACCGCGAGCGTACGGAGTTCGGCAGCGTGAGCCACAAGGCCCGGCGCAGACCCAGGAGCAGGCTGGCCCTGTGCTTCTGCCGCATCACCAGAAAGCCTCCGGCTTCCAGCGCGCGCGCCATGCTCATCTGCCCCTTCATGCGCCCGCCGCCGTGATCCGAGAGCACGATCACCTGGGTGTTCTCGTCGGCGTACTTCTCCAGCAGATCGCCCAGGACCGTGTCCATATCCCGGTACATCCGCTCCACGGCGGTGTCATTTTGGCGCGCCAGCTCCTGGCCGTCCATCCCGATCGGCCAGGCCTTGTGGTGGATATGATCCACGGAGTTGAAATTGGCGGCCAGTACCTCCACCGGATACTCCCGCGTCAGATTGAATAGCACGTCCCGCTGCTGGAACAATTGCCGCCGCAGGTCCTCGTGAGCGCTCTCCCCAAAGGCATCCATCATCCAATGGCTGTACGCCGTCATGTTGCGCATCGCCACGCCGAAGGCTTCGGCCGGATAGGTAACCGAGGCATTGAACACCGGCGCGTCGAAACCCGCCAACAGAAAGCCCGACACGGGCTCGGGCGGGTACGTGAGGGACAGGTTGAATACGCCCACGCGGCGCTCCGCCTCGCTGAGGTACTGCCACACCGAGGCACCTTGCCGCTCCGCCGCCGTGACGATGACCTCCGCCGAGCTCTCTGTTCCCGGCCGCGTGAAAGCATAGATCCCGTGGCGACCGGGCTGTAATCCGGTTATGATGGAGGTCCAGGCCGGGGGCGTCACCGGTGGTATGGTGCTCCGGATGCGCCCCAGCGCCCCTCGTTGTATCAGGCTCGCGAGTACGGGCAGCTTCCCCTGCTGCACCCACGGCTCCACCAGTTCCGGCTCCGCTCCGTCCCACCCCACTAGCAGTACTTTTACTGGCTCCATTACGTACTTCCTCTCATGACCTCGCGCCTTTCCCCTGCTGTGCGAGCAGCCCCTTAGTTCGGCGCGCCTCGCAGCCAGACCTGCCCGCTGTCAGGCTATGAGGTCCCCCTCAAGTTCTCCTCTCCCCCGTCCGACATACAGACGGGGGGAATTCTAGCTTGTCCGCCACCCACCGAAAGCCAATCATACTAATCCTGGACCCCGACCCCAACGCCCGCCGCACGCTCTCGCGCCTGCTCCAGCCTGCCGGCCATGCCTGC
>JAAYIR010000019.1 GCA_012523355.1 candidate division WS1 bacterium
CGGTGATCGCCGGTAAAGCCGTGGCCTTCAAGGAGGCCCAGGAGTTCGGCTTCCGGGAGTACCAGCGCCAGATTGTACGTAACGCCCACGCCCTGGCCAAGTCCCTGCAGGATCAGGACTTCGTGCTGGTCACCGGGGGTACGGACAACCATCTTCTGTTGGTGGACCTGCGCAGTAAGGGTTTGAGCGGTAAGGACGCTGCGGACATGATGGAGCAGGCGGGGATGGTGGTGAACAAGAACCTGATCCCCAATGACCCTGCTCCGCCTGCGGTGACCAGTGGCATCCGGCCCGGCACTCCGGGACTGACTACTCGAGGCATGAAAGAGGCGGAGATGACGCTGATCGGCCAGTGGATTGGCCGTGTCATTCACGAGGGAGCGTCTAACCCGGCGGTGCTCGAGCAGGTACGCCAGGAAGTGGAAGCTCTCTGCGAGGCCTTCCCCATTTACGCTGACCTCTAGGGGTGATTCCCGTGTCCGAACCCGCCGGCGTTCCGGGCTATCCGAACGAGTATACCGAGCCGCGCTTTCTCTATCGTGAGAAGCTGGCCTCACCGCTGCACAGCGAGAGCCTGCTCCGCGCGGGGGCGACACCTCCGGCAGGGGCAGTAGTTCTCAGCCCGGAATGGAGACTGGTCCTGCCGCCGGAGGCCAGCGCGCAACTGGAGACGGCGACCGCTGATTTTCTCCGCTTTATGACGGTGTGCATGGGACTACCTCTGCCGGTCGTGGAGGCAGGGCAAGGGGAGGAGAACAGCCGGTCCATCACGCTAAGGCTAGCGTCTGCGTCGGAACCGGTGCCCGAATCCTACTCGATTGACGCCCAGGCGGAGGGCGTGATCATCCAGGCCGCTGACGAGTCGGGACTCCAGTACGCTCTGTACGAGCTGGAGGAGCTTATGAGCGATTCCGGCGGGCCGTGGTTTGCGCCCTTCTCGGTCTTTCGCGAGCCCTTCCTGGAGACGCGTATCCTGCGTTCTTTCTATTCGCCCTATTACGCCAACGAACTCCTCGACGACATGGACTACTACCCCGAGGAGTACCTCAACCGCCTGGCGCATCACAAGATCAACGGTATCTGGATCCATACTATCCTGCGCGATCTGGTGCCCTCGGAGATCTTCCCGGAGTTTGGGCAGGACTCGCGTCCCAGTCTGGCCGCTCTGCAGGCCCTCGCCGCGCGGGCGGGCAAGTACGGGATCCGCATCTTCCTCTACCTGCTCGAACCGCGCAGCCTGCCGGTGGACGCCGCCTTCTGGGAGGCCCACCCCCAGGCTGGTGGCACCCGACGGCCGGCGATTGGCCAGCACGGGAACCCTACTCGGGCCATGTGCACAAGCGATCCCGAGGTGCGAGAATGGCTTACCGAGAGCTGTCGCTGGCTGTTTGGCCAAGTTCCGGAGCTGGCCGGAGCGTTTTGCATCACCGCCTCCGAGGCCCAGACCAACTGCTATTCACACTTCCCCACGCGGCAAGATGTGGAGGAGCACTACCGCAACCTGACCGAGCTGTGCCCACGTTGCGCGGAGCGTTCTCCGGAAGAGGTGGTCACCGAGGTCATTGACTGTATCGCCAAGGGCGTGCATGCGGCCAACCCTCAGGCCAAGGTCATCGCCTGGAACTGGTCCTGGGAGATGCTCTGGGGCCCCGAGGTCAACGACCGAATCGTGGAGACCCTCCCTCCGGAGGCCATCCTCATGTGCGACTTCGAGCGTGGGGAGCATAAGACTCTCTTCGATCGCACCTTTTTCGTGGACGAGTACAGCCTCTCAATCATCGGCCCTTCCGAGCGCTTCCGGCGAGCGATGGCGGTCACCCGGCGCCGGGGCTTGCCCATTTACGCCAAACTCCAGTTCTGCTGCACTCACGAACTGGCTTCCGTCCCCTACATGCCCCTGACCGGTCCGGTGTTTGAGAAGTTTGACAACATGCGGGCTGAGGGCGTCAGGGGGATGCTGGGATGCTGGATCTTTGGCAACTATCCGGGGCTGATCACCGATCTGGCTGGGGGTCTATACTTCGGCGGCACTGAGCAGGGGAAGGAGGCGGCCCTGCGGGCCCTGGCGGCGCGGTACTTCGGGGCTGCCGCCGCGGAGGAAGTGCTCGCTGCCTGGGAGGAGTTTGCCCAGGCCTGGGACTGCTATCCCTTCTATATTCCTCTGATCTACGATGGCCCCATGAATGCGGGGCCCGCCTTCCCTCTCTTCCTCGAGCCTCTGCACAAGCCTTTCCCGCCCTCCTGGTTGCCCAGCGATACGCCGGGCGACAATATGCTGAACCAGATTCCGGACGGCGAAGTTCTCTGGTTTGACCGCTGCCTGGCTGCCTTGCTCGAGCACTGGGCGGCAGGGCTTGTGCGTTTTGAGGCGGCCTTTGCTGAGATGGAGTCACCGACCATCGCCCAGTATCAGGAATATGGCCTGGCACGCGCGGTATATCACCAGATGACCACTCTGCGCAACGTCTCGCGCTTCTACGTCGAGCGGGAGTTTCTCTTGCGCAGTGAGTCCGTGGAGGAGCGCCGGGCGATCCTGCAGCGCTTGCAGGGCTACCTGCGCGCGGAGGCCGATAACTCACAGGCCTGCCTGCCGTATATGGAGGCTGATACCCGTCTGGGCTGGCACTCGGAAGCGAACATCTACATGCATACGCCGGAGGCCATCCGGGAGAAGATCGCCGACTGCCGCCGCCAGGCGGACGAGCTTATCCCACGCTGGCTCGCGGACAACAGTGGCCTGATTCCGCCGCAGCCTTATGATGAGCCTCTGGCCAACGAGTACTTCGAGGTCATTCGTGACAAGCTGCCCAACTTGGATCTAGTTCGGGGGATTTACCCTGACTGAGGCGTTACCCATGCGTTTGCCCGTGCCGCAAGCACGAACTACTAACGAGCAACTCTAACCAGGAGGTATGACTATGTCTACCGTAGCCATTCCGAAGGAAGAACATTACGCCCGTATTGCGCGGGTGCAGGAGGCGGTGCGCGCTGCCGGGCTGGACGCCCTGCTGGTGCACTCCCACGAGGCGGACTTCGCCAATGTGCGCTACCTCTCGAACTACTGGCCCATCTTCGAGACTGCGGGGGTGCTCGTGCCCGCGCAGGGCGAAGCCGTGCAGATCATCGGCCCGGAGAGCGAGACCTTCGCCCGGGACCGGGGGTATCTGGCCAAGATTCGCCGCATCCTGGAGTACCGGGAGTCCGCGGATCCGGATTACCCGGGGGTGGAGCTGGACACTTTCGCCTCCATCTTTGCCGAGTGCGGAATCACGCCGAATCGCATCGGGATCGCCGGCCGCAGCCTCTTGCCGGTAACCATCTATGAGGCTCTGCGGCGCGACGCACCGAAGGCGGAACTCGTACCCGCTGATGACATCCTCACCAACCTACGCGTGATCAAGAGTGAGGCCGAGCTGGCCTGCCTGCGCGAGGGCTTCCGCATCTCGGTGATTGCGCTCCAGGCGGTGCTGGAAGAGATCCGGCCAGGTCTGACTGAGCAGCAGGTGGTAGGGATCGCCCAGGGCGCCATGTACGCGGCGGGGGCGGAGTACGAGGCGCATCCCACCTACGTGCTCTCTGGCATCAACTCCACGCACGCCATTGGGCGCCCAAGCACGCGGGTGCTCCAGAAGGGCGATCTGGTCCAGCTGGACATCGGCGCTCGGGTGTGCGGCTACTCGCCAAGTGTGGGCTTCCCGGTCTGCCTGGGCAAGATGACTGAGGAGATGCACCGGCTAGCCGAGGTCTGCATTGACGCCCACTACAAGACCATGGAGTGGATACGGGCCGGCATCCCGGCCAAGGAGCCGGTGCTGAAGTTCGAGCAGTATGTGCAGGACCGGGGCTGCGGCGAGAACCTGCTCTATGGCCCCTGCCACGGGTTGGGGATGATGGAGGTCGAGCGGCCCTGGATGGAGTCCAGCTCGGAGTATCTACTCCAGGAGAACATGACCTTCCAGGTGGACACTTTCTTGCAGGGCAGTGAGTTCGGGATGCGCTACGAGAACGGCGCCCGGGTCACCCAGGAGGGCGTGGAGGTCCTGGCGCCCGACCTGAAGATGGAGATCGTGGAGATCGAGTAGGACCTTGTGTCTGGAGGGAGGGACGCTGCTGCGCCGGCAGGACTCTCCCTCCGCATGGTCTCTGGACCCCTCTCGGCAGGGGAGGGGGCAGGGGGTGAGGCGTCATGTCCCAGTCACCGTTAGTGCTTCTCGGCCTCGACGTCGAAACCGACGTGGGGAGCTTCTACACGACCTATAAGGGCCTGGTGGAAGGTACGCCGCTGCTGCTGGAACTGCTGACGCGGCAGGAGGCGGGAGCAACCTTCTTCGTCACCGGGGCGGCGGCCAAAGCTCATCCAGAGGCTATTCGGGACATTGCGGCGGCGGGGTTCGAGGTGGGCGGTCATGCGCTTTACCATGAGACGGTGGGCGAGCCGATCTTTGAGGTGCCCGGGGTGGTGCCCATCCTGCCTGAAGAGGTGGCGCACCGCCTGGACCTGACCACACATATCGTGGCCGAGGCCGCGGGCGTCTGGCCGGCATCCTGGCGCTGTCCGCGGCTCTTTGGCAGCACCACGGTGATCAAGGCACTGGAGAAGCTGGGGTACGTGGCTGATGCCACCTATCCGCTGTACCATTTTGGCGAGCGGTTGGCCCCGTATCATCCCAGCGCGGAGGACTGGACCCAGGAGGGGGACCTGCGGATCGTGGAGATCCCGAACTTCGCGGATATGGCGATGGAGAGTCAGGATCCCTACGGGCGGGATCGCGATCAGTGGCCGCTATTTCGCACGGAGAGCGCGGAGGCTCTGCTGGAGCGCTGTGACAGTTTCATCAACTACGTGGAGGAGCGCGGCGTCCGGCCCGTGTTGTGTTTCTACTTCCACCCGTGGGAGTTCGTGGAACAGCCGCCGAGCATGTGGATTGGCGAGGGTACGGTCACACCGGACCCCTTCATCATACAGAACTGTGGTCCGTACGCGCTGGAGCAGTTCGAACTGCTCATCCAGGGCCTGCGCGCTCGCGGAGGCGAATTTCTCACCGCCAAACAGATCGCGGAGAGGTACTCGTAGGCTGTCCCCATGCGTATTCTGGCCATTGGCGCCCATCCCGATGACGTGGAATGCGGTTGCGCGGGCATGCTGGCCAAGTGTGCAGCCCGTGGTGACCAGGTTTTCGCCTGCGTATGCACGAACGGCGAGTTGGGCAGTGTAGTCATCGCGTCGGTGGAGCTGGTCGCAGTGCGCGAGCAGGAGGCCCGGGCGGGTGCAGCGATTTATGGCGCCGAGCTCTGGTGGATGGGAGAGCCGGACGGCTTTCTCTTCTCTGAGCCGAGGGCGCACCGGCAGATGGACGAGGTTTTTGAGTGGGCCACGCCGGACCTGGTGCTGGCTCATGGTCCGGATAGCTATCATGCCGACCATCGGGCCTCGGGCGTGCTGGCGCAGGACGCCTGGGCCCGGCGCCGCCCGGTGGGCGGTGGCGGCTCCGCGTTGTTCTACATGGATTCGGAGGCGGGGATAGACTACGCGCACAGCATCTACGTGGATATCAGCGATACCATCCAGTTGAAGCTGGCGGCACTGGCCTGCCATCGCAGCCAGCTTGACTGGATTCTGGCCCACGACGGCGTGGACCTGGTGGCCAAACGGCGGGAGTTGTGTCGATTGCGTGGGCGGGAATGTGGCGCGGAGTACGCTGAGTGCTTCCGGCCGGCTTGGCCAGGGGGAATGCACTGGCGGGCGCTGTTGCCATGAGGGTGCTCCAGGCCTCGTGCCGGCTCGACGCCGGGGCCATCGACTATCAGCTAGGAGAGTGACTGACATGCGTGTAATGGCCGTGGGAGCGCATCCGGACGATATCGAGTTCATCTGTGCGGGAACCCTGGCCCGCTGCGTGCAGCGGGGAGACGAGGTGTTCAATGTCGTCTGCACCAACGGGGACATGGGGCACATGGTGATTCCGGCGGAGGAGCTGGGGAAGATCCGCACCGAGGAGGCGCGTCGCGCTGCGGAGACCGTCGGCGCGGAGTTCAAGATGCTGGGGGAGCCCGACGAGTGGGTGTTCCACGACAAGCGCACCCGGCTGTTGATGATTGACGCCATCCGCTGGGCCGATCCGGATATCATCATCACGCATGCGCCGGAGGACTATCATCCTGACCACCGGACCGCCTCAGATCTGGTCTTTGCAGCTAGCTTCCTGGCGACTGTGCCTCACATTGAGACTGAGCATGGGGCAGTGGATAGCCTGGCGACGCTGATCTACGCCGACCCTCTGGCGGGCACTAATTTCATCCCCGAGGAGTATGTGGACATCAGCGAGACCCTCGACCTAAAGGTGCAGGCGCTGCTCTGTCATGAGAGCCAGGTGGTATGGCTGCGCGACCACGACAACCTGGACGTCGAGGCTTTCGTGCGCAACCTGGCCCGCACCCGGGGGCAGCAATCGGGAGTGGCGGCCGCGGAGGGTTTTCGTACCGCCAAGATCTGGCCCCGTCTGAAGACTTTCCGCCAGTTGCCGTGATCCGAGGAGGGCCCCTGCCCGGCGGAGAGGCTTGTGTTCTTCGCGGTTGGCGGGTGTGAGGGGAGAGCCTCTCCTTGACCTCAGCCTGACTTTCCTGCACGCGTCCTGAGCGCTGTGGGGCAGGAGAGTGCCTCGGGTCCAGACGAGACTAAGGGTTCCCCCTAGCGGAAAACCGGCAAAAATCTTGTCGCTTTCTTCTGAGGAGTTATTTGCTCTCTGGCGTCATAGACCCATGATAGCCATGTTGGAAGAGAGAGCAATTATGAGCATCAAGATCCTGCTAGCTGATGACCACAAGATAGTACGGGACGGACTGCGGGCGTTGTTGGAGCGGGAGCAAGATCTGGACGTGCTTGCCGAAGCCGCCGACGGGCAAGAAGCCGTGGAAATGGCGCGTGAGCTTCAGCCCGACATAGTCATCATGGATGTGGGCATGCCGCAGCTCAATGGGATTGACGCAACCAAGGAGCTGGTCGAGGCCATGCCGGGCATGAAGGTCCTGGCCCTATCCATGCACTCCAACAAGTGGTTCACGGCGCGGATGTTTGCCGCGGGTGCCGTGGGCTATGTGCAGAAGGACTGTGCCTTCGAGGAGTTGGTCCACGCCATTCGCACGGTGATGGGTGGGCAAACCTACATCAGCCCTGGTCTGAACCGCCAGTAGTTCCCCGAGCGCCGCGAGAGGCTCATCATGGTGGAGCGCGTGGAGATTGCTCTCCCTCGCCTGCCCGAGGTCTTCGACGGTCTGAGCATTGCCGTCATCTCAGATCTGCACGCGGGCTTCCCCTGGCGGGGGGCCAGGGCACTCCGCAGTCTAGTGGGCCTGGTTAACGCGGAGCGGCCTCATATGGTGGCCGTTCTGGGGGATGTTGTTCATTGGCACCGCGCTGCGCCCTGCTATCTTCCCCTGCTCCGCGAGCTTGAGGCCCCCCGCGGCGTTTACGCCTGCCTGGGCAACCATGAGCATGGGCATCGCTGGTATTCTCAGTACCTCGAACCACTGGACGCGCCTACGGTGGAGCAATGGCGCACATTGTACCACCAGGCCGGGTTGCGACTGCTGGTGAATGAGGCGGTCGTGGTGGAGCAGAACGGCGCGCGACTCTGGATTGGGGGCGTAGATGATCCCTACGGTCGCCGTGACGATCTGAAGGCGACGGTAGGCCATCTGCCACGGGAAGACTGCAAGATACTCCTCGCGCATTCTCCAGATGTGGCGGACGATGCCCTGGCGTGCCAGGTAGACCTGATTCTGGCTGGCCATACGCATGGTGGTCAGGTGAGGTTGCCCGGTTTGGGGCCCATACACTGCTCGTGTCGTCGGCCACGAGAACGTGGGGCGGGGCTCAGCGCGATCTGCGATACCTATCTGTACGTCAGTCGGGGGGCTGGTGAAGGCGTGCCGATTCGCGTCAACTGCCCCCGCGAGGTTCCCCTCGTGACGCTGAGAAAGGCTACCACCGGGAACAACCCGGGGCCACGGTAGTTGTGGCGTACAAGCCGCCGCTTGCCTGATGGTTCGGCGGCCTGCCATCCCCTTGCCGCCTAGGACTTCTGCTGTTTGCGCCGGCGCTCCAGGAAGAGGTCGTCCTCTTCTGGAGGTCGCTGGTGGTAGACGACGTGGTCATAAGCTGCGGCGAAATGCCCCCCGGCCAGCAAGATCCGTGCCCCGAGGAAGGCCCACATGCAGAAGGTCACCACCTGCGCCAGGCTGCCGTAGATGGCATGGCTGCGCTCGCTCCAGGCCAGCATGTGAGTGAAGACGGGGGAGATGAGGTGCCAGAGCAAAGCAGCGAAGAGCGCTCCGGCGAAGGCGACGCGGAATGGTACGCGCTGGACAGGGACGAACTTGTAAAGCAGCGTAAAGGCCACCACGGAGGCCATGAATTCAACCAAGAAGCGCAGGCCTGGCCGTACAAACTCGAGCGTGGTCGGCTCCAGTCCGGGAATCTGGCGGAGACGGGCCTCGACAGCGACCCGCATGACGCTGGCCAAGACCACTCCGCAGATGAGTGCGCCGCCGGCCGCCATGACGGTCAACGCCACCAGCTTGCGCCCGAAGAAACCCCGTACCAGCCTGCCGGGCCAAACCTCGGTGAGACTGCGCTCAATGACCTCAAACAGCTGCAGACTGGCCCACACCAGCAGCGCGATGCTGCCCAGACTAGCCGCATAGGTGCCGGGGTTGGAGAGGGCGGCGTCTAGTTGCGGGAGAAGTTGTCCCGCGGCATGGCCGCCTAACTCTGCGATCACGGCGTGTAGCCGCCGGTAGCTCTCGCCGCCCTGACCGAAGACGGCCTGCAGCAAGGCTGCCAGTAGCAAGCCCAATGGACCCAGACAGAGCAGGGAGTAGAAGGCGATGGCCGCCGCCATGAGATTGGCGACTCCCAGGCCAAACCGCAGGTAGGCCAGGCGGAAGACCCGGGCCAGAAGGCGCAGACGACCTGCGCGGTGGGGGCGATTGCTCTCAGAATCCACAGCGCTCATTGCCTGGCAATTCGCGCGGGGGATCGCGGAATCCTGCCGCAAGCAGGGCAGAGGTAAGCAGTTTTGAGTCAGCAGTTGGCAGCGTCGGCGATGCGGGACGACGGGAAGGCAAGGAGTGCGGGGGAGCGGGGTGGAATCTGGGCGACAAGATACGCCGTCGCAAGGGAGATACACATGGCGGATGAGCCGCCGGGAAGTCCACACCCCAAGGTTCCACGGCCACAGGCTGAGCTGGCCCCCGTGGGCACGCGCCACTTCGTCGCCCTCTCGCTTTACTGGCTGGCCAATACGGTCATGTGGGGAGCGCTGTTGCACCTCACACTGCAAAGCCGGCTGACCGACTGGTTCACGGAGGTGGAGGTAGGGCCGCGGCTGGCGCTGCTGGCCGGGATCGGGGGCCTCTTCGGCACTGTGGCGCAGCTGGTCTTTGGCGCCTTTAGCGACCGCTCACGAAGCCCGCGAGGGCGCAGGCGACCCTACATAATCACCGGAACTCTGACGGGGGCTGCCTCGCTGATGATCCTGGGAGCTGCACCCTCCTACTGGCCCTTTGTGGCAGGGTTGGTGCTGCTGCAGATCACCAGCAACATAGCACTGGGCCCATTTACGGCGCTCCTGCCGGACACCGTGCCCCCGGCGCAGCATGGAGCCGCCTCGGGATGGATGGGCCTCGCTCGGCTGGCGGGGGATACAGGCGGGCTAATCCTCGCCGGAGTGCTGCTGGGTGCGGCTGTGCGGGCGGACTTCCCCACCGCCGGCGCGTATGAGGCCTTTCGTCAGCGGCAGATGCTCCTGCTCTGTGGAGTAATCGCGGCCTTCCTGCTGGGCATGATGCTCATCACAGTGATCGCCATTCGTGAGGATCCGGGGCGTGGAGGACCTAGGAGGAGCGCAGGGCGCGTCCTGGTGGAGTCCTTCCGGGTGGACTTCCGGGGGAACCGGGACTTCATGTGGCTGTCGGCCTCCCGCATGGCGGCGAACCTGGGCATATACACTTTCCTGGAGTACATGCGGTTCTACCTGCAGTACTCGCTGGGAGTCGAGAACGCGGATCGGCTTACCCTACTGGTTATGTTGCCGGCGATCGCCTCCGCTGTAGTTGTGAGCCTCCCCTCCGGTGCCTGGTCTGACCGCATAGGGCGCAAGCCTCTGCTGATCGCGGCACAGGTCTTGGTGGCCGTGGGGGCGTTGATGGTGGCCTTCGCGCCGGAGGTGCGGTGGGTGTACGCGGCGGCGGTGCCGGCCGGGCTGGGCTATGGTGTGTTCACGGCAGTGGAGTGGGCCCTGGCCTGCAATCTGGTTCCGAAGCAGGAGGCGGCACGGTACCTGGGGTTCTGGAACGTTTCCGCAGTGCTGCCCCAGATCGGAGCTTCAGTGCTGATGGGGCCGCTAGGGAGCTGGCTGAGCCGGTACCAGGCAGGACTGGGCTGGAGAGTGGACTATGTGGTGGGGGCGGGGTGTGTGCTGTTGGGCGCGTACCTGCTCAGGTGGGTTAGAGAGGAGAGAGCGGAGTGCGGACCGGGGAAGGCTGAGTGAGCGAGGACACGCAGCCACAGAGGACTTGCCCGGAGAAATGGCGAAGATACGCACATTATTGCCTGTCTGCAAACCGAGGAGGCTTGCTCATGCTGCGTTCGCGATTCCTGTGGGTGGTCATGCTGCTCCTGGCCGCCGGTTCCAC
>JAAYIR010000155.1 GCA_012523355.1 candidate division WS1 bacterium
ATGCGCAGGCATGGTCTACCAAGCGCGATGAGGTCCCTGGCCCTCAGGGCGGGTCGAGGGAGTGACGAGGCACACGTGCGGGGCTGGCGAAGGCGGGAATGGTGGTTGATCATCTCGCCGCAGGCTGCTTGACAGCCCCCCCCCCTTAAGATGTATACTGTGCTTTTCTTAATGGTCGTAAGGTAGACGCTCAGTTTTGACAGGCGCCTAGTCGTTGTCCCGATCCTGCCGTACGCGGAGGAGAGGTTCATGAGACGATGGTTCTTGATTGTCGTTCTGGCGTTAGTGACTGGTACGCTGGGCCTCGCGGCGGAACTTGAGGACCTGGGTAAACAAGTCATCGTTCACCCCAACGACCCTGCCGCGCTCCAAGCCGCGCAGACCATCCTCCAGAAGTACCCCCTCGGCGATGAGACCACCCACAACCCGCGCCTCTTGAACTACGGTGCCGCCGAGATCTACGCGGCTTGTGCCGTGGTCGTGGGGAAAGACCTCCTGCTTCATCAAGCCAAGCCGCTCGAGGCTCTGGCCCTCTGCGATCTGTACCTCAAGGTATTTCCCGGTGGCTTGACGGGATTCTGGCCGCCGCAAGTGTACGAGCTGATCGCGAAAAGCGCTGCCGCCGCCGGTCTGCCGCCAGAGCAGGCGTTGGAGCGGATGGAGGCGCTGGGCACGTATGTGCTGGATCGCGGCAAGTTGTTCCCCGCCACCGCCCTCTTCACCGACCTCCTCACGCTCTACCAGACCGCGGGGAAGAAGGCGGAGGGGCGGCGGTTTGTGGAGGAGCTGCCGTTCTCCCGCCCCGACGTGGTGGAGCTGCCGGGGTACTGGAAGACGCGGGTGGGGATGTACATGGGGGCCGGGGAGAACGACAAGGCCAAGCAGGCGGCGGTGTGGGGTTACCGGTTGACGCCGATGGTCGCCGATCCCGGCAAGGACGACGCCTTGCAGCAGCTCCTCCGGACGCTGGCGGTGACGGACGGGACGGCCGGCATCGAGGGGTTCCTGACTTATCTGAAGACGGGGACAGGGACCAACCCACTGGCGGCTATCGGTGTACTGCCGATCACAGAGGCGCAGCGCGAGCAGCTGGAAACCGCAACAGGCGGCAACTGGGGGCTGGCCGTGGATGCGCGGCTGCTCCAGGGGCAATTTACGGAGGCGCTGCAAGGGGCGCAGGTCCAGGCACTGAGCGAGGGGGCGACGGCGCAGGCCGGGGTGACGAACATCGCGCGGTGCTTCAAGGCGAAAGACATGCACTGCGTGCGAGCGAATGAGTATTTGCAGTGGGTCAAGAGCGGGCAGGGGACGAATCCGGTGGGGACGTTCTGAGGAGGATGAAATGGAGCGGCAGGGCCGGGTGAGCAAGTGGTTGGCTGGAGCGGCCATCGTGTGGTCGGCGATGGCAGTCACGACGCTGCTGCCCCCAGCCGCAAACGCCGGGGAACTTGACCAACTGGCCTGGCGGATCTTCCCTCATCCCTCCTGGCCGGAGGCCTTGGAAGCGGCCAAGGTCATCTTCGAGAAGTACCCCCTCGGCAGAGACACTCTCCCGGACAATGGCACCTCCCTGGGCACCGCGGCGATTTATGGAGCGGCGACGTACGTGGTCGGCAAGGACCTCCACCTCAAGCAGAACAAGCCGCAGGAGGCTCTGGCGCTGTGTGAGGCGTACCTCAAGTTCTTCCCAAACGCCAAGGGCTTCTGGCCGCCCAGTGTGTTCTACCTGTGGGCCACGACCTCGGCGGCCTCGCCGCTTCCCCCGGAGGAAGCCCTGGTGCGGGCGGAGCGGCTCAAGGAGTTCCTCCTCGACGGTAACAAGCTCCCTCCGGGCACAGACGTGATCCGGGATACGGTGCTCCTGTATCAGCGCGCGGGGCAGAAGGAGCAGGCGCGGAAGTTCCTCGAAGACCTGCCCTATCTGCTCCCGGAGATCGTCGAGGTGGCCGCATACTGGAAGGCGCGGGTCGAGATGCACATGGCCGCGGGGGAGATGGACCTGGCGAAGCAGGCGGCGGTCGCGGGGTACCGGCTGGGGCCGATCACCGCGGAGGCCGGGAAGGACGAAGCGCTGCAGCTGCTCCTGCGGACGCTGGTGGTCACGGACGGCAGGCCGGTGATTACGGGGTTCCTGACGTACCTGCAGACCGGGCAGGGAGAGAATCCGCTGGCGGGGGTGCCGGCGCTACCGATGACGGAGGCCCAGCGGCAGATGCAGGAGGAGAGCGTGGGCGGGGCGTGGCTGCGCGCGGTGAACGCGTACCTGCTGAACGGGCAGTACGCGGAGGCGCTGCGGGCGGCGCAGATGCAGACGCTAGCGCAGGGGCCGGAGGCGGAGCTCGGCGTCGTCTGCATCGCGCGGTGCTTCAAGGCGAAAGACATGTGTTGCCTGCGCGCGAACCAGTACCTGCAATGGGCGAAGACGGGTCAGGGGAGCAATCCGGTGGGTAGGTTCTGAGGAGGACAAGATGCGCCGGCACGGATGGATCGCAAGTTGGGTGGTGATGATCGCCGCGGTGGCGCTCGCGGCGGCGGGAAGCTGCCGGGCGGAGGGTGAGGTGGTGGCTCGTCCGGCGCCGGGCCCGGGGGTGGAGGACCAGTACGACAAGCTGCTGGGCAATATCCTGGGGCCAATGGTGGGCGCGCCGGCGGCGGGGGTGTCGAATCCACTGGGGAGCGCGGGCGGCGGGGCAGCCGCGCCGGGGGCGCAGTTGTCGGCGGAGGAGTGGGCGCGGCGGCTGGTGGGGAACCCGCAGGAGGGCGCGGACACCTATGGCGCGGTGCTGGCGACTTGGTTGCAGAGCAACCCCGAGGCGCTGGGGGCGCTGCTGGAAGGCGAGGGCCAGACGCCGGACGAGGCGACGCTGCTGCGGCTGCTGGAGGGGCTGCCGCTGGGGAATCCGGGCGGGGAGCCGCTGCTGGCGATTCCGAAGGTGTACAAGGCGATCTGCGCGCCGCTCTATAAGGCGCATGGGGAGGACCTGGCCTTCTACAAAACGCTGACGCCGCGGGCGCGGCTGGTGATGACGGCGTATCTGGGGACGCTCGGCAAGGGCGACGCCATGAGGGCGCTGCTGGGGTCCCTGACAACGGCGGAGCGGGAGGCACTGGCAACCCCGGTGGGGTTTGTGGTGGGGGATACGCTGGAGGCGGAGCGCTCGCGGGAGCTCTTGCCGCTGATGATCTGGGCGTGGAAGGACGAAGCGACCCGCCACGGGGGCGACTACCCGATCATGATCTGCTGGGAGTTGCAGCGGGCGTGTAGGGGGCTTGGGGATGTACAGGTCTTGAGAGCGGAGGTGTTGCCCTGGGCGGAAGAAGTGCTCGGTGCACGCGACGGGGGAAGGGACCGGGACTGGGCACTGGCCGCACTGATCTTGGGGTATCAAGCTGCTGGTGACAATGCGAAGGCAGTCGAGAGAGGCGGGTATTGGCTGGAGGAGGGGAAGAAGCGGGCTGAGGGGAGCTACCCGCTGCACCGTAGCGCATTCTACCTCGGAGCGGCGAAGAGCAGCACGGACTACGCGGGAGCAGCGGACTTGTTCCGGAAGCTGATTCGGGAAGCGCAGGGGACTTGGGGCGAGCCTGCGCAGGTGGAGTTGCTGAAGCTGGCCCAGGCGCACCGGGATTTGACGGACGTGGAATTGATGTCGGCCAAGTTTGGGGCCGTTATGCCCGCGAGACTGTCGGCGCAAGTGGGCTGGGGGCAGAGTGTGGTGAGGAAGCTGACGGTCCAGGGCTCGGCTGCGTTCCGCGTTGCGGGGGCCAGTTGTGACCTGCCGGGGGCGAGAGTGGAGGTGGGGGCGAGACAGTTGAGCAGCGGAAGCCGGCAAGAGATCACGGTCACATTGGGGGCGCTTGAGCAAGCCGGGGAGCATGACGGGACAGTGACGCTGGAGACGAACGACCCGGAGCACGGACGCCTTGCGGTGCCGATGCATGTCGAGGTAGCAAGCCCGCTCAAGGTGACTCCGGGCAGCTTCTTCTTCGGCTTCGTCAAGCCGGGAGAGACCAAGACCTGCACCGTCACGGTTACTGGAGCGGTAGCCTTCCATGTGAAGGAGGTGGAAGTGGACAAGCCGGAGTTGGTGAAGGTTACGACGACAGGGCGAGGCGATGGTAGCTGGCTTCTAGTGGTTGACTTGTGTCCCCCAAATGCAACTGGGGTCATTGAGGGCAACATATGCGCAAGGATCGCGAATGGAGCAGAGGAAGCCAGGATGCTGATTCCGTATTTCGCGAATGTCATGCCATGAATGTGTTCGCCCAGGCAAGCACAGACTTGGCGGCCCTGGATGGAGTAGGCACGCGTGAGTGTGTCTGCGGCAGGCGATATACGAGTAGAGACCAAGAGGAGGATGAGGGTGATATGTCAGGCAATCGAGTGGTTTTGGCAGTGACTGTATCGTTGCTGATATCGAGCGGTTTCGGATCGCAAGGAGTTTGCTCGGTTGAACAAATGACTACCGAGGAGATGCGTAGTGTGAGAGGAGGCTACGAGGTCATTGGGTGGTTGGGGAGTTGTGACATAGATAAGAACTGCGATGAGGGGTGCATAAGGATATCGCCGTTGAGTCCAACGTGGGTCAAGTACAACAGCGCAACCTACCGAGTCTGCAGGTGGTGGGCGGGCATAGCTTGCGGTAACAGCAATTGGATCAGGTGCAATGGCAAGGCGTACGCATCAAAAGCAGACTGTGAGGCTGACACAGGGGGGGCGGCCACCTACAAAGACGTGAGCAAGTGTGACTAGCGAAGGGGCCGGGGCGGCGTCTGTAGTCGAGGCAGCATGGGCGTCCGGAGAGGAGTCGGTAGCGCATGAATGGGTCAAGATGCTTGTGGGGCATTGCGATTGCCATGGGATTGCTGAGTTGCGTTGTGGCCGTGCATGGGGTGGGGTCTTTGGACGAGGACATCGTTAGGACGATTCTGAAAGGTCTCGAAAACAGCGATTCATTGGTCCAGACGATGACAGGAAACATGCGTGTTGAGACAACGATAACCAAAGAGACAATGGCATGGATGGCCTCGCAACAGCCATCCACTCCGGGAAGGCCTGCCGCATCCGAGACCGGCGGGGGACCGCCCGCAGGTGGGACTTGCAGGGCTGAGGATTGGGACTGGGCTACCGATGGAGAGAAGTGCTATCTTAGGGAGATAGTATCAGGGAGTGCAGGAGACGGAGTGGCCCGAACGCTGACAAGAGCGTATGACGGAGAGAAGCAGGTGAGTTTCGACGGGCAGGAAGGATACATCCACGACCGACTCGAGGCGGGGGCCTGTCGGCCTGAGGTTGCGCTTGGTTTGAGGTGGGCGTCAGGGGCCCGATTGAGCCGGTGGCTGAGGGAGCATGGCCCCACCCTTTTGAAGCATGAGGACTTGGATTCGCAAGGGTGCTATGTGTTGGAGGTGCACTATGATGAGGGGAATAAGGCCCGATTGTGGATAGCGCCGGGCCTGGGATTCCGTGCAGTGCGTATGGTGCGGTACGGAGCCGACGGAGGAATTGAGGGGGTGACGTCATACGAAGATTTCAAAGAGTACGCGAAAGGGGTCTGGCTGCCGTGCACGATATCAGGGACATCCTACGCAGCGCGGGGTATAGGGGGGTTCGTGTGGAGTGAGACCAAGTGGCGAGTACGGGAGGCCAAAGTCAATGAGAAGGTGCCTCCTGACACGTTTGAATTGACGTTCCCCAATGGCACGCCAGTCTACGATGCCCGGTCGGATAGGGTGACGATCGTTGGTGCCGACGCGATCGCAGACGCGGACGTGGAGAACGTGACACGTGTTGCGCTGGAGTTGACCGACGGCAGGACCACATGGGCGGGAGCGGCTTCTCGGATTGTCGGACCAAGAATCGAGAGGACTGATGGGACCAAGGGGAAGGGGTTTCAGAAGGACGATGACTCAGCGGCTCTGTGCCTGTTGGCGGTTTGCGCAGCCCTGGGAGTGCGCGCGACTTCGGCGGAGTTGGTGGCGTCGGTATCAGACACTGCAGGAGGGGCCGACGTGCTGGATTGGGTGGTGGCGGCAGCACATGCCAATGGTCTAGATGGAGTGAAGATCCGCGTGGCCGCCAGTCAACTGGCACGGGATGGTCGATTCATGGTGGGGGTGCTCAGGACAGGTGCGTGCGGCTTGGTGTTGGGCAGGGCTGAAAACCGGGAGATCATCCTGTGTCCGCCGACCCTCCTGCTTTCCGTGCCAGACTCGGTGTTTGAGCAGATGTGGAGGGGTGAGTCGTTTGTTGCTATCGGACGACAGTGATGGTTGACCGCGCGGGCAAGAGGGGGACGGGAGATCAAGTGCACGGGTGTGCTCCCTGCGTCTCGTGGGGGACAGTGACGATGGCATGCGAGTTCCTGCGGTTAGTGGAACCCCTCCGGCAAGGGGCGGTGGGTGTACGCGTGAGACGCGGACCGAAGGTGCAGTAAACTCAGGCAGAGCGCGGGTCTGCCAAGACTCCATCGGGCGTGGCGCGGACCGTGACATTGAGAGGGGAGGCCGAGCCGAGGCCGGAGCGGCACGTGGGCAGGCCAGTGCTAGACAGGCTTGGGCATGCTGAATGGTGACGCTGCAACAGGAAAGAGAGAGCAACAATATGAGGAGTTGCTGGCGGCTTGGCAGATTATTCTTGTTGGTCACGGTATTGAGTATGCAGAATCCGACGCTGGCGGATGATTGCGGGTCTTGGAGCGTCGCCGCGATGTTCCTGCTCTCGGGTAGGGAACTCGACGTCGCCGGCAGGCAACGTCTGTTGGATGGTCTGCCTGGCTCGAACTGTTCGATGGCTGACGTGAGAGAACTGGGCAGGAAGTTCGGGCGGAGCATGGACGGCGTGAAGGCTAGCCTGGAGGAGCTTGGGGAAGTACCAGGACCCAAGGTGATTCATCTTCGCGAGCCCGAACACTTTACAGTATTGGCGCGAGCTTCGGCGAACTGGGTGCAGGTGGTTGAGAACGGAGCGATCATGGTTGCACCACGGGCTGACATCGCGAAGCGGTATACCGGACAAGCTCTCGTTCTTACAGAGAGCCATAGCAGCCACCGGACGATGTTGCGCGTATCTGAGTTTCATTACGCATTCGGGGTTGCAGGGATAGGCCAAGTAGTGGAGTTCAAGGCGATATTTGCAAACACCGGAGATCGGCTGTTGACGGTGCATCCGGTGATGACAACTTGCTGCGGGGCGCCGAAGGTGGAGGTGGAGAAAGAGGAATTGGCGCCGGGGGAGTCTACGCAGGTCACGGTTAGCTTCCCCATCTCCTACTCCGGGGACGTGTTCAAGTCGGCGCAACTTCTCACCACCGACCCCGATCAGCCCGTGGTCTTCCTAACGCTGCACGGCTACGTTCCGCCGGATGAGAAGGTTTATCCGGATCGGTTCCACCTGGTAGCCGAGAAGGGGGCGGAGTTGACGCGGTCGCTCCGCTTGGAGGGACCAGCGGAGATGGACCTAGTGGAGGCCAAGTGCGACGCCGGGCTATGTAACGTAAAGGCGGGGGAGGCCGTGGTGGAGGGGGGAGTCAAGCGCTGGGAGCTGATCATAACAAGCGCGGTGGGGAATCGGGTGGCGGAGTTTAAGGATACGCTGACGATCCGCACGACGCACAAGGAGCGGCCGGTGATCACAGTGCCGATTACGCTGGTGGTTCGGGGGGACCTGGAGGTGCAGCCGGCGTCGGTGTTCTTCGGGTTCGCCAAGCCGGGCGCGAAGGCGGAGCGGGAGATCGTAATCCGCTCAAGGAGCGGGGCGGAGTTCAAGGTGACCGGCGCGACCGCGGACAAGCCGGGAATTCGGGCAGGGACGCCGGTGCTGCGGGAGGGCGCGTGGGTGGTGCCGGTGTCGGTGGATACTGCCGCGGTGGGGCCGATAGACGGCAAGGTGACGGTGACCACGAACGTCCCCGGCGAGGAGAGGCTGGTCATCGCAGTCTACGTCCATGTTCTGCGAGAACCTTGAGGGTGAACGGCACCTGTCAGGGCGTGTGGGAGGATAGAGAAGCAATCGGGTGGCGGGTCTCCGAGGAGGAGAAGATGCGCTGGCACGGATGGATCGCAAGTTGGGTGGTGATGGTGGCCGTGGCACTCGCGGCGGCGGGAAGCTGCTGGGCGGAGGGTGAGGTGGTGGCTCCACCGGCGCCGGGCCCGGGGGTGGAGGACCAGTACGACGAGCTGCTGGGCAATATCCTGGGGCCAATGGCGGGTGCGCCGGCGGCGGGGGTGTCGAATCCACTGGGGAGTGCGGACGGGGGGCCAGCGGCGCCGGGGGCGCAGTTGTCGGCGGAGGAGTGGGCGCG
>JAAYIR010000020.1 GCA_012523355.1 candidate division WS1 bacterium
AACTCGGGCCAGGGCCCGGGCACCCCGGTTCCCCCAGAGATTCAGGGTTGGAGCTGGGCCGGCTTTCTGATGAGCTGGATCTGGTCCATCGCCCACAGCGCCTGGCTGGGCCTGGTACTGTGCCTGCTCCTGGGCCTCATCGGCAACATCGTCCAGGGCGTCAAGGGCAACGAGTGGGCCTGGCAAAACCGCCGCTGGGAAAGCATCCAGCAGTTCAAGGATACCCAGCGGGTCTGGGTGATCTGGGGTCTGATCCTCATCGGGATCAGCATCGTGATCTGGATCATCGCCGCAGTGGTCGGCGGGGCTGCCGCGATTTCCGCTAACCAGTAGACTGGCAGCGGTTCCAGGCGCGACTCTTCCCCCTGCACGCTCACGGGCCTGCAGGGGGAGCAGGCTGTTGCGTTCCGGCCCGGGCGCAGTAAGTGGGCGCCCGGGCTGTACTTTGTCTCCCCCTCTTCCTCCTCAAGCCTCCTACATGCGCAAAGCATGCCCCCCGACGCAATCTGAATGGCACAGGGGGGCAAGCCGCTGTCCCGGCGCTGGTCCAGTATCTGCAGCAGTGGCAGGGGGCCTGTGCCGCGACAGGCGCGCCGATCCCCCAGGCAACGCCCAGCCGGGATTAGCACCCGCCGGTGCATTCGTGGAAAATATGGGCTGCGCACACCCTCAGTGTCACATGACAACCGGGGCCAGTCCTGGGGCAGGCCAGGATCAGGTCACAAGGGAGAAGGTGCCCGGCCCTGGATAGGCGAACCCGCAGGAAGCTTGCTGACTTTGAGAAGGCAGAACAATCTCCTGAGTGGGTTCAATCATGAGCAGTACTGCTGTCGTAGTTCATTCGGTGCGTCCTGGCGATGCGGTTATCGGCTATGCGACGCAAGAACTGACCCGTTGCCTGAGCGCCATGACGGGACAGACGGTCGCGACTGGTGAAGCCGCCGGGGAGTCGGTGATCCGCCTGGGGCTCTGCTCCGACTTTCCCGAGCTGGAACAAATCATCGTCGCCGATCTGGCGTGGGATGATGCTTACACCATTGTCTCCGGACCGGGGGGGCTGACCCTGGCAGGCACCAACCCTCGTAGCGTCCTCATGAGCGCATATGGCTACCTGCGCGAGTTGGGGGCCCGCTGGCTGTGGCCGGGGGCTGAGGGCGAGCACCTCCCCCTCCTCGCTGAGATTCCGTTGACCGGCTTCGACCTCCGCTGGCAGGCCCCCTTCCGCCACCGCGCCGGATGTATCGAAGGCTCGCTCTCCCTCGAGCACATCCTGGACTACCTGGAGTGGTTACCACGGGTCGAAATGAATGCCTACATGGTGCAGTGGGGGGATCGAGGGTTTGGCTTCTGGAACCGCTGGTACGAGCACAAGTACAACGACCTGTGGACGGAACGGCGCACCATATCGGACGAAGAGGGCCAGGCCTTCGACGAGCAGGTGCTGGACGCGATGAAGCTCCGGGGTCTGCTCCACCATCGCGTGGGACATGGCTGGACGGATGCGGCCCTGGGGTTGAAATAGGTGGGGGGGGCTAATCAGGAGGACGAGCTGACGGAGGAGACGCGCCGCCTGATCGCCCAGGTCGGCGGCAAGCGCGAACTATGGCACGGCCGAGGCGTGGTCACGGAGCTGTGTAACTCGAAGCCCGAGGCGAGGGAGCGCTTCATACGCCCGATTCTGGAGTACGCTGAGAGACATCCCGAGGTGGACGCGCTACACGTCTGGCTCTCCGATGGCAGCAACAACACGTGTGAATGCGAGGACTGCCGGCGACTCACACACTCCGATTGGTATGCGACCATACTCAATGATCTGTCTCCGCGGCTGCGGCAGATCAGTCCGAACATGCGCGTAGTCTTCCTGTGCTATCTGAATACGCTATGGCCGCCAGAGGAAGTGCGACTGGCCCCCGGGTGTGACAATCTGGTGTTCATGTTCGCGCCGAGCGGGCGCTGCTATCAACACCGCCTGGGGGCGCCGGACTGTGGTCAGCCACTGCCGCCGGAGCGCCCACCGGTGAACCAGGTCACCATGCCGCAGGGCAACGTAGGGAATATGGCCTTCCTGCAGAGGTGGCGTCCGCTCCTTCCGGGAGACGGGGACTCCTTCCTGTTTGACTATCATTTCTGCTGGGACTGGGTCCTGGACCATATCATCTACGACTTCGCCGAACTGCTTCCGGGGGATCTGGAGGACGCAGCTGCTCTGGGCCTGGGGGGCATGATGTGCTGCGGCACGCAACGTTGCTTCTATCCGCTGTCTCTGCCGATGCTGCGCGTAGCCCGGAGCCTGGCCGGGAGGCCTTGCGATGAAGAGCAGGAGCGGGAGTACTTCCGGATAGCCATGGGCGCGGAGTGGGAGAGGGCCTGGGACTTCATTCAGGGTGTGGACGAGCGACGAGTCCATCCGGAATGGAAGCAGGGCCGCTGGGAGGCCCCCCGCCTCTGGTGGGAGTGGACCACCGCGGAACATGCGGCGGCGACCGTAGCCTGGCTGGATCAGCAGAAGGCGGTACTGGAGGAGGCTGGCCAATCAGCGGAGAACGACCGCGAGCGCCAGGCCTGGGCGCTGCTGCAGCATTTTCGAGAGTTCGCGGGGTTCGCCTGGCGTGTTGCCGATGCGGTCCATCGTGGTGAGCGTGACTCGGCACGTCAGATAGCTGAGGAAATGGTGGTCTTCCTGCTCCGAACCGAGCCGGAGGTCCACCGCTTTGCTGATACCGGGCTGCAGCTTTCGGTAGTGAAACGTTGGCCTGAAGTGCTGGCTGAGGAGCAGGTTGAGCCAGCAGTGGAGACACCACCACTCCCACCCCAGGAGGCCTGACGATGAGTAGCGTGAAGGTAGCTGTCCGCTGTGCGGGCACCGAGGATCCTGTGCTCGTCTACGCCGCACAGGAGCTGGCTCACTTTCTCGACGCGATGACCGGCCGGACAACTGTTACAGGGGACGGCGATGAAGGGGCCGTCATCCGCCTGGGTCTGTTCCGTGATTTCGATGAACTGGACCCCATCTCTGTATCTGACCCCTTCTGGGACGACGGGTACGCCATTGTGTCGGGACCCGGCGGGCTCACGATAGCCGGCACGAACCCACGCAGCGTCCTGATGGGCGTATATGGCTATCTGCGCGAACTGGGGGCGCGTTGGCTGTGGCCGGGCCCCGAGGGCGAGTACCTGCCCGCCCTCGAGGAAATCCCCCTCACCGGCTTTGCGGTGCGTTGGGTGGCGCCGTTTCGCCATCGGGCCGTGACAACGGGCCCCTCGTCAACCCTCGAACACGTACTGGACTACGTGGCGTGGTTGCCTCGGGTGGAAATGAACGCCTTCATGGTGGACATTACGGGTATGCCAGCCGCCGCCTGGAATCGCTGGTATGAGCATCGAGGCAACCCGGCGTGGCAAGAGCGGCGCACGCTATCCGAGGAGGAGGGCCGTGCGTTTGAGGGGGAGGTCCTGGCCGCGACGCAGCTTCGGGGCCTGTTGTATCATCGGGGAGGACACGGC
>JAAYIR010000021.1 GCA_012523355.1 candidate division WS1 bacterium
CCCCGCCACCGGCTGATCGTCTTGCACAATGGGCAGCAGTGCGCCAGTCATCTTCTGCACAAACCACTGCAGCTCACACGCGGCAAACAGCACCGCCTTGGGCGGATCCGCCGCGATGACAATCGTCGCCGCTGGTTGGCCCTCCCGCACCAGCGTCAGTGCTGGCCCCGCAAGCACCGTACTTGTACTCAGCAGCAACACCGCACCCACCGTCGTCCAAACTCTCATTCTATCTGCGCCTCCGTAGATTCAGCACTCCGCCTGTCAGATGATTCCATCCGGTGTGGTAGGTTGACCAACCCACCAGAACAAACCTCCTCGGCGGATAGCATCGGACGGCCAGCTCGAGGGGCCTCAATACTCCCTCCGTTCCAGAGTCTGAGAGGAAGACCAGCGTGCGACAGAGAATTGTCCTTCCAACTGTTCAGCTAGGAGGCACCGATGGAATACAGCGACAAGTACCTGGCGTTCATGGGCCTGGGCCCCAAGCGCATTCCGCACTGGGAGCACTGGTCCAACCCGGATGCCGAGACCTATCTCACCGGGATTGACTACTTTGAGCATCCTCGCCAGTGCCGGCTGAGGCTGCAAGAGCTCTACCCTGAGCTGCAGCTGGGCATCCCTGAGAGTGATGATCCCAAGCCTCGGCCGCGGCTGGACCTCGAAGGCCAGAGTTCAACCACCGACGACGAGGGCCGGCACCACGTCCGCTGGGGAGACGGGCAAAGTGACCAGTGGGATTGGGGGAGACATTTCCAGTCCGCCGAGGAGGTTCTTGCCTTTTCGCCGCTCCAGCAGGGAGATTTCACGAACATCCCGGTGGTGGAATCAGCTGACTTCTCCAGCGAAGAGGTCATCTACGAACGCTACCGCAAGAACTATCCCCTCGAACATGGGGAGAGCGCCCCCCAGGGTTCCACGGCCATGGTGGGATTCTACAACACCATGTTCATGTGGCCGCTTCTGACCTTTGGGTGGGAGCTATTTCTGGAAACCTGTCTGGACCCGCGTTTCGAGCGGATCATGGACGAGTTCGCGGAGATCAACCGTCGCGTCTTCCGCGCTTTTGCACGCCTGCCGGTGAACTTCGTTGTCTGCCACGACGACATCGTCAACACGCGGGGGCTGGTCTGCTCCCCGGCCTGGATGCACAAGTACATCTACCCTCGCTACGAGGAGTTCTGGAGCATACTCGGGGCTGGCGGCAAGCGGGTGATCTTCATGACCGACGGCAGGCCCGATGTGGTGGCCGATGATATCATGGCCTGCGGGGCCACGGGGATCATCACCGAACCGTATGCTGACTTCAAGACCATTGCCCGCAGGTACGAGAACTGCTTCCTGGCTGGCGAGGGGGACAACCGCATCCTGACCCGCAATCGTCCGGAGGAGATCGAAGCCATGGTGCGCAGCATGGTCGAGACGGCACACCTCACCGGCGGGTACATGATGTGCATCGGTAATCACATCCCCTGGAACGTGCCGGGGGAGGCCATCAAGCGCTACCTGGACCTGAGCCGCGAGCTGGCGGTAAGATAGAGCCTGTTAGCCACGAGAAAGGGAAGATAGAGCATGAAAGTAGCAGTCTTGGGCGCCGGAGGCATGGGAGGCACCGTCATTGACCACCTGGAGCATACCGAAGGTGTGGAGGAGATCATCGCGCAGGATATCCGCGAGGAACGCGTCAAGGAGCTGCGCGAGAAGGTAGGCGTCAAGGCCTACGTGGAACTGGAGCCCATTCTGAAGGACGACAGTATCCCTCTGGTCTTCATCACCTCTTCCAATGATGCGCACAAGCCCTTGACCCTGGCCGCGCTGGAGGCAGGCAAGGCCGTCATGTGTGAGAAGCCCATGGCCGTAACTCTCGCTGACGCCCGGGCCATGGTGGAGGCCGCCGAGAGCCGCGAGGCTTTCCTACAAATCGGTTTTGAGCTCCGGTACTCCAAGCTCTACACCAAAGTGAAGGACTGGGTGGATCAGGGGCTGCTCGGCCAAGTCGTGAATACTCACTGTTATTACATCTGCAGTGAGTTCCACCACAAGGGCTCCTGGCGCAACAAGCAGGCGACCGGCGGCAGTATGTTTGGCGAGAAACTCAGCCACTACGTGGACCTCCCACGCTGGTGGATTGGCTCGGAGGTGGCAGATGTCTCCTCCGTCTGCGCGCCCAATGTCATTCCCTACTACGAGGTACACGACAACTACCATACCACCTATCGCTTCCAGAACGGCGCGGTAAGCCACCTGACCTTCATGATGGCTCCCGGGGCCACCTTCAAGGGCGACCCGCTACAGGATGTCATTGACCAGCAGCGCGGGGACGGCCACGCCTTGCGCTATCTGGTCGTCGGCACCCAGGGCTGCGCGGAGACCGACGTCTTTTACCGCACTATCAAGCGGTGGGAGTTTGGCGACTCACCAGAGTGCCTTACCAGCACCTGGGTGGAGAATCTCACCTGGGACAAGTCGGAGGATCATGTCTACTTCCACAACACGCTGGACCAGACGCGGGATATCGTGCGCCGTGTGCGCGAGGGGCTGCCCCCAGCGACCCCGGCCAGCGATGCTTACGAGACCATGCGGCTATGCTTCGCAGCAGAAGAATCCGCCGACCACGGCGAGCGGATAAACCTGGCGGAGGTATACTAGACAGAGACACACGATCGCGGAGCCAGACCCACTCCCTCCGGCTTGCGTGGATCGGTTTACGGCAGCCTCGGCAGGATTTCCGGTAGGCCCCCCATGTACGGCCGCAGGGCCTCGGGGACAACCACCGTCCCCTGTTCGGTCTGGTAGTTCTCCAGGATCGCTGCGACCGTTCGCCCACAGGCCAACCCACTCCCGTTCATGGTATGCACGTATTCCGGCTTGGCCTCTGGCTCCGGACGGAAACGAATCCCTGCCCGCCGTGCCTGGAAGTCTCCATACTGGCTGCACGAGCTGATCTCCACGTACTTGCCCATCCCCGGCATCCAGGCCTCCAGATCGAAAGTCTGTCGCGGCTGGAAGCCCATATCCCCGCTGCACAGCGCCATCCGCCGATACGGGATCTCCAGCATTTCCAGGATAGTCTCGGCGTTCCTGAGCAGTTTCTCCAGCTCGGCGTCGGCCTGCTCCGGCCGCACGTATTTCATCAGCTCCACCTTGTGGAACTGGTGGAGACGGATCAGCCCCCGCGACTCTCGCCCCGCCGCTCCCGCCTCGCTACGAAAACACGGCGTATACGCCGTGTAGCACAGCGGCAGCTTCTCTCCCTCGAGAATCTCATCCTGGTGGATGTTCGTTAGCGGCATCTCGGCCGTGGGCACCAGGTACAGCCCTTCGCGGGTCTTGAACAGGTCCTCCTCAAACTTGGGCAAGACGCCGATGCCGAAGGCCGACCGCTCATTGTTCAAGAGGGGCGGCGAGACCTCGGTGTAACCGTGCTTCCGCGTATGGGTATCGAGCATCAGGTTGATCAGCGCCCGCTCTAGAGCTGCCCCCGCGCCCAGGTCCATGACGAAGCGCGCGCTGGCCATCTTCGCCGCTCGTTCCCAGTCCAGAATGCCCAGAGCCTCCCCCAGCTCCCAGTGGGGTTTCGGCTCAAACTCGAAGCTCCGTGACTCTCCCCAGCGGTGCAGCTCCACATTCTGCTCCTCCGACTCGCCTTCCGGCACTTCGGGGTGGAGGATATTGGGCAGTGCAGCCATCATCCCCTCGAAACGGGTCTCCACTTCCCCCAGCTCCTGCTCCTGATTCGCGATCTCTTCGGCCAGGGCATGCACCTGGGTCTTGAGTTTCTCGGCGTTTCCCCCCTCGCGTATGATCTGGCCAATCTGCTTGGAAAGATCATTGCGCTGGGCACGCAGGTTCTCAACCTGGAGAAGCTCACGTCGCCTAGCCTCCAGGGCCAGCAGTGTGTCCAGGTCATAATCCATATGTCGTTTGCGCAGGTTTTCACGGATCAGATCGGGGTTGTCACGTAAGAGCGCACGGTCAATCACGAAACGTCACCTCAAGTCGCGTGGCAAGAGTTGTGGCATTATAGCAGAAAGTGGAAGGGGTAACACGGAGAGCACGTCGCGGCTGTCGCCTCCCGAATCTCAGTGTGCGTGGCAGGAGAGTGTCCCCTCGCGGCGAAGATGGAAATGCACGAACATCAGTACCAGGGAGGTCCCCCGCCATGTATCGCATCCTGCTGCTCGTCGTCCTGCTTCTGGTAACGCTGGCCGCGGCCTATGCGGCCCTCGGTCCCTTCCCCGGTCTGGCCGGAGTCCTGGCCGCAGATGAGTACAATCCACTAGGCTGCGTCCGGATCGCGGGCTGGGACTGGCTGCGCGCCACCGATGCACGTGTCACCTGGGTCTTCGACACTACTGCGCTTCACGGAGCCGACATTGACAGCGTTTATCTCAACGTCGCGCCGCTGATCACCGACACGGTAGACGGCGGCGCCGGCTGGGAGGCCCAGCTCCGGTTCTGGGTCTCGGCCGGTGAGGGCATGGCTGGCTACTCCACCGTACCTGCTCTCAATCCTTATCGCCCGCAGACCAGCTACAACAGCCGAGGTGTGGGCTACCGCTGCTACGGACACGGCAGTCCCTTGTCGCGTGAGTTGATCTCCAGAGCCATGGACACCGGACGCCTGACGGTGACGCTCGTGTGGACCGTGGACACCGTGCTGCCCATCCGGCACGTGGCGGTCAACCGAGACGCGGTCACCCTCGGCTATGCCGACCTGGAGACCGGCTAGTGCACAGAGACGAGCTTGACGCCGCGCAAGCACTAACCTAATATCAGGCCATGGCGAACGATCCACGACCACCCAGGCTTGATTGGGGATTGCGTGAGGACTGGCGGCGCGTGGTCATCCTGGTGTTGGCGAGTTACGTGATTGGCGCGGGGTTCTACCGTCTTTCGCCCCTCAGTCCACCGCTGGAGGTCTTTGGCGCGCGCCAGGCAGGTCTCCCCGACTCCGTAGGCCGGCAGTTCACCTATCTCACTGCTGCTCAGACGCGCTCCTGGCTCGCACGACAGCCTCAGGCCGTACTGGTGGATGTGCGTGACCGCGAGGACTATCTGCGTGGGCACACCACCCCAGCCCACTCCCTCCCCCGGCATGAAATGCCTGCCGTCCTTGCCGCCTTCTCTGCCCAGCATCCCCGCTCCACCCCGATCATCCTCTACACCTACAGCGAGGACTCACCCCTGGCGGTCCAGGTCGCGCATGAGCTTTGGCAGCGCGGCTACCGTCAGCTTTACGTCCTCTACGGGGGATATGAAGAATGGGTACGACAGGCGTCTCGCCTGTCGGTAGGACAGACCTCCCGTCTGTCCGCTTCCTCCGGGACAGGCGAGCCGCCCGTCCTGCCCAGGGGTGACCACTAGTGTCCCTCCCCCGCCCGGTGCAGATCGTCCTCCGCGTCGCCCTCGGTCTGGCTTTTCTCTGGGCTGGCGGAGACAAGCTCCTCCACCCCGACGAGTTCGCGCCTCTGCTGGTCAGCTACCGTCTCCTGCCTCTGTCCACGGTCAACCTCATCGTCTTCTGGCTTCCGGTCTGCCAGGTGCTGATCGCGCTCTGCCTGCTTGCCGGGGTCTGGACCCGGGCTGCGACCCTGCTGTTCTGCGGCTTGATGGCCGTATTCATGCTGGGCCTCGCCCAGGCTCTGGCGCGGGGGATTGAGCTACACTGCGGCTGCTTCA
>JAAYIR010000156.1 GCA_012523355.1 candidate division WS1 bacterium
CATATGATTAGTGAGGTCTTCGGCATCACGAGATTCCGGCCTCCTGATGGATCAATACAAAACTAGGTTGTACAACGCTTCGCGGCCTCCTTGAGTTGCGCCCTCACCACGTGAGCAAGGTCTGCAGCCACACCTCCCGGGGCGAGCGCAGGTAGGTCAATTGGAGGTCACCGTACTCGGCTGCCACCAACTCCAACCGCGGCAGGCGGCTGAGAGGTCCCCGCCCCTCCACCACCTCCTGCACTCCCCGCGGCACCTCCAGCAGAGTCATCCAGTGCCGGATGCGCGCATCCCAACTGGTCACGATCCGAACGCTATCCACCCCCAGCCAGCGGGTAAGCGTCTCCTCCACCAGGTCATGCGCCTCGAAGAAGCGGTTGAGTGTGCCCACAAACCAGCCGATGGGCTTGTAGGCGAGAGCCACGGTGTAGGGCAGGAAGAGCGGGCTTACTGCCGTCGCACGGTTCTCCGCCAGAGCACGCGCCAGGTCCTCCGGCCGGGTGCTGGGGCTCTCCAACACAGTATACGGCAGCCCCGCCGCCGCGGCATACAGCGAATTGCTGCCATAGAGGGCCGCCCGGTCGGCCAGCGTGGGGTCTTCCATGATCGCCGCCGTGCGCCAGGTCTCGGGCAGCCCCGGCCGCACGAGATACCCATCAAGATCAAAGCTGCGCAACAGCCGCTTGCCCCCCGGCGCCGCGGGGTTGGCCAGGTAGGCCAAGCCTCCCTGACGCCGGATCTCCGCTAGCGTGGCTCGCAAGGTCATGCCCTCCGGAATACGCTCTCGCAACAGTACTCCCAGGACGCTACCCGCGCTGGTCTGGATCGTCTCCCCGATGAGGACGGTGAAGACCTCTGACAGGCGCCCTTCCCGTTGGAGCTCTTCCGCCAAGCGTCTGGCCTCCTGAGCCCCGTCTATCCGCCCCTGATCCGCCACCACCACAGCCCGCGTGCCGTGCTGATCCGCCGACAGCAACATGGCTTCTAGCGGCGCGGCGGAGTTGTTCGAGGCGGAGGTATGCACCGCCACGTCTACGGGCACCTGCCCCTCACCCGTCTCCACGCCAGTCAGCAGCGGCGGGAGAAAGTTCAGCGCCAGGGGAACCACGGCCCCGGCAATCAACTCGTTGCTGGTGACGTGCGCAGGGGCCAGAAGTGCGTTCAGCATGGACTCGGGACGCAGGCCCTGCTCGCGATACAGCCAGGCCAGTGCGGCCCCCTGCACCAGGCGTTCAGACCGGTAGGGTGCGTCCTGCTCCAGACGCCTCAGCTGGTCGCGTTGAAGAAGAAAAGGGTTGCTGTCCCCGTCCCCCTGCTGGTTCAGGCCCGGCGCGGTCAAATAGGCCTCACCGGCCATTTCCTGAAAGGTGCGTCCCGGATAAACCTCGGGCAGGTAGAAAAGCGCAAACTCCAAGTCCGCTCGGCCCTGGCGGCCCTGGTCAAGGGGAGAGGTCAGACTAGGCTGCTCAGGATGGCGCCACGGTACGGAGCTTGGCCCCGCGTAGACCACCTCTCCACCGGAAAAGACCTCAAACCCGGCCCCGGCGGCAGGGCCCTTGAGGGCCTGAGCGAGGGTCTGGCAGAAGCCACCGTCCAGACGAGAGCGCTGGAGGGTCAGGGACCGGGGCTGCAGAGCCTGACGCGACCCTCCCGCCAGGGCAGGCACACTGTGAGCGCTGGCCGCGGCAGCGATGGCCAGGGCGACCAGCGGCCATGCTCGGTGCCTCCGACGCTTGGAGAGCTTTCGCCAGCCGCAGCAGTTCATGTGCGTCGCTGCAGACTCCGCCTGCGGCTCTAGGCCGACTCGTCCTCTGCAGGCGGCTCCGCCAAAGGCGGCGGCTCCGGCAGGACCTGCATGGCCCCCGCAGTGTCTTGCAGCGCTATGTCAAAGGCACGCCCCTCGCTCTTGGCGCCCAGCTTCTCCAGGGCCCGCGTGGCCTCCAGCCCGAGAGCGTCAGCTCCCCCGGCCGCACCGGAGAGGTCCGGGATAGCCCGCCGGTCACCGATCTCACCCAGGGCCCAAGCGGCACGCGCCCGGAACTCCAGGCCTGCATGTTGAGAGGTCATGACCTCCACTAACGCCTTGACTACCGAGTTCTCCTTGGGATGGTTGATCTCGGCCCGGCCTTGCTTGACCAACGCCACTGCGGCTCCCCCGCTAATCTCCGGGTCGCTCTCCAGCGCACCGGTCAGGGCTTTCACTGCCCGCGGATCGCGCAGGTTCGCGAGCTGCAGCGCCGCCTGCTTCTTCACCTGCAAGTCCGGAGAGGAAATCTCCTGACTCAGCTTCTCCATGGGATCCAGGCCACAGCCCATCAGCACGGGCAAACCCACCCATAAGATCAACAGGCACCATAGCTGTGTAAGACGCATGCACATCTCCTCTCGCCCCGGCTTGTACGCCGGAAGGGGCCGCGGCCTGCACCCGGCGCTACCCGGCGGTCTCCGCCACCGCCTGCCGCACCCAGTAGTGCGGGTCGTTTCGCGCCTCTTTCAGCGCCTCACTTACCCGCTCATTCAACGGACCTGAAAATCGCATCTGGCTCAAACTGTAGGCCGCCGCAAGGCGTACCTCAGAAGCCTCATCCTCGAGTGCCGTGATCAGCGCCTCTCCCGCCTGCTGCACGGCCTCCGGCCCCACCTGGGCTGCGGGTCTCAGCCCCTCGGCTGCCAGGGCCCGAACCTGCGCATTCGGCTCCGTATCCGGATCCAGGCGCTTGGCCAGCTCGGTGATTGCCTCCTCCACAAGGATGCCGCTCAGGGCAACCGCCGCGCTCTGACGCAGTTGTGTGTTGTCCTCCTCATCCGGCAACTCCAGCAATCCGACGAGTACGGTAGCGGCTCGCGGCGAGGCCAACCGCGCCAGACTGCGGGTCGCCGCGATTCGCACTTCCATGGGTTGCTCCTCGTCTCGGGCCATCGCCAGCAGCTTGGCCTCGGCCACCTGATCCCC
>JAAYIR010000157.1 GCA_012523355.1 candidate division WS1 bacterium
CTCCTGCTCATTCTTCCCCTGCTGTTGCTGCCCGCACTCGGAAGCGCGGAGGAGGACCCACTCCAGGAGGAAGTGCTCTCCACACCCGGGGAAACCCTGGAGCAGTCCCTGGCCAAGGCCCAGGCCGTGGCGGCACAGTCCCAGATGAACGTCACGGTGAGCGCCGTCGGCTTTGACATCCCGCCCGGCTCGGAAGCGGATAAGTACCTGCAAGCTACTGCCCAAGCGGGTAACGGTGGTTACTTCACGGCGAACGATGCCGGGCAGCTTGCCGCCGCCCTGGGCGCAGCGGCTGCCGGCTTGTCGAGCCCGGGGACGGTCGCCGGAGATACGGTCGTGCTCTACAAGCCCACGGAGGGCGAGATCGTGGGGCCAAGCCTGGAGATCACCGGCAAGACTACCCCTGGCGTGCTGGTGGTGGTCTACACCATCGCCTACCCGTTTCTGACGGACGAGGAGCCGCAACTGGTGCCAGGGACTCGGCAACGGGCAAAGGATACAGGGGAGTTCGCCTTCCGCATTGCCACCCCGCGGGTGTCGTTCGGAGAGCGGGAGGCGCAGGTGCGCTACGCGGTCCGCGCCTACGTCCTGCACGCGGATGGCACCAAGGGCCCGGAAACAGTTGTGAACTGCTACTCGCCCAAGCCCTAGTCATGGGCGAATCAGGGAAGTGGCGGGCCTTCGGCGCAAGAGCCGAAGGCCCGTTGCGTGTCCAGGTCAGGGGTGAAGAGAGTTGACACCGGACGGCAGAGAGACACGACAAGAGAAGCTGCGGAGCTTTGTGGCCGAAGAGCATTTCCGCTATCGGCGCTGGGCGGAGGGCCCGCGAGAGGGAGAGCTAGCGCTAGGGACGGAGGTGGCGCTGGTGGTGGACGCGCCCCCGACGGCTCTGATGACTCAGGCGGTGGCGGATTTCGCGACCTTCTGCGAGCGGTGCATGCAATTTAAGCTGGGTGAATCGGCTGCAGGGGGGCAAGCGATCCGCTTACGCTTGACCGGCTCCCTCCCAGAACCGTATGACGTTCTGGACCCGGCCGGGGAAACCTTCACGCTGGAGATTTCACCCGCAGGTGTCTTATTGGAGGCCCGACACGAACGTGGATTACTGCACGGCACGCATTACCTCGAGCGCTTAATGGCCGACCGGGGTGGCCCCTATCTGCAGCCGGGACGACGGCAGATGGCGCCGCAGTTCATGCCACGTATGACCGCCGGTATGGGCATGCAACCGGAGAACATGGACGCCTATCTGTCACTCCTCTCGCACTTTGGAGCCAATGGCGTGCACCGGGGAGTGAACCTCCATACCTACACACGGAGCAGCCTTCTGCCCGCACTGAACTCCCCGGGGTATGAGGAGAATATTCAGCGGCTCCGAGCATGGACGGAGCAATTGCTGCGGCATGGCCTGGATGCCTACTTCGTCCTGCACAGCGCGCCCCTCGCTGCCGACCATTCCGTGTTCCTCGACGACCCTACCCGGCGCGGCGCACCGTATAAGGTCTCCCAGGATATGGCCCCGCAGAATGTTCTGTGCAGCAGCAACGAGACGGTGCTGGCGTACTACGAAGAAACGGTGGAGAACCTCTTCCGGGAGATTCCCGGGGCTGCCGGCGCGGTGATCATCGTCGGTGGTGAGGGTTTCATGCACTGCTATTCGCGGCCCTATGGGGACTTCGAAGGGCATTCCAGCTGCCGGCAGTGCCGGGACAAGGCACCCGCAGGAGAAGTGGTGCGGCTGGCCAACCGCCTTGCCGCAGCGGTCAAGCGCGCCGGGCAGGAGAAGGTGCTGTTCGCCTGGCCGTACAGTGCCTTCACCTGGTCCGGCGAGGCGGATCCGGGGCAACTGGAGTGGATCGCCGGGCTGAGTGAGGAGGTGCTGGTGCTCAGCAACTTCGATACCGGCAGCGTGGACAAGCAGAATCGGGCGGGTGTGGTCCTGTACGACTATAACATCAAGAGCGTGGGACCCTCGGAGGTCTTCCAGGCACAGGCTGACCAACTGCAGACGGCGGGGCGGCCCGTCTTTGCCAAGACCGAGAGCAACACCACGACGGTGGTGAATTGCCTGCCGTACGTTCCGGTGCACTTCCGCTGGCACCGCCGGTTCCAAGAGATGCAGGCCCTTGGCGTGGCGGGGTACATGAACCAGTGGCACTTCTATGGCCCCAATGGCTCCCTGCCCGAGGAGCTGCAGTACCATGCGGTGTGGAGTCCTGCGGCGGAGACGGAGGAGCTACTGGCGCGGGCGGCCGAGCGTGACTTTGGTGTGACCGGAGAAACGACCGAGCAGGTAGTCGAGGCTTGGCGGGAGATGAGCGAGGCCTGGGATGACTTCCCCTACTCGGCCATGACCGCGGGTGAGCGCGAGTTTTACTTTCGTGGACCCTTGCACTACGGGCCAGCGCAGCCGCTGATCTTCAACGAGCAGGACGACTATCGGCTTCCGTCGGCTTTCTTTGGCCTGAGAGGAGACCTCGTAAGTGTGCTGCTCCCCGAGGAACGTGAGGAAGCATGGCGCCACCCCAAACCGCGCTATGTAAGCAACCTGCTGCTCACGCTGCCATATGGTACGGAGCGGTATCTGGAGCTGGTCTCACGTTGCCGGACGCGATGGGCACACGGCGTCACGCGCCTGCAGGAGGCGCTGGGGCCGGAGCCGCCGGAGCGCGCGCAGATGGAGTTAGATATCTGCACGCTGATAGAAATTCACCTGACCACGGCAGAGAACGTGGTGCGCTTCTATGCCGCACGCGAGCGGCTATGGCGAGAGCCGTTGGATGTACAGGGGTTCCGGGGAGTTGTCGCCGAGCTGTCGGCTATCCTGCGGGAAGAAATCGCCAACGCCGAGCGCAGCTTGCCTGTCCTCGAGCGCGAGTTTCGCGTGCGCCCCTACAACCGGGAGATGGTGGAGGAGAAGCTGCGTCAGTGCCGATTGGTGGTGGAAGAAGAGCTACCCATGTTCGACTCCTCGGTGCGGTTTCACGTGTGGTACGGCTTCCCCTAGGGAGCGAGTGGGGGTATGGGGGGAGAAAGAAGGGGCGGGACTGAGTTGCGCCCTACATTTGGCCAGCGCGTTATGGTATGATACCTCCCCAGCGTGGAGGGAGTGGCGTAGCGTGTCGCGAACCCCTCGCCGTCTGACTTCCGAAAATTCCATGCTCAAGAAGGTATGAGACATGCCCAAGATCGTCACCGAACTGCCCGGGCCAAAGTCCCGGGAATATCTGGCCCAGTCGCAGGAGTATGAGCCGGTCTGCCTCGGCTCGCAGGCCCCCGTGGTCTGGCAGGAGGCCCACGGCTGCACCATCATAGACGTGGACGGCAACGAGTTCCTCGACTGGTGCAGCGGCGTGCTGGTCACTAACGTTGGCCACTGCCACCCGGACTACGTGCGGCCGGTTAAGGAGCAATGCGACCGGCTGTTCAACTGCTACGAGTTCCTGACGCCGCAGCGGGCGCGGCTGGCCGAGAAGGTCATCGAGATCAGCCCGTCGTGGCTGGACAAGGTGTTCTTCGTGACCACGGGGAGTGATGCCACCGAGGCGGCGATTCGCATCGCCCGGCGCTATACCGGGAAGTGGGAGGTGCTGGCCTTCCACGGGGCCTTCCACGGGCGGACGATGGGTGCGGCCTCGGCGGGCGGCTCGCTAGGGGTCAAGGCCGGGTACGGGCCGATGGTCCCCGGCTTCATTCACAGCCCCTTCCCCTACTGCTACCGCTGCCCCTTGGGGCAGGAGTCGTGCGAGACCTGTGGCTTCAAGTGCCTGGAGTTCATTGACTGGGTAATCAGCAAGGAGAGCACCGGGCAACTGGGCGCGGTGATCACCGAGCCCTACCAGGGCGGGGCGGGGAGCATCATCCCGCCGCCGGGCTGGTTCGAGAAACTGGACCAGTGGCGCTGTGAGAAGGGCCTGCTCTTCATTCTGGACGAGGTCCAGTCGTCGTTCGGGCGGACGGGGAAGATGTTCGCCATGGAGCACTACGGTATCCAACCGGACCTGGTGACCCTGGGCAAGGGTCTGGGATCGGGGGTGCCGTGCTCGGCGGTGCTGGGGCGCAGCGAAGTCATGGACGCGCTGCCGCCCGGCTCGATGGGTAGCACCAACGGGGGGAATCCGCTCTCCTGCCAGGCGGCGCTGGCGGCGATTGACATCATCCAGCGCGAGAGCCTGGTCGAGAACTCCGCGCGGCTGGGCGAGGTCATGAGGCAGGCCTTCGTGGAAATGCAGGGCAAGTATGAGCAGCTCGGCGATGTGCGCGGGCAGGGGCTGGTGCTGGGTCTCGAGATCGTCAAGGACCGGGCCAGCAAGGAGGCCGATCGGGAGCGCGCTCGCCGGATCGTGGAGGAGTGCATGCAGCGCGGGCTGGTACTCATCGCGCCGATTGGGATGTATGGCAACGTCCTGCGCGTGGCCCCGCCGCTGGTGATCTCCGAGGCCGAGGTGCAGGAGAGCCTGGGGATCTTTGAGGAGGCGCTGGGAGTGGCTTGCGCCTGACCCTGCGCGCACGGGGGTCTACGACAGGCGAGACGCCTGTCGCACCGTCACAGTGACGCTGCCCACGCGGGGGAGAGGGTGGAGTGATTCAAGAGCAGACGGAGGACAACTATGGATAAGCTCAGAGCAGCGATTATCGGCTGTGGAAATTTCGCGCGGGGGCAGAATATCCCCAATGCCCTGCGCAGTGAACGTATCGAGATCGCCTGGCTGTGCGATCCCTCGCCGGAAGCCCTGGAGAAGGCGGCTGCTCTCGCCGGACGCGAGGTGATGCGTAGTCGCTTCGCCGCGGAGGTCCTGGACGATGATACCGTGGACCTCGCCATCTGCGCCGTGCCCCACGCGGAGCACGAGCCGACTGTGGTCGCCGCCGCAGAGGCGGGTAAGCACATCTTCACCGAGAAGCCCATGGCCATCACCATGGAGGAGTGCTACAGCATCCGCCGCGCGGTCAAGCGGGCCGGAATCAAGCTCTGCGTGGACTACAATCGCGCCTTCGCCCCGGCCATGCAGGACTTCAAGGCGGCGTACCTGGCTCATCGGGCGAACCCCCGCCAGGCCCCCGGCGCGATGGAGGTCCTTCCCGCCGAGCCCGCTCTCCCGGAGGCGGAGAGTAGCACGCTGATTATCCGCGTGCAGGACGAGATGAGCAGCTACGGCCCGGTGCACCTGGACTGGCACACCGGGCGCGGCGAGATCCTCGGCGAGACCTGCCACTGGATGGAGCTGGTCTGCTGGTTGTTTGAGGAGACGCCGTGCAGTGTCTATGCCAGCGGCACCAGCCGCACCAATCACACGGTGATCCTGGACTTCATCAGCGGGCGGCAGGCGATCATTATCTTCGCCGCCAACGGCACCTTCCGCTTCCCCAAGGAGCTGTACGAGATTGCCGACCACGCCGCCTTTTTCCGTAACGTGTGCTTTGCGGAGAATCAGGTCTATGGGGTGGCGGAGGTTGAGGAGCGCAAGATCTATCCCTTCACCTACGACGAGAAGCTGCAGTTTGAGCCTCGCGAGGGGCATGAGGGACACGTGGCGGCCCTCAACGCGCGGGCGGACCATTTCGCCAAGACCGGCGAGTGGCTGAACATTGGCTACGACAAGGGGCACTTCAATCTGCTGGACAGTTTCGCGCGGGCGATCCTGGAGGACCAGCCGGCGCCGGTGGATGACCGCGCCGGGGCGCGGGCCACGTACCTCTCGCTGCGCGCGATCGACTCGATACGGTTGGGCCATCCGGTACCGGTCAATACCGAGGACTGGGACCAGTATATCTGGTAGACACGGGACCCGGGACGCGCTGCCCAGAGCAAGTGCACTCCGAGGAAGCAGTCATATGAGTAAGCACCGCCTGGAATTGATGTTCCTCGATGAGCTGGAGGCGGAGATTGCCCACACCGGGATTGCCTATGTGCCTTGCGGGGCCAGCGAGTGGCACGGGCCGCAGTTGGCCGTGGGCTGCGACTACCTGCGCGCGGGGCCCATCTGCGAGCGAGCGGCCGCGCAGACGGGGGGCGTCGTCCTGCCACCGGTGTGGGTGGCCGCCCCAGGGAACTTCGACTACCATGGCTCCCTCTTCTTCAGTGGCGAGCTCGTGAAGCGCTTCGCCTCCGAACTCATGCGCGAACTGGAGAAGCTGGGCTTCCGGCTGGTGGTGTTTCTGCTCGGCCACGGCGGGGCGGTGCAGCAGGAGTGCTTCGAGGAGGCCGTCGCACGGCACCAGGGAACACTCAAGGGGCTGGTCATCCACAGCGGGCTGGTAGACATCCCGCCGGAGTGGGCCGCTCACGCTGGCCCGTGGGAGACTGCCGAGTGTATGGCCTGTGAGCCGGCAGCGGTGGACCTATCCCGCTACCAGCCGGACGACCCGGTCTTGCCCAAGTATGACCTCCCGGACTCTGGGCCGTACAAGCGCGGTCTATCGCAGGCTGCCCAGGGGTGCATAGACAAGTGGACGGCCCGGACGACCTGGCCCTGGGTGGCAGACCTGCCCGAGAGAGTCACGCCGGAGCAGGCGGAGGCCTGGCTGGCTGAGGAGTCGAACAACGTCGCCGAGCTGGTACGGAAGGCCGCCAGTGGCCAGTAGGGAGAGGTAGCCTCGTGAGCAAGCACCGTCTGGAGTTGATGTTCCTCGACGAGCTGGAAGCCGAGATAGCGCGGAGCGGGATTGCCTACGTGCCCTGTGGGCTGATGGAGTGGCATGGGCCGCAGCTTGCGGTGGGCTGCGACTACTTGCGCGCCCGCGCGCTGTGCGAGCGGATCGTGGCGCAGACCGGTGGGGTCGTGCTCCCCCCCATGTGGGTGGGGGCGGCGGGGTGCGCCGCCTATCAGGGCTCGATCATCTTCAGCGGCGAGCTGGTTCGGCGGCTGGCCGTGGAGCTGCTCCGGGAGCTGGAGAAGATGGGCTTTCGGCTGGCGGTGTTTGTGCTGGGGCATGATGGACATGGACAGTTCGAGGTCTTCCGGGCCGCGGTGGCGGAGCACGGGGAGGGCCGCACGCTCCGAGGCCTGGTGCTGAATACTCCCCTGCTCGACCTGGGGCCGCATGCCCCGCACGCGGGAGCCTGGGAAACGGCGGAGTGTCTCGCCGCATGCCCCGAGGCGGTGGATCTGGTTCGTTTCGCCGCCCCGGCCACACGCCTGCCGAAGCGCGAGGCCGACCCGGAGTGGTACAAACCCGGGCTTTCCGAGTACGCGCAGCGCGGCCTGGAGCGCCACATGAGCGCCACGACTACTACCTGGGAGGCGGACCTTGCGGAGAGAGTGACGCCGGAGTACGGGGAGAGGCTCCTCGCGCGTGACGCGGAGGCCCTGGCCCGTGCGGTCCGCGAGGAGCTGAGCGGTAGCTGCGAGCCCCGGGCGCTCAGCGGTCGGTGGTAGGGAGACCTGGCCGCCGCGCGTCCGCACCCGGGGAAGAGTGGAGAAGGTCAGCTTCGGGTTAGAGTCTGATTGCCCGTGTGCGGGACCTTGTGGTATACTCCTGCTGCTCGGGGAGGCTGCTTACCGGAGGGATGGAGTGGTTCCCGAACTTGCCTCGCGAGTAGCGCTGCTAGGCGCAGCGCTACTCTTGATTGCTTTTTTCGCCGCTGCCGAGACGGCGTTGCTGGCTGTGCGACCAGCGGCGTGGTTGCCCTGGCTGGAACAAGGCCAGTGCCGGGGGCGGCTGTGGGCCCGTCTACATCGGCACCAGCCGGTCGTCAGGGGCACCATGATGACGGGCGGCGTCGCCACCGTCTACCTCTTCGGCTATCTCGCCACTTGCCTGATGCTGGATCTCAACGTCACCTGGAGTCCGGTGATCGGCTTCCTGCTCTCCGCCGTTATTGTCGTACCCCTGGGGGTGGCTCTCCCGGTGAACTACACTGCCCAGCGCCCGGAAGGGGTGGCGATAGCCCTTGCCTGGCCCATCACCGTCATTTCTGTTCTCCTCTGGCCGGTGACGTTCCTGTTACGCGGGCTGATGCGCCTGGTTCTGCTGGCCCGAGGGGTGACCCGCGTGGAGCTGCACGCGCCGCCGACGGAAGAGGAGCTGCGGACCATGCTGGCCCAGAGCGACAAGCAGGGGGTCCTGCCAGAGCAGCAGCGGCAGATGCTGTATGGGGTGTTGGACTTCGCCGACCAGACCACGGCGCAGGTGATGACTCCGCGACCGGACATGGTTTCCGCGGACGCGGACGCTCCTCTGAGCGAAGCGCTCAGCCTGGCGCTAGAGCATCACCATCGGCGCCTGCCCGTGTATGAGGAGAACGACGACAACATTGTCGGCGTGCTGTACGTGAAGGACGCGCTGCCGTACCTGCGCGACAAGGAGCTGTCAGAACCGGCGCGCGTCGCCGCCCGGCCCGCCTTCTATGTCCCCGAAAGTCTACCGGCCCGGGAGCTGTTGCGGCAACTCCAGCAGAGTCGCCAGACGGTGGCTATCGTCCGGGACGAGTTTGGAGGGACCGCGGGACTGGTGACGGTGGAGAACCTGGTGGAGCAGATAGTGGGGCCGATTCGCGACGAGGACGACCTCACCGAGGAGCCGGAGATCGTGGAGACTGGTCCGGAAGAGTACTCCTGCAGCGGTCTGATCTCGCTACACCGGTTAGAGAACCTGCTGCATGTGGAGCTGCCGGTGGAGGATTACGAGAGCCTGGCGGGACTGGTCTTGGCGCTAGCCGGGCATATTCCGGGGTCGGGGGAGAGTTTTGCCTGGGGACAACTCAGCCTCACTGCTGAGCGGGTGAGCCGGCACCGCCTCGAGCGCGTCCGGGTGCGCAAGCTGCCGAACGGACCTGTCCAGGGGGGGACAAGCCCGGCCGACTGAGGCCTTGTGGCAAGCATGGTAGCCGGCTCCTATCTAGTCTTCACACTCCTCGCCCTGACGGGGGCGCTGGCCCTGCGGTCCTGGTTGGCGCTAGCTGAATCGGCCCTGCTGCACGTCAGTGAGCCAGAGGCACGGGAACGAGCGGTGGCGGAGGAGCAGGGGGCCGAGGCCGTGGTGGCGCTCCTGGACAGCGGCGAGTACATGAGCGCCCTGCTTGTCGCCGTGAACTCGTTAGTGCTGTTGATGGCAGCGGGGGCTGCAGCCTTGCTGGCCACCTCGGGCCTGGCCTCGCTACAGCAGACCCTGTTGCATCTGGGGCTGGTGGCGCTAATCGTCGTGGCCTCCGATCTGACCCCGTATGTCTACGGCGGGCTCTTTGCCGAACGTATCGCCTATGCGATCGGCCCGGCCACGCTGCGCTTCGCGCGCTGGCTGGGCCCCCTGACCCGCCTTCTGGGGGTGTGGTTGCGGCTACTGCATCTGCGGCCCGCCGCGGCTCCCCGCTTCGTGACCGCCGCCGACATCCTGGCCGCCGCCGACCTCAGCGAGGAGGGTGGTGAGGTGGAGCCGGAGGTGGGGCGGATGATTGACGAAGTCATGGGGCTAAGCCAGACGCGGGCCCGGGAGGTGATGACTCCGCGGGTACAGGTGGTGGGCGTGCCGGCTGAGGCCGAGGCAACCGCCATGACGGAGACTGCCATCGCCAGCGGTTACTCACGGCTGCCCGTATATGAAGAGGATCTGGATAACATCGTGGGAGTGCTTCTGGTGACCGACCTCATAGAGCGTTTGGCCGCGGGGGAGGAGTCGGTCACTGCGCGGGAGTTGGCACGTCCGGCGCTGCTCACCCCCGAATCGCGACCGATCAGCGACCTCCTGCGGGATATGCGCGATCAGGCGTTGCACATGGCGCTGGTCATTGGCGAGGACGGAGGGACTGAGGGGCTGGTGACGATCGAGGACATTCTGGAGGAATTGGTGGGGGAGATTGAGGACGAGCACGATGTGCCCGAAGAGGAGATTCAGAGCCTGGCACCGGGCGAGCTGCTAGTCGAGGGCCGTGTACGGCTGAGTGAGGTGGAGGAGCGTCTCCAGATCACCTTCCCGCCGACGGAGGCGGAGACTGTGGGCGGGTTAGTCGTGGGACTTCTGGGGAGGATTCCGCGCGAAGGAGAATATGTCTCCTTTGGAGGTGTAAGGTTGGAGATTGAGGAAACAGAGGGACAGCAGATTCGGTGGGTGCGCCTCACAAGCGTGGAGGAGGCCGACTGATGGCTCGGAAGGTCCGCAAACGAAGGACTAAGCAGGCCCAGAAAGCGACCATCGCCTGGAAGAAGCTGCGCTTCCCCGGTGAAGCCAGCCACTACTGGCTGGTGGTGGTGGCCATGATCTGGGGGTGTATCCTACTGGCCTTGACGGGCTGGTTGTTGAGCGGTCGCGAGTACTGGCAGTGGGTATACCTGGGGGCGTGGCCGATTGGCGCGTTGTTGATCGTCAACTTCATTGCTGACCGTCCCCGACGACAACAGATCAAGGCACTGGGCCCTCACTGCTGGGTGCGGGCCAATAATCACCCGGCTGTCCACCGGGCGCTGACCGAGGCCTGCCAGCGGTTGGAGGTGCATCGCCTGCCGCGAGTGTGCCTGGTGGAGGACCCGGACGCGTACATCTACGCCATGCCGGGAGGCACGGGCACCATAGTCGTTACTAGCCCCCTGGTCAAGCTCTTGCGACCCGAGGAGTTGGCCGTGATGCTGGCTCGCGAGGTGACCCATATCAAGTTTGGGCACCTGCGGCTGCAGCGGGCGATCAGCTACATTCGCACGGCGCCGCTGGCACTCTGCTTCCTGTTCGGCCCGGTATGGCTCTGGGCAACCATGATGGGCGAGTGGATGGACATTACCGAGTATACCGCTGATCGCGGGGCGCTGGTGGTGGCCGGAGACCCACGGAGGGTGGATGCAACCATCGCGAAGGCCGCCGCAGCAGCCGACCGCCAGGCAGGCGTGACTCCGGAAGAGGTGGACGATTACGTTAATCTGCCCGCGAAGGACAGCCTGGACTCAGCGGAGATGGAGCAGCGCTTCAAGCTGGATCGCTTCATCAACGCGCAACCCAATCTCCGCGAGCGCATTGCCCAGGTGGTCGAGTACTACCAGAGCGAGGACGGGGCGGAGTTTCTGAATGCGCTGGCCGAGCGCCAGGGACGGCCCCCGATGCGGGTGCTCACCAAGCAAGAGAGCTCGGTAGAAGTCAAACCAGGGGACAAACACTGGGCCTCGAACGACTGACGGCAACCGGGACACCGGCTTAGGGCCCAGTAACACAGCAGGTCGTAAACCGCCTGACGGCAGCTTCAGCGACCGATGCGGAGCTGCCGTTCTGCTGTTGCGGTGTCTCTGGCGGCTGCGAAGCTTTGCTCTTTCTCCCTGTCGCCGTTTCAGGCGGCGGAGCCAAGCGACTGGCAAGGCCTCCGTCGGCCGGGGGTGAACTGCGTGCCGTAGCACGCCGCGGACAGGGCCTGCGCCTGCGCGGTTGCCCAGGTCAGTTCCCCGCGATCCGCAGCACTCTGAGATCGTCCAGGGCGCCGGGTCCAGTCTCGCGGCCCTATTGAAGTGACACAAGGCTCTTCTTATGGCACAACCCATCCCTCTCCAATACGGCATGGTAGGGGCGCGCCGCGAACACCTCGAACGACTGCGCGGATATGGTTTCCGGCGCTGCGAGGCCGTGTTGCTCATGCCCGAGGACGCAGCCTGGCTGCGTGAGTACCTGGACGGCATGGAGACCTATAGTGTGCATTTCCCTCTTTTCCGTGAGGAGGGGCTGCCGGACTATCCCCTGAAGCTGGCGCTGGTGGACCCGGATGCGGAGCGGCGCCGCCAGGCCGTGGACCTGATGCGTCACGAGCTGGACCGGGCTGCCGAGTGGGGTGCGGGCCACGTGGTTGTGCACCTGCAGCGCAATCTCCTGGAGGAGGAATCGCCGTACGATGCCGAGGAGCAGGAAGGGGTGGAGCTGGCTGCTACGGCGGCTACCTTCCTGCTGGAGCATGCCGCAGAGACTGGCGTGGGTCTCCACCTGGAGAATATGATGGGCTCGCCGCTGCTGCATAGTCCGGAGGCTTACCAGGAGCTGGCGCGGCTGGTGCCGGACATCCGCTACTGCCTGGATGTGGGGCACGCGGCGCTGGACGGACACTACTATGGTTTCGCGGAGGCGGAGCTGGCGGAGGCCGTGGCGCCGCACCTGGGCTCGCTGCACATCTATGACAATCATCTGCCCCAGGAGATCCACTTCGCGCGCCTCCGGGAGGAGGGGTTGTTGCGCAAGTATCCGGTACACCCCAGCCACCACCAGGAGCCCGAGTGGATAGACACGACCGGGTGCCTGCGCGCCTGTCTGGGCGTGAGCCCGGAGGCGCTGGTAACCTTCGAGGTCTATTACTCGATGGATACCGACCATGCCTTCACAGCAGAGGGGATAGAGTGGACGGTGGAGTATTGCAGAGGAATACAGAATACAGAAGCCAGAAGACAGAATGAAGGTGCGGGAACGCAGAATCCAGGGTAGCGCGGAGGCTCGATCTGTGCCGTTGTTCTGTCTCCTGTATTCTGTATTCTTCCAACGAACTTGCGTTAGGCGTTGGTGTCTCGTACAATATGGAAGCTAACGCCACGACTACCGAAAGGTGAACATAGATGGCTGATTTCTATACCGATACCGTGCTGGAGCATTTCCGCAACCCGCGCAATGCCGGAGAGCTGGAAGGTCCTGACGCCGTGGGCGACGTGGGTAACCCGGTCTGCGGGGACCTGATGCGCATTTCCCTCAAGATCAATGACGAGACAGAGATCATCGAGGACATCAGGTTCAAGACCTTCGGCTGCGGCGCGGCCATCGCGACCAGCTCGATCATCACCGAGATGGTCAAGGGCAAGAGCATCCTCGAGGCGCTGAAGATCGGCAACAAGGACGTCATCGAGCAGCTCGGCGGCCTCCCGGCAGTGAAGATCCACTGTTCGGTCTTGGCCGAGGAGGGGATTGTGGCGGCGCTCAAGGACTACTTCGATAAGCATCCCGAAAAGACCCCTCCCCCGGAACTGGAGGAGAAGGCCAAACTGCTCGAAGCCGTCGAGGTGCACGAGCACTGAGGTAGGACGGGCCTCTCGACCTGCCAACGTTACGAGGTGTTTCCCCATGACCGCTACGGAGAAGAAGATTTTTGACGATATCCTGCAGTCACTCGAGGGCCGCGATAAGGTGTTTCTCGTCGGCTGTGGGGACTGCGCCACCGTCTTGCAGACCGGGGGTGAGTTTGAGGTTGAGGAGATGCGCCAGGCCCTCACCGAGGCCGGAAAGACGGTGACCGGCGCCATCGTGCCCGAGGCCTCCTGCAAGATTCTGGACGTGAAGAAGCTTCTGCGCCAGAACAAGGAAGCCGTAGAGGCCGCGGATGTGCTCCTGGTCCTGGCCTGTGGCGCCGGCGTACAGGCGGTCGCCGAGGCCAGTGAGAAGCTTACCCTCCCGGCGTTGGACACCACTGGCCAGGTGGACCAGTTCCGGCTGGGGCAGTTCTATGAGTGGTGCTCCTCCTGCGGCGAGTGTCTGGTGGGGGAGTTTGGCGGCATCTGCCCGCTTACCCGTTGTCCCAAGGGACAGGTACATGGCCCCTGTGGGGGGGCTAACGAGGGCAAATGCGAGGATAACTCCGAGAACGAGTGCGTATGGACGCTGATCTACGAGCGCCTGGAGAAGCTGGGCGGGGTCTCCGAGAGCCTGGAGACCGAGCTTCGCGCGCCCCGAGACTACCGCAAGTCCACCCACCCGCGGCAGCGCGTCTTCGAACCCCGTCGGGGCGGGTAAGGGCCAGTTTCCGGCTGTAGGGCGGGGGCTTGTACCCCGCCGTCCGGTGCCGGTTCTCCCCCACCCGGCAGCGCCTGAGGCGCTGCCACTCTCCCCCGCAAGCGGGGGAGAGCATGGAGCCCTTCAGGATATCCCACAGGAGATTTCACCATGTCCTGGACCAAGCTCACCGACAATCTCTACCGCTGGACGGATACGTGCAACGTGTACGCGCTGGTGCACGAAGGGCGGACGCTGTTGATTGACTGCGGCGCGGGGGAGGTCACCGACCATCTCGCCGAGATCGGCGTCGAGGGCGTGGACTGGGTGCTGTACACGCACCACCACCGCGAGCAGTGCCAGGGACATGCGCGCCTAACGAAGATCGGCGCTAAGGCCGCCGTGCCGGCCGGCGAGGCACAGCTCTTCCGCGATCCCGCCTCTCTCTGGGACGATCTCGAGGCCCATACCGTCTATGGCACGCCGCACGTCCGTCCGCCCCGGCAGGCGCTTCGCCCCGACCGCGAGTTGCATGACCTTGAGACCTTCCTGTGGGGGCCGTACGAGATCGGCCTGTATGCCACACCGGGCAACACCAAGGGCGCCATGACCTACCGCGTCCGGGTGGGTGGGCAGTGGTATCTCTTCTCCGGTGACCTGGTTCTGGAGGGGGGTAAGCTTCACACCTTCTACGACTCCGAGTGGGACTACGGTTTCGGCGGTGGCTTCCAGGCTCTGCTCTCCTCGCTGGCGGTGCTGCACTCACTCCTGCCGGGGACGGTATGTCCGGCGCATGGGCCGATCCTGACCCGGCCGCGTGCGCAGATCAAGCGGCTGTTCCACCGGCTTTCCGCCTTTCTCAAGAACACCTATATGCGAGACTGGGAATGGAACGAGGGGATCGCGGGGGCCATCGCCTTCTTCAGCAGACCGACTGCCCTCCCCGGCGTGCGCAAATTCAGCGACCGGCTGTACAAGCTGGGGCCGACGGGCAGCAACTGCTATCTCCTGATCGGTCAGACCGGCCGGGGACTGTTTGTAGACTGCGGCGGGCTAGACGAGAACTGGCTGGAGATCACACTCGAGCGTCTGCGCACCCGCAGTGTGTTCCGCACGCTGGAGGTGCTCATTCCCTCGCATTCACATGGAGACCATTACCTGCAGGCGGAATTCCTGCGGCGCAAGTGGGGCGCGGAGGTCTGGTGCCTGGAGGGCGGCTTCAGCGATCGGCTGGAGGACCCTTACCGGTACAACGAGACCTGTCTGCTGCCCTACTATGGCCTGTCGCATACCGTCACTCCCGTCGCCCGGCGGCTGAAGGAGGGCGAGACCTTCGACTGGGACGGAATCCCCGTGCGCATGCATCATCTGCCCGGGCAGACGGTCTACACCGCAGGGAGTGAGGTCACGCTGGAGGGGCGACGGATTCTCTTTGTCGGAGACAATCTGTTTGCAGCGCCGGAGGGGAGGTCGGGGCATGAGGCGGTGGTGGCCCGCAACGGTTCCCAGATTGACCGCCAATACTTGCAAGGGGCCAGGACCCTGGCTCGGATCGCCCCGGATAGCCTCCTCTGCGGACACTCCTCAGAGATCGAGCACGCCGAGAGGCAGACGCGGCAGTTCTTGTTCTGGGCGCAGCGACTCACCCGCGAGATTCGCCAGTTCTCCTTTTTCGAGCCCTACGCGCTCTATCTCGACCCGTACTGGCTCCAGTATGACCCCTATATCCAGCGCCTCGCGCCAGGGGAGGAGGGGAGGGTCGCTATCGTTCTGCGCAACGTCTATGGCAAGCGTATGCGCTTCCGGGTGTGTCCGGCGCTGCCGGAGGGCTGGCAGGCGGAGCCGGAGGAGTTTTCGGTAACCCTCCAGCCAGAGCAAATCCGTCGCCTCGAGGTGAAGTTCCAGATCCCATGTGAGGCGCCGGCGCAGACGCATCTTCTGAGCGCTGATGTGACCGCCGGGAGCTGGCGTTGGGGGGAGTTCTTCGACGCCCGAGTTGACGTCCTGTCGGCAGGGAAAAGGCTGCCGAGGGGCTACGCGAGGGTCAGATAGCAGTTGGTCGTGCCAGAAGCTCTTCCCGGCACGGGGCAGCTTGACAGCGCCGCGAGCGCAGGGATACAATCTCCGGAAGGATCGAGGGGAGATCTATGGCTAAGATGTTTGAGCGCCTCCGGGATCTGGTGCTGGGCGGCAAGTGCGAGGATAGCAACGGAACCGCTCCGGCGTTAGTCATCAAAGTCCGCTGCGCCCACTGTGGAGAAGAGATCGCCACCCGCGTGGAGAAGGCGCACGCGCTCCAGGAGCAGTACGAAGCCGACTCCGAGGGCGAGGAGCCGGAGATCACCGGGTATCTGTTGCAGAAAGAGCTGCTGGGGGAGAAGTGCCAGGAGCTAGTGCGCTTAACCATGCACTTTGACCCCTGCCGGCGTCTGGTGAAGCACGAGATCAGTGGTGGTGAGCTGGTGGAGGTCGTGGAGAGTGAGTGAGCAGCCGGACGCTACGGCTGTCTCCTCCCTGCCGCCCCGCCGTATCGCGGACCTGCTCGCCACGGCCGCGGTGCTGTATCTGCTTCCGGCGCTCGCGCCCTCCATTGACGCCGGATCGCTCGTCGCCAATCATCTCCTCTCCGTTGCCGTCACCCTCCTCTTCACGACCCTGGCTGTGTTGTGGATCGCACAACTGGCGCCGTGCCCCCTGACGGCCCGAGGCGAGACACTCATCGCCCTGGCCGCGGTGGTGGTCTGGCCGGTCCTGATACACCTGGGCTCCCTGGGGCCGGTGGTGCGCCTCTATGTGTATCCCCTCATCAATCTCCTGTTCGTACTGCTGTGCGTGATGTGCGGGCGGTTACTCTCCCGTGTCCTACGGGAACCCAATATCCTCCTGCCCGTGGGCCTGGTGGCAATCCTGGCTGACATGTTTACGGTGTTCCTGGGGCCCACCGGCAAGGCCCTGGAGGTAGCGCCGGAGCTGGTGGAGCGGTTTTCGGTGGGCTTGCCGGAGGCCGGTTCCGCAGCCGGGCCGGAGGGGGCGGCGGGTCTGGCCATGCTGGCGGGCATGGGCGTGGGCGATTTCGTCTTCCTGGCGC
>JAAYIR010000158.1 GCA_012523355.1 candidate division WS1 bacterium
ACATACAGACGGGGGGAATTCTAGCTTGTCCGCCACCCACCGAAAGCCAATCATACTAATCCTGGACCCCGACCCCAACGCCCGCCGCACGCTCTCGCGCCTGCTCCAGCCTGCCGGCCATGCCTGCACCGGAGTGGCCACCAGCGCGGAGGCGCTGCAGCGCGCCCGCGGCTGTGATCTCTTGCTCCTGGATCTCGACCCCTCCGATTCCCAGGCCCCGGCCCTGCTTCAGGCCTTGCGCCAGCCGCCTCGGCCGATTCCCGCGCTCTTCCTGGTAGCCCGGCCTTCCCTGGAGGGGGCTATTGCCGCCCTGGCTCACCAGGCCCACGATTACCTCCCCCGCACCACCGCGCCGGAGGTTCTGCTGGCGCATATCGAGGCCGCTCTGCGCGGAGAGAGCCTGGGGCATGATTACCTCTGGCGCCGCCTGGAGACGCAGTACCACTTCTCCCATGTGCTCAGCCGCAATCTCCGGGCCCGGGAGGCCTACGTCACCGCGGCCCGCGTGGCTCGCAGTCGTGCGCCGGTGGTCATCAGCGGGGAGACCGGCACCGGCAAGGAGTACCTGGCCCGGGCTTTGCATTTCCTCAGCGACCGGGCCAGCCAGCCTTTCGTCACGCTCAACTGCGGGGCCTTACCTGACGACTTACTGGAGAGCGAACTCTTCGGGCACGAGAAGGGCGCCTTCACCTCCGCCGCCTCCGCCCAGCCCGGCCTGTGTGAGGCCGCCGATGCCGGCACCCTGTTCCTCGACGAGATCGGCGAGATGAGCCCGGCCCTGCAGGTCAAGCTGCTGCGTTTCCTCAACGACGGCAGTTTCCGCCGCCTGGGCGGCGCCGGAGAGCGGCAGGCCGACGTCCGCGTGCTGGTCGCCACCCACCAGGACCTGCCCCGCCTGGTAGCCGAGGGCCGCTTCCGGGAGGACCTCTTCTGGCGCCTGAACGTGATCCGGCTACAGCTCCCGCCGCTCCGCGAGCGCCCCGAGGACCTGGAGCCTTTCAGCGCTCACTTCCTGGCCCGTTTTGCGCTGGAGCTGGGGCGGCCCTCCCTGGCGTTGGCGCCCGCCGCCCGGCGCCACCTGTCCGGGCACTCCTGGCCCGGCAACCTCCGTGAATTGCATAATGTCCTCTGGCGTGCCACGCTCCTCGCTTCCGGTGACTGCCTCTCCCCCACCGACCTCCAGCTTACCGATCTCGCGGCTTGACTTTCCTCCAACTATCGGATATTCTGAATATCAGATATGAGCCAATCCAATGAATACGGAAAAGTGGGGAAGCGCGGCGTGCTGGTCATCCCCGCCGGTCTGCGCCGTCGTTATCGTCTGGAGGAAGGCAGTCTGGTCGCGGTCGAGCCCCGGGAGGAGGGTATCTTGTTACGCCCGGTGGTCGCGCTCCCGGTGGAGACCTATACCCCGGAGCGCAAGGCCGAGCTGCTCCTGGCCAACGCGGTGGACGCCGAGGATCGCGCCTGGGCGGAGAAGCAGGTCCGCGCCCTGGGCCTGGACCCTGCCGACTTCGCCGCCCCGCGCGGTGAGGATCGTTAGGTCGCGCTCATGGACCGCGTCTTCCTCGACGCCAACGTGCTCTTCTCCGCGGCATATGGCAGCCCGGGTCTGCGCCGGCTCTGGGCGCAGGCCGCGGAGGGCCGCTGTCTGCTGTTGACCTCGGGTCAGGCGGTCGAGGAGGCCCGCCGCAACCTGGATACCCCCACCCAGCAGCGCCGCCTGGCCCGGCTGGTGCGACAGGTAGAGATCGTCCCGCAGCCGGGGGAATTATCCTGCCCCCTGGAGCTACCGCCGGAGGATCGGCTCATTTTCCTGGCCGCGGCGGCTGCCGGCGCGACCCATCTGCTCACCGGCGACCTGCGCCATTTTGGCTCTTACTATGGGCACCGCGTGCAGGGGGTCCTGGTTCTGCGCCCCGCGGCCTACCTGGGCTCTTCCCGCTAGGCACAGACGCCGAACATGTAAACAATTCGTATCTTTTCTCTCATGCCTGACGGCATTGGCGCTGGACGGTGTGTATACTAAACGGGACGCGAGCCAGTCGTGCCGTTCGCCGCTCGCCCACAGTCCCTCTAGCCCCTGACCTCTCTTCGGGACCTGCCGGCTGTCTCACTACCGGTCCTGAGAGATATTGAGCGGTTCTCGCCGCAGGTACATCTGGCCCCCATGTAGAACATACGTGTGCTGCTCCACCTGC
>JAAYIR010000159.1 GCA_012523355.1 candidate division WS1 bacterium
GGATTGCTGGAGGACCCCTACTTCGGCCTTAACTCGCTGCGCGCCCGCTGGATCGAAGAGCAGTTCTGGGTCTACCGTCACACCTTCACCGTCCCCGCTGAGGCCGCGGCTCAGCACGCCTGGCTCGTCTTTCAGCGCCTGGAGTTCCAGACTAGGGTCTGGCTTAACGGGGAGGAGATTGGGCAGCATGCCAACGCGCACACTCCCGCGCGCCTGGAGGTTACCGGCAAGCTTCAACCTGGCGAAAACTCTCTGGTGGTGCGGGTCAGCAGCGGGATGCATGAGCTCTCCGAGAAGTCCGCAGAGGCCTATGTGACCTCCGAGATTGATTTCCTTACCAAGCGCCATTGGCAACGTCGGCCCCAGTACCAGTTCGGCTGGGACTGGAATCCGCGCCTGGCCAACCTGGGTATCTTGGGTGACGTGACCCTCGAATGGCGCGACACTCCCCGCCTGGATGAGGTTACTGTATTTGCGCTGCCCTCCGAAGACCTCGCTCGGGCCACCATGGTCGTGCGGGTGAGCGTCGAGGGTCTCACAGAAACGCCGGTCACCGGGATGCTTCGCGCCCGGATCGCCGAGACCGGCCAGGAGGTCAGTCAGGAGGTGGAGTTAGCTCCGGGCCTTAGCCGTCATGAAGTCGCCCTCGAGATGGAGAACCCTCGCCTGTGGTGGCCGGTCGGCCACGGTGAGCAGTTCCTTTATACCGTCGAAGTCAACCTGGAGAGCGGCGGCGAAACCCAGTCCCTCACCCGCCGCACCGGCGTCCGCCGCGTGCTCATTGACCAGTCCCCGCACCCGGTTGAGGGGCGCTACTTCATCCTGAAGGTCAACAACCGCCCCCTCTTCTGCAAGGGCGGCAACTGGTGTCCTGCCGATGCCCTCTACAGCACTATGACCCCGGAGCGCTATCGCGAGTTGGCCTGCCTCGCCGCCGCGGCCAATTTCAACATGCTCCGCATCTGGGGCGGCGCGTTGCTGGCCGACCATGCCCTCCTTGAAGCCTGCGACGAGCTGGGGCTAATGGTCTGGCATGACCTGCTCTTCGCCTGCGCCCAGTACCCCGGCGACGACCCCCAGTTCCGCGCCGAGGTCCGTCGCGAGGTTACCTGGGCCCTGCGTGATATGGCGCACCATCCCTCGCTCGTAGCGTGGTGCGGTAATAACGAGATCGAATGGGGCGACTGGGGCTGGGGCTACGCTCACCAACCCAAGGCCAACCCGCATTACCCCATTTTCCATCTTGACCTGCCTCGCATCGCACTAGCCGAGGCTCCTCACGTCGCCTACTGGATCAGCTCACCGTACTCGCCCGACTACAAGTTCCCTAATGACCCCACCGTCGGCGACCAGCACCCGTGGAGCGTGTCCATGGGCTCGGAGCCGGCCGCGGCTTTCTGGAAGTATCGCGAGTTCGTGGACCGCTTCCCCAATGAGGGGGGCGTCATCGGCGCCTCCTCTCCGGCTACTCTGCGCAGTTTCTTACCGGATAACGAGCAGTACCTGTGGTCTCCGAGCTGGGATCATCACGACAACCCCTTCGCCGCCCGTGGCCCCCAGCCCGGCCTGCTGGGCTACGCCTATGGTAATGTGGAGGAGTGGACCGGGCTCAACCCCGAGAATCTGGGGCTCGACGACTACGCCTTCGCCAGCGGCCTCATTCAGGCCGAAGGCCTCGTCGAGTACATCAGCAATTACCGCCGCCGCATGTTCAGCAGCGCCTCCGCCATCTTCTGGTCGTACAATGACTCCTGGCCCTGTACGCACAACTGGAGCATTGTAGACTACTACCGACGCCGCCACCTCGCCTACCATCCTGTCCGCCGGGCCTTCCAGCCGGTCACGGTGGTGGTTGCCTCCGAGGGCGATACGGTTGCCGTCTTCGGCGTTAA
>JAAYIR010000022.1 GCA_012523355.1 candidate division WS1 bacterium
ACCCCACCGGAAAGAGCCTGGAGGCCCATCGGGACTTCGTCATGAGCCGTACGCGCTCCCTGGGGCTGCGCTGGCCGGTGGCCTTCAATGCCGAGCCGGGCCGGTATACGGTGCGGGTGACGGAGTTGGTATCCGGCACGACGGGCGAGTTAAAGGTGAGCGTGAAGTAGACCAGGGGCTAGTGGGGCAGGTTGTGGTAGCTCAGGGAGGTACACCCGGGCGGAGGGGAGGCCGCAGGATTCCACTTGGCATGCCCGTCCACGAAGACGACGTTAACCCCCTCCTGGTGGCGGGCGTCAGGTTGGGGCAGGGGGGCGGGTCCTGGAGGGGTCAGGCCGTCATAGAAGGCGGTGGTGTCGCAAGGATAGGGCACCGCCTCCATGGAGAGCACCGGGGCGAGGGGCGGGCCGGGCGGCGAGGGCATCGGCAAGCGATGCGCGAAGATCCTACCGTTCCAGCCGTAAGAATAGCGGCTGAGTCCCCAGGCGCTGTAGTCCACCGAGCCGGGCTTGGCGTCCATCATGCAGAGCGTGATCTGCGTGTTGCGCTCATAGGGCTGGAGTAGGTCCATGGTGGTGACCAGGTGGGCCATGTCCGGGCCGCTGATGGCCGGGGGGAGCACCTGGTCGTAGTCCTGGACGTACATCTGCAGGGCCAGACCCATCTGGTGCAGGTTGGAGAGGCAGGAGGCCTGTTGAGCTTTGGCGCGAGCTCTCGCAAAGACGGGCATGAGTATCGCCGCCAGTATGGCGATGATGGCGATCACGACCAGCAGTTCAATCAGCGTGAAAGCACGTTTCGCCGCAGGCCTCACAGACCCCTGGCCGCGTCCTTGAGCAAGCACCAAGATGTCCTCCTTCTGTACAAGACGCAAAGACGCTATCAGGACGTCCTCGGAGCAGCAGAGGTTCATCCCTGAAAGGGTCCAGAGTCATCTTATCAGAGAATCGGCGCGCTGGTCCATCCCATACGGATACGCTGAGACAGAGGTGGGGGGCTCCAGAGCGGGGTTGCTGGTCCGGGCATGAAGGGGAGGGTTTGCCTTCAGGGGCGGGAACTAGCCTGAAGGAGAGATGTTGCTGCACTGAAGGGAACGTCATCATGGACGGGCGGGAGCTTAGACTGAAAAGACTGTTTGGCGGCGGGCGGGCCGTAATCATTGCCGTGGACCACGGCCTGTTCGATGGCCCCATCGCGGGCATGGAGGATTTGCCGGAGACGGCACGCAAGGTCAACCCGGTGGTGGATGGTGTGTTGCTGGCGCCGGGGATGTTACGACATTGCGCTGAAGCCTTTGTGGGACCGCGCGGGCCGCTGGTTGTCGTGAGGCTAAACTGGAACACAGTGTACTGTTTTCACTGGGGCTACCGCGAGGCGCAGAGCGTGTACTCGTATGGCGTGGAGGAAGCGCTGCGCGAGGGGATGGACATTGCGCTAGTCTCGCTGACGCTGCAGACCGGCAGCGAGGAGCGCGACGCGCGGAACGTGGAGGTCTTCAGCCAACTGACGACCGAGGCCCATCGCCTGGGGATTCCGGTGATTGGGGAGTACTTCCCTACCGGGCACACCGAGATGACTTCAACGGAGCTGCACGAAGACGTGCGCATCGGGAGCCGGATTGTGGCGGAGCTGGGCGCGGACGCGATCAAGACCTTCTACACGGAAGACTTCGCCGCCGTGACCGGGACCTGCCCGGTGCCGGTGCTGGGCCTGGGTGCGGAGAAGCTCCCCACGGAGCTGGACGCACTGAAGCTGGCGGAGGCAGAGACTAAGGCCGGCGCGGGAGGCGTGGTGTTTGGACGAAACGCACTGCAGGTGCCGAACCCGCAAGCCTTCCAGGCAGCACTGTGCGCGGTCGTGCGGGACGGCGTTGCCGCAGAAGACGCCCGTCTCGCCTAACTGCAGGGGTGGATTTCGGAGCGAGCAGCAGGCCGCTTCTGCGTAGGGGCGGCTTTTTCGCCCGGTGCTTGCGCGGGGTGGAAAAGCCGCCCGTTCGCCGGGTGAGCGGAAAGCACCAGCTCTGGTGAAAGCCTAGGGGCTGGTGAGCGGGCGGCAATCCGACGCAGACGCCGGAAAGCCGCCCCTACAGCTCCCACCGCGCCTAGTTGGGCGAGGCAGCATGGCTCAGCACTGGAAGCTGGGTGCACGGAGAGTATCCATCTTCTCCGCCCAGATCTGCTCCATCATTCGCTCCAGTGCGAAGAAGTACACCTTGTCTGCTCCCGCTTGCTGGAAGACCTTCGCGATCGCTGTTCCCTGCTTGAGTGTCTCCCGGTAGGCGGCCTTGGCCTCCTTCAGACGGTCCCGGCCCCCCAGCATCTCTCCCAGGAGTTGCAGGAGCCGAGCCTGTGGCTCCATCTGTCGGCAGATAGCGGCACTGGACAGCAAGGACCAGCGTTCACCCTCCGCCCAGGCGGGCAACTCCGAGGGGAGGCTCGCTGCTGCGGTCTCCATCTCCTGAGCTGCCTTCAGCAACCCCCGCCGATAGGGCGCTGCAATCTTGGCGGGCATATCCAGCAGGAAGCGATAGTCGAAGTAGCGACTAATGGGCCAGTCGGAGATATCCAGCCAGCGCCGCGAGGCGCGGGCCTGCTTCCTCCAGGCGCCGATCAGACCGGGGACGTCGCGGCTGAGGTTGCGCAGGGCTTCCCTGGGGTCAGAGTTGAGATCCCAGCAGAGCGCCGCGTGCACGTGCATGTTGAGCTGGAGCCCTACGCCGGAGCCCACAAACAGGTGCTGAGCCGTGTTGAGGCCCAGGGAGCGATAGTAGCGCAGGTCCTGGGCGATGACTTCCGGGATAACCGGCAGCATACCGCGGAAGAGGATGTAGTCAGAGTAGTACTCAAAGAGCAACCACTCGCGATGGTCGAACCAGTCCAGGACCGCCTCCAGGTTGCGGGCGAAATAGCGGTTGCGAGCGCAGGCTGGGTCGTTGAGGGCGTGACCGTAGCAGCGCTCGCGGGGGGCATAGAGTGGGGACAGGCGGGGGTGGGGCTTGGCCAGGCAGGGGGGCTCGATGGTGTCGTGGTAGATGAGATGCGCCGTGAGTGCCGAGGGATCAGTAGCGCACACCCCCTCGGCGACGGCATTGCCCGCGACCACGGCCTGATCCTGGGGGGTGAGGCCCATGCAGTGCGAGCAATGGCACCAGCCGCCGGCGGGGAGGTCATCGGCCCACAGGTGGTAGGCCATAGCCCCCGGAAACCGGCGGACATAGCGCTTGGCGCCGGCCCGGACTATGTCCAGAGCGCGATTGTTACCCGGGCACAGGTTCGAGTCGGACATGCGTCTGCGGTCGAAGTCGGGTGGCTGCAGGGCGCGGAAGTACTCGGGATGCTCTTCGAACTCGCTCCGTGGCAGCAATGCCGAGAGGCCATGCCCGCCGATCTGCAACTCCAGGCCGAAGCGTTCGGCCACCTTGAGCATGTCGCGCCACTCCGTGGGGCTGCTGTGGATGCCGATGTTATTGAAGCCCAGGCGGGCGTAGAACTCGGCCCACTGTGGCCAGTCGCCGTGGTTGGAGTGAAACACCCCTCGGCCGGGGTAGTCCGGATTGCGCAGGAGGGGCTTGTCCGGGCGCGGGAGCTTGCCGGGAGCGGGCAGAAGCTCAACGCCGGGTTTGGGCCAGCGCACACCGCAGAAGGCCAGGTAGCCGTAGACGGCGTTAAGCAAACCCTTGGGGCTGGTCGCCACCAGAGCTATCCCCTCTGCCCGGGGCAGGACCAGATAGCCGTCATGTTTAATCCTTTTCGCATGGGAAGCGGCTACGCTCGGGGTCGCTTCGCCAAGCACCAGAATATGCGGTGTGTCAAGCGTGGCGCTCTTGGGTACCGGCTGCTCGGTCTGAGCAGCGGCAAAACGGGACAGAACGGCCACGGCCTCGCGGGCCGGAGGGGCAAGCTGTTTGGCGTGATAGAGTCGCATACATTACTCTCCTAGGAGGACATATTGGCGGAGAGCGTGGTGGCCGCCACTGTCTCCCCGTCTCCGTTCCCGCCCTGAGGAGGACCTGGCCGCCGGGGGCAGGGGCGGAGAAAGACGTGGCACAGTTCGTCTCAGCGGTGAAAAGTCCTCCCGGAGGAAGGAACGGGGCGCGAAAGTCCTGGCCGTAGGGGAGGAATCTGGACGGTGCAGTCTAACCCTTGCTCCGCCAGGCGAGCGAGAGGCAGCCGGAGACCTCTACCGAACTCCAAGGAGGCCGTCAGATGACTTCCATGGTCGAGGGGGGTTTAGGGGCAATGCCATAGGTGGCGCTGACCACTCCCGGGACTTCGGTGACCAGCCGCTGGCCCAGGCGTTCCAGGATTGCCCAGCCTACCTGGGTGGGAGTGGCGGTGCGGGCATCCGTGCTGTCCCAGCAGCGCACCTCGATCTGGTGGCCAAACTCGCGTCGGCCCTCGCGCGAGCCGGTAACGCGATCCTCATGTAGGATAGCCATGTACTGGAAGGCCCCGGTCGCGGATAGTTCCTCCTCCACGATAGCTGTGGCCTGGCGGACCAGGGCCACCTTTTCTGGCGTGACCTCGCCAATGACCCGCGCGGCCAGCGCAGGGCCGGGGAAGGGAATGCGCTGGAAGAGTTCCGCGGGCAGCCCCAGGGCCTCTCCCATCTTGCGGACGCCGTCCTTGCGGAGCTGAATCAGGGGTTCCAGAATGCGGTAGCCGAAGGTCTCCTGAGGGTCTATGCCCAGTTGCTCAAAGACATTGTGCTGGCGCTTGATCCCGGCAACGGTCTCGTCCACATCGGTGAGGATGGTCCCCTGCAGCAGGAAGCGGGCGCCGCTCTCCCGTACCAGCCGGCCAAAGACGTCCCGGTAGAAAGTCTGGGTGATGGCTTCGCGCTTCTCCTCAGGATCGGTGAGTCCGCGCAGGGCAGCAAAGAACTGGTCCTGGGCCTGCACCACCTCGACCCGCACACCCAGCGCCGCGAAGCTTTCGACGATCTGCTGGGCCTCGCCGTCGCGCATGAGGCCATTCTCGATGAAGTAGGTGAGCAGACGGTCCCCCAGCGCCCGGTGTCCGAGCAGGGTGACGACTGAGGAGTCCACTCCGCCAGAGAGGGCGTTGATTGCCCGCCCCTCAACAACGGCCTCCTGAATGGCTGCCACTTGAGTGGCAATGAACTGCTCAGGGTTCAGTTCAGCGGCGCGAATCTCCTGACCGGTCATGGGGCGTCACTCTCCTTAGGGATGGAACACGGGTACCGACCGGGAAGCCTGGACTAGTGGGCCGAGCGACGAATCTCGACCTCGGCGTAGTCAATCAGCCCCTGCAGGGGGACGCTGTGCTTGCGCACGCGTACCACTACCTCCTCCATCGGGAATTCCTTGAGGAGCGCCTGGGCCACATCGTGCGCGAGGGCCTCCAAGAGCTGATAGGGGTGCGCATCGTGCACCCGGCGCACCAGATCGTAGACGGCCTGGTAGTTAACGGTGAGGCTCAGGTCATCCGTGGCGCCGGCGGGCTCCAGGTCCAGGTACAACTCCACATCCAGCGAGAAACGACCGCCGAGGCGGCGTTCCTCTGCGTCCACCCCGTGGTAGCCGTAGAAAGTCATGTTCTGGATGCGGATGCAGTCGGTGGAGGGCATAAAAGGGTCCTCGGTGTCTGTTGGGACCACTATTCGCTCCAAACTCGACATTTCCTGCGTGGAGGGAAAGGTCTAGCGGGACCCGGAATCGGGGTGTAGCAGGCAGCGAGTCAACCGACGCCCTATCACTTGGCTGGAGTGGTCTCTAGCGGTTCTCGACCAAGCGCAACTCGGTGGCGAGGGCGCCGACGTGAGCGTCGAAGAGGCCGCGCGGGACCTCGTAGAAGATTTGGGCCTCGAAGGCCAGGCCCAGACAAACGCGTGCCTGCTCAGGGGAGAGGGCGTTAAGCAGGCGATCGTAGTAGCCGCCGCCATAGCCGGTGCGGCCGCCCCAGGGATCAAAGGCCACGCCGGGCGCAATCACGCACTCAATCTCGTCAAGCGCCACCGGGGTGCACAGGGCGGGGACCGGCTCCGGAATGTCCCAGGCGCCGGGCGCAAGTTGGCGTTCGGGGTCTGTGATCAGGTAAAGATCCAGCTCATGGCGGTTGCGGTTAACGCGGGGAAGGATCAGGCGCTTGCCTGACTCCAAAACGGAGCGGAGCAGCAAGTCAGTCTTCACCTCCGAGCGGAAATGAGCGTATGCCAGCACGGTCTCCGCCTGCTGGAACTCCCAGGCCTGCACGACGCGGGTCCAGATGATGCGGCTCTTGTCGGTACGCTCAGCGGGGGCAAGAGCGTCGCGTGCTCGCAGGGCCTGGCGGCGCACCTCCGACTTGCGACGTTCTTCGGAGGCGGTCTTGCGACTCACCACTGCCCCCTCATTATAGCATCCGCTACCCTGACCACCTGCACCATCTCCTCCACGTCGTGGACCCGGATGATGTTCGCTCCATTTGCCACCCCCAAAGCTACCATGGCCGCGGTGCCCCATTGGCGCTCCTCCACTGGCTTGTCAAGAATCTTCCCGATAGTGGCCTTGCGCGAGGGGCCGATCAGTACCGGGCGCCCCAAGGAGCGGAACTCACGCAGTCGCCGCAGGATCTCCAGGTTGTGCTCCGAGAGCTTGCCAAAGCCCAGGCCGGGATCCACGAGAAGGTGCTCCTCTGGCACCCCGGCCTCCACCGCTGCCTCGAGACGCGCAGCGAGGAAGCTGTAGATTTCGCTCATAACATCCTCGTAACGAGGATCGTGTTGCATGGTCTGGGGGGTGCCCTGCATGTGCATGAGACATACGGGGACCCCCAACTCGGCGGCAGTCTCCAGCATCTCCGGCTGGCGGAGCGCCCAGATGTCGTTGATCAGGTCGGCGCCGGCGGCTACGGCCTCGCGAGCGACGCGGGCCCGGCGCGTGTCTACGGAGAAGGGTAGGCTGACCTCTGTACGGAGAGCGCGCAGGGGCGGAATAACTCGCCGCAACTCTTCTTCCTCCTCGACCTCCGGCGCACCGGGACGGGTGGACTCTCCGCCAACATCTAGCAGGTCCGCGCCGGCCTGGGCGAAGGCCTGGCCCTGTGCCACCGCCGCGGCCACATCCTCGCCGAGGCCATCTCCGGAGAAGGAGCCTTCGGTCATGTTGATGATCCCCATGACCAGGGGGCGCTCAAAGGACAGCACGCCGTGCGCGGTATGGATCGGGGGAGGCAACTGCTCATACCGGGCCAGGAGTTGCGCCAACCCCTGGCCGAGGGCAGCAAGTCCGAAGGGCTGCTGCTTGAGTCTGGGTATGAGGCGGCGGTAGATGCGCCGGGTGCCCAGGAGAATCACTGGTCGCGGAGTGCGGTCAAAAGCCGCGACCTGTTGGTGAACAGCGCAATCGCCACCCAGAGCAAGCAATTCCTGCTTGAGCAAGGCGGCGGCGCGGCCGTCGAGGTCCTCGGCACGGAGGGGGAGTGCGGTAAGCTTATCTGCCATCCATTGATCGGCAGGCGAGCGCACGCCGAGCCGCGCTAACTCCTTTTGCGCCTCGTCACGGGAAGAAAGGCACAGTACCCGGAGATGGTAGGGATGCATGGACATGGGTGACCGCCTGATTATAGCACTCCACCGGCGCTCTCGGCGTTCGCCATAGCGAAGAAGTTCTCGAGTAGCCGACGGCCATCAGAGTAGTGTTCGGTGTAGGCCTCGGGGTGGAATTGCGTGCCGTAGATCGGGCGCTCGGCGTGACGCATGGCCTGTACTTGGCAGTTGTCGTTAGTGGCCAGGAGCTGGAAGCCCGGTGGGAGACGCTTGACCTCGCAGTAGTGGCTCTCCAGGACCATGAGGGTCTCGGGCAGACCCGCAAACAGCGGGTCCGCAGGCTCCAGGAGGCGTACGGACTGCATGCCGGTCTCCGTATACCAGCCGGGATGATAGTCGGGAGAGAAGTCGGGCTCTCCGGGGCGCAGTTGGCGCATCGGTGCATCTTCCAGAGGCTCGATCTGGGGAAAGTCGTTGTTGAAGGCCACAGCAATAAGCTGGTGTCCCCCGCAGAGGCCGAGGACGGGGAGGCTGGTGCTGTGGAGGAGGTCGCAGATTCCGAGCAAGCCGGGCCGGTCGAGCTGGTCAAACCCCGTGGCAAAACCGCTGATGACGAGGGCTCGGAAGGGATACCGGGCCACGGCCGCGGGCGTCACCTCGGTGTAACGCCGGATCAGGCAGGGCATGCCGGAGGCGGCTTCGAAGCGAAGCTTGTGGCGCAGCAGGTTGGGGGCCTGCTTGAGGTAGTCGTCATCTGAGTCATACATGGCGAGGTAGAGGATCATGGGCGAGTGCCTCCGGGTGGCAGGACTGAAGACGTCCTGGAGAGCTTACCATGTGGTGGAGGGGATGTGAAGGCCCTGTCACTTCCCTACGCAGAAGAGAGCGAAGATTTGATTCACGATCTCCTCCGGGCTGGTGGCGCCGGTGATTTGACCCAGCGAGGAGAGCGCGGCGCGGAGGTCCTCGGCGAGGTACTCCTCCGTCGCTCCTGCCTGTGCGCTGGATTGAGCCCGCTGCAGCGAGATGAGAGCGTGCTCCAGGGCCTGCTGATGACGCGCATTGGTAACGATTATCTCTGCGGCGTGCTCGCCGGCGAGGCCGATGCGCTCGGCGATCGCCCCGCGCAGGCGATCCAGGCCAGCGTGGGTCAGAGCAGAGATCTCCACCGGATTCTCCCTGTCTGCTTCGTAGAGAGGGAACGAGGGCGAGGCAGGCGGGAGATCGCACTTGTTCAGGACCACAAGCGTTCGCGGGCCCGCCAGGGTCTCGAGCAGGTCCTCGTCCTCAGATTGAAGCGGTGCGGAGCGGTCGAGTAATAGGAGGATCACGTCTGCTTCGTTCAGGGCCTGGCGGGCGCGGTCCACCCCGGCTTGCTCGACCTCGTCTTTGACCTCGCGCAGCCCTGCGGTGTCCACCAGGACCACTGGCACCCCCTGGAGGTTCAGGCTCTCTTCTACCGTGTCGCGGGTGGTGCCGGGGATGGCGGTGACGATCATGCGCTCCTCGCCGAGGAGAGCATTCATCAGGCTGGACTTGCCTACGTTGGGCCGTCCGGCGAGGGCTACGCGGGCGCCCTGCCGCAGTAGCTTGCCCTGGGCAGCGGTCGCCAGGAGAGCGGCAACCTCGGAGGCCAGAGACGCGAGGCGCGGACCCCACCCCGCCCCCTGCGGGGGCGGACCTCCCCTAGATAGGGGAGGTGTCGGAGCAGCCGGCTCGGCATGCGGTTCGAGATCCTCGCCGAAGTCCAGTTGCGCCTCCAGCTCGGCGAGCACGTTAACCAGGGCCTGCCGCAGGCGCTCGATCTCCGCGGAAAGGCGTCCGCCAAGTTGCGAGAGGGCGGCCCGGGCGGCCTCTGCGGTGCGGGCGGTGATCAGGTCCGCCACCGCCTCGGCCTGGGCGAGATCAATCCGTCCGAAGAAGAAGGCGCGCTGCGTGAACTCGCCCGGATCGGCCAGGCGGGCCCCGGCGTCCAGGCATAGGCTGAGCGTGCGGCGCAAGGGAATCAGCCCGCCGTGGCAGTTGATCTCCACCACGTCCTGGGTGGTGTAGGTGTGCGGGGCGCGCATGACCGTCAGTAGGGCCTCGTCCACTCGCTCCTCGCCGTCCATCACGTGGCCGTAGAGAAGTGAGTAAGTGGGTTGCTCGGCGACCGCTTTCCGAGGATGGGCCGGGCGGAAGACGGAGGCGGCAATCTCCGCGGCCCGGGGACCGCTCAGGCGCACGATACCGATCCCACTTATCCCCGGTGGGGTGGAGATAGCGACGATGGTGTCGGAGAAATGATCCGTGAGGGGGCCAGTAGGTGGATTCATCGGTCTGAGGCGTGTGATTGGCGGCAGGCAGTTAGAGTCCCGACCTGGCGAGGTGATTGCGGTAGGATTCCGAGCGGCGGTAGACCTCCAGTACCTCGGAAGCCGGACCGTCTCGCATCACCCGTCCGCGCTCGAGCCAGATGGCCCGGCGGCAGATGCGGCTTACCTGCTCCAGGTCATGGGAGACCAGCCCGAGGGTCTGGCCACGTGTGGCGTGTTCCTCCAGCCAGGCATAGCACTTGCGCTGGAAGCGCTCGTCGCCGACTGCCAGGGCCTCGTCCACTAGCAGAATGTCGGGGTCTAGGTGGGTGGCGGTGGCAAAGCCCAGACGCAGCAGCATCCCGCTGGAGTAGGTGCGCACCGGCATGTCCCGGAACTCCTCCAACTCGGCGAAGGCGAAGATCTCGTCGAGTACGAGGTTGACCTTGCGCCGAGGAATGCCGGTAATGGCTGCGGTGAGATGCACGTTCTCCTCGCCGGTGAGGTCAGGATGGAAGGCCGCGCCCACCTCCAGTAGGACGGCAACGCGCCCGGCCACCCAGACCTCGCCCTCGGTGGGCTGCAAAACCTTGGCGATGATTCCCAGCAGCGTGGACTTGCCCGAGCCATTGGGACCGATGATGCCTACCGACTCCCCCTGGTGTATCTCCAGGTTGAGGCGGTTGAGGGCTGCGAATTCCTCGGGTTCAGCGCGGCGGAAGCTCAGCCTGGAGATGATAAGGTCCTTCAAGCGCTGGGGCCGGTCACGAACCAGGCTGAAGCGCTTGGTCAGGTTCACCGTGCGGATGACAACGGGCGCCGGAGGCTGCACTCAGATCGCCTCCGCAAAACGCCAGGCCAGCTTGAGGTACAGGTGATAGCCCACGATGAACATCACGAGGCAGATCACGGCGACGGGCAGGAAGAAGACCCACTGCGGGGATTGGTGACCTATCAGGGTGGTGCGATAGGACTCAATCAGCGTGGCCATGGGATTGAGCATGTACAGGGTGAAAGCCCATTGGGGGAGAGTGAGGTGCAGCTTTCCGGCCAGCAGGTCGGCGGTATACATCACGGGAGTCAGGAAGAAGAAGACGCGCAGGAGCTGGATGATGATGAACTTGATGTCATGATAGAAGGTGTGGAGCGCGGCGAGCATCAGACCCAGTCCGGCTATCAGGAGGGTCTGGAGTATGATCAGGGGGAAGAGGTATAAGAAGTAGCGGTGGGGGGTATCACCGACGGCGGCCAGCCAGATCAGCAGCACCACCAGGGAAAGCAGGAAGTGAATGAGATTACCTATTACCACGGCGATTGGCAACGCCGCCCGCGGGAAGTAGATCTTCTTGACCAAGTCCCGGTTATTGAGCACGCAATCGGCGCAATCCTGGAGACCGTTCTCGAAGAAGTGCCACGCGATGATGCCCGTTAGCAGCTTGACCGTCAGATTCTCAATGGGCACCTGCATGGCGAACTTGACTACGAAGGCCAGGATCGCCATCTGGAGAATGGGGGTAAGCATGGACCAGAAGAAACCCAGGACGGAGTTGCGATAGCGGACCTTCAGGTCCCGGATGATCAGGCCACGGATCAACTCCCAGTGACTGGCCAACTCACGCAGCGAGGACCAGATGCCAATCTGGTAGCGGACCTGCTCGAGGGCGGGGGCCGGGGCCGGGACAGATGCGTTCATGGGCAGGGCGATTATGCGAGAAATGCGGAGGAGAGTCAAGCGGGGAGGCTCGCGTGGGGTGGTTGGGGCTGCAGGCCGCAGGAGAGCGCGTGAATGAACTTACGGGTTGACGTAGTACGTCTGACTAGACGAGGCCCCGCGCCGGAGCGGTGTGGGGGTGCCTCTGGTGCCCAGTCGGAAGCTCTACGAAAGAGCGGAGAATCAGGCGTAAGTGACCGCTGCGCAAGACGTAAAGGACTTGAGCGGCGCGATGGCGAAGGCGAATGCTTGCTCGGCAGGGGTGTTCGCCCGGGCCGGGCCAACCGCAGTAAGGGGATGCCATGTCTGACCTACCCACTAATGCCAGTGAAGAATTCAAGCCACAACTTCGCAAGGATCCCATTCTGGAGCGTTGGGTAATCATTGCTGACCGGGGAAAGCGGCCCACTGATTTTCCGCCGGAGGAGGAAGATAAGGGGAAGTTCTGTCCCTTTGATGAAGGAAATGAGGATCGCACGCCGCCGGAGGTATATGCCGTGCGCCCCGGGGGTGGCGGGGTCAACACCCCGGGGTGGAAGGTGCGAGTGGTTCCTAACATGTACCCGGCGGTGATCACGGAGGGGGATACCACACACCACGGTATCGGGCTGCTGGACTGGACGCGAGGGGTAGGGGCGCATGAAGTCATCATCGAGCATCCGGATCACAAGTTCAGCTTCGCCCGTGCGGATGTGGAGCACATGCTGTTGATCGTGGAAACCTATATTCAGCGGGTGAAAGACCTCCGGGGGGACAAGCGCTTTCGGCATATCATCGTCTTCCGGAATCACCGGGGAGCAGCGGGGGCCTCGCTGAAACATCCGCACTCCCAGCTCATTGCCCTGAGCATCACACCGGAGACCGTGAAGCAGAAGCTGAAGGCGGCCCGGGAGTATTACCTGCGCAAAGAACGCTGCATCTTTTGCGACTTGATTGAGCAGGAGATGCGCCTGCCGGATCGCTTCATCTATGCCAACGATGATTTCGTGGTTCTGTCGCCTTTCGCCGCGCGATTCCCTTACGAAGTACACATCTTCCCCCTGCAGCATTGTCATGACTTCACCTTGATGGCCGAGGAGCAGAAGCGGGGTTTCGTGGATGCGCTGCAGTTTGTGTTGCGGCGCTACGATGGGGAGATGAACGATGTGCCGTACAACATGATGCTGCAGACGGCGCCGAACCCCATCCCGCGGCCGGGGCGGCCAGATTACTGGGGCACAATCCAGTGCGATTACCACTGGCATGTCGAACTCCTGCCGCGGCTAACCAAGCCGGCAGGCTTCGAGTGGGGCACGGGGTTCTATATTAACACTGTTCTTCCGGAGAAGGCCGCGGAATTTCTGCGCACCGGTGCAGAGATCGAGGACGCCGCAACCGCGCAGTGACCGCCGAGGACCGCACAGTACCATGAACGACGCGTCAGGCACCAAGCCTGCCCAGAATTCATCCGTGTGGAAAGCCGTTTTCGAGCGGGCGGCGAACGCCATAGTGGTGGTCTCCCTGGAAACCGGCCAGGTCATCGAATGGAACCAGGCTACGCTGGCTCTGTTTGGCTACACGGCGGAGCAGGTGGCAGGGATGAGGTTGGTGGAGCTTCAGCCGGCCATTCGAACACAGCGGGAGGCCTTGCGGAGGCAACTGGCAGAAGCTGGCAGTCTGTTCATTGACAGCTTCCCCTTGCGCCGTGCCGATGGAAGCGAGATTCAGGTCGCCATACATGCGGTGCGTACCAGTTACGACGGGCAGGAGGCGTTCCTGGCAATGCTCCAGGATGCCGCCCAGGCCCGCGACCTCCAGACTCGCCTGGCTACGCAGGCCATGCAGTTGCGGGCGGAACTGACCTCGCAGGCGGATGAGTACCTGCACCTGAAGGAGTTCTTTGAAAATGTCATTGATGCCCTGCCTTTGCGGCTCCTGGTGTTAGATGAGGATCTGCGCATCATCCACGCGAACCCGGCGTATTATCTGCAGCGGGGAGTAACGCGCGAACAGATCATTGGTCAGAGTGTGCGAGACGTGTTTCCCAAGGAGCTGTTGGACGAGGCCGGGCTGGAGCGCGCCCTGCAGGGAACGCTTACCACGGGGGAGCGGGTATGGTGGTCGGGCTTCCGCGAGCAAAGTGTGGGGCATCCGGAGCGAATCATCAATATCCGCATTGACCCGTGTCGGGGGCTGGAGGGCCGAGCTTGCCTGCTGATCTCCATCGAGGATGTCTCCGAGCGCTATCGGCAGATCTATGAGCGTACGCTGTTGCAGGAAGTTTCGCAGGCGATGCTGAGCACCCTGGATCTGCCGCGGCTGCTCCATGCGATCCTGACGGGGATGACCGCGGGTGGAGCGGTAGGCCTGGGTTTCAACCGGGCGATTCTGATGCTGGTGGACAACGCGGCGGGAGTTCTGAAGGCCGAGATGGCCGTGGGGCCCGAAGACGTGCACCAGGCCCATACCATCTGGTCGGAGGTGACGGGGAGATACCGGACGCTACAGGACTTTCTGCAGGACTACGATCGGCTTCCGCCCCCGCAGGATCGGCCCCTGGCGGATCTGGTGGAGCGGCTGGTGGTGCCGCTGAGTGACGTGGAGCACTTGCCGATGTCTGCGCTGGTCAGCGGGAACACGGTGTACGTTCCGGATGCGCGCAACGACGCTCGGGTGAATTCGGAGTTCGCCACGGTCATGGACTCGGATGAGTTTGTAGTGGCGCCCCTGCGGGTGGGGGAGACGCAGATCGGCGTGGCCATAGCGGACAACTTCATTACGCACAAGATGATCAAAGGTTCGGACACACACCTGCTGACTTCCCTGGCGAACCAGGCGGCACTTGCTGTGGAGCGCGCACAGCTCTTCCGCGAGGCCCAAGAACGGGCGGAGGAGCTGGCTCGAGCCTACGAGGAGCTGAAGGCGGCGGAGCAGGACCGACTGCGTAACGAGCGGCTGGCGACCGTGGGGACGGTAACCGCGGCGGTGACCCACGAAATTCGGAATCCACTGTCTACCATCGGGGGATTCGCGCGAGCCATCCTGCGCGACCCCCACGACACTGAGCGCAACCGGCGCAGCGCAAAGATCATTGTGGAAGAAGCGGACCGGCTGGAGGAGCTGCTGCGGACCGTGCTGGACTTCTCGCGGCCGGAAGGAGTCAATGTACAGCGCACGCGGATCGAGCCTATTGTGGAGAGCGTGCTGGAGTTGACCGCCGAGCAGCGCGAAAGGGCCGGGATTGACTTGAGCTGGGAGGCGGAACCCGACCTGCCGGAGTTGGACCTGGATGCGAATCAGATCCGCCAGGTGCTGCTGAACCTGGTGAAGAATGCTGATGAGGCCATGCCCAACGGAGGCCTGCTAGCGTTGACCGCGCGTCTCGCGGGGAATGCGGTGGCGTTGGCGGTCTCGGACACCGGGAGTGGGATACCTCAAGGAGATCTGAGCTTCGTCTTCGATACCTTTTTCACCACCAAGCCCACCGGGACCGGGTTGGGCCTGGCCCTGGCACGGAAGATTCTGGATGCACACGGCGCGCGGATTGAGGTATCCAGCCTGCCCAGCCAGGGGACGACGTTTACGGTCTACTTCCCGATTCCACCGGCATAGCCGGGTGAGTAGTGCAGAGTCTTAGCAAGGAGGGGTACTTGTGCCCACCATACTGGTTGTAGACGACGATGAGAATCAACGGCTGCTCTACCGTCAGGAACTAGAGTTGGCGGGTTACACGGTGGAGACCGCGGCCAATGGCCCCCAGGCTATAGACCGCGTTAGCAGGGGCGGCATTGACCTGGTGGTGCTGGACATTGCCATGCCTGGCATGGACGGGATTGAGGTCCTGGGACGGGTGCTGGACATAGACCGGCAACTGCCGGTGATTCTCAACACCGCTTATTCCTCCTACAAGGAGGACTTCATGACCTGGGCCGCTGAGTCATACGTGACGAAGTCCGGGGACCTCAGCGAACTGCTGAACAAGATTCGAGAGGCGCTCGCCAAGCGGGGTCTGGAGGCACCGGAGGAGGAGTCGCCGGCTCAGGAGTAAGGCTGATGCAGAGGACCGAGAGCATAACTGGGCTGCTGCGCGACTCCGTGGCGATGGTCCTGGCAGGGGGCGAGGGTCAGCGGCTATACCCTCTGACGCGGGTGAGGGCCAAGCCGGCGGTGAGGTTCGGCGGGGTGTACCGGATCATGGACTTCACGCTGAGTAACTGCCTGCATTCAGGGCTGCGCCGGATCTACCTGATGACTCAGTATGCTGCGACCTCCATGGCCCGACATGTGTACAATGCGTGGCTGCCCCTGGTCTCGGAGGAGCTGGACGAATTCATTGAGATGCTGCCGCCGCAGAGGATGTTCGCCGACCGGTGGTATGCGGGGACGGCGGATGCGGTGTTCCAGAACTTGCTCGTCCTGCAAGAGCAGCGCCCCTCCCGCGTATTCCTGCTCTCCGGAGACCACATCTATGCCATGGACTACTCTCAGCTTCTGGCCCGCCAGGAGGAAACGGGCGCTGACCTGGTGATTGCCTGCATGCCTCGACCGCTGGAGGAAGCCCGGCAGTTGGGCGTGATGCAGGTCGAGGAGGGGGGACGTGTGGTCGGGTTCCAGGAGAAACCGGAGCAACCAGCGCCGATGCCGGGGCGTCCGGATCGGGCCCTGGTCAACATGGGCGTGTACCTGTGGCGGACCGAGACTCTGGCCCGAAAAGTGGCGGAAGACGCGACGCGCGACGGTAGCCATGACTTTGGGAAAGACATCCTGCCGCGGATGGTGGAGCAGGGAGAGGCGGTCTCGGCATACTTCTTCTACAACAGCGAGAACAGTGAACCGGGTTACTGGCGGGATATCGGGACGCTCGATAGCTACTGGCGGACCACGCTGGACCTGGTCGGTCCCGTGCCAGAGCTAAATCTGTATGATGAGACTTGGCCGGTGTACGGGAGCCGGCTGCGTTACCCGCCTGCCAAGTGTGTCTCGGGGGAGCAGCTGGAGATCACTGAGACGCTGCTCTCACCGGGGTGCATCATCTCCGGGGCGCGGGTGCGTGGCAGTGTGCTCTCGCCCGGCGTGAGAGTAGAGGAAGGCGCGGAGGTGGAGACGAGCATTGTCATGGACAGGGCGAGGATTGGCGCCGGGGCGAAGGTAACCCAGGCCATTCTGGATGAGGGTGTGGAGATTCCACCGGGCTACGAGGTGGGGGGAAACCCCGAGCGGGATCGCAAGCGGTTCGTGGTCACCGAGGGCGGCGTTACGGTGGTGCCCGCCGGAGCGATGATGGATTAGTCGCGAGTGGGCTGCAGCGAGGGATGAAAGGGTAATGGACGAGAAGCCGAAGAGGTATATCGTGGCGGACTTTGGGGCGATTACGCCGCTGCGGTGTCCTTGTGGGTTTACCCGACGTGCCTTCACTGAGGATCCTGACGGCGTGGCGACCGTGCACGTCGTGGAGATCCAGGAGGACGCGCGAGTCCACTACCACCGCAAGCTGACGGAGGTATACTTCGTCCTGGAAGGCGAAGGCATCCTGGAATTGGACGAAGAGAGCTTGCCGGTGAGGCCGCGAAGCTGTGTCATGATCAAGCCCGGCTGTCGGCACCGCGCCGTGGGACAGTTGACGATGCTGGTGACCGCCATCCCGGCGTTTGACCCCGAAGACGAGTGGTTTGACGAACAGGTGTAGCGGCTTAGTACATCGGTGGAGGGCCGGAGGCTCCGGGCGGTGGTGGGGGCCAGGGGGGTTTGATCTGACCCAGGTCCACTGTCTCCCCAGGTTTGACGAGCACACGTCGGTTTTCCCACCGGTCCTGGGGCCAGAGGGGAGCCCGGCTGGCTCCGGGGGGGAGGAACATGCCGCTCGGCGTGTAAGGTAGCCCGGGTATTAAGCCCTCGAGGCGGAAGCGGCCCTGGCCATCGGTCAGCACGTGCTCGCGGAAGCCGGCCTGTGCCAGGCGGCGCTCCAGCTCGGGGAAGGCCAAGTCGTTATGCCAGCCGCTCCGGACCTGCACCCCCACAACGGGATGATCCTCATGGTCCAGGACCTGGCCGGCCACCACTCCGGGCGGCCTCAGCACCAGACGCAGTGAGGCCGAGGAGGAGGGGGCTGCCCTGCGCCTTCCGCGGTCCGGGTCGAACTGCACCGCGGCGAAAAGCAGGTCGCGGGGGTGAACGGCCACCAGCAGCACCCGGCCGCGCTGGTTGAGGCCGCTGATCTCGAAGCTACCGTCCTGGCCGGCGGTCACGGGTTGGGCTACACCGGGGCTGGAGACCTGCGTGCCCGGCACTGGCTGCCTCTCGGCATCCACGATGAGCCCCTTTAGCGAACGGCCCTGAGGATTGATTCGCAAGGGGGGGAGTCGGCGCTCCTCTCCCGGAGTGAGGAGCAGATTCCCCAGGTCACTCCAGGCGTCGTCCAGGGCCAGGCGCGTGTCGGTGACCACCTGGAGATCCACGCCCGGTGGGAGCGGCCCGATACGCAGTTGCCCCCGCGCGTCGCTCTGCCATTCGGAGGGCCAGTGCAGACCTGCCGGACCCAGGATGACGTAAGCTGGAACGCTGGCAAGTGGACGCCCCTGCGCGTCACGGACCTGTGCCAGGAGATACCCCGCCTGCCGCAGCTGTACGGCGACCGGCTGTTGCGGGTCCTCGAGGAAGGCCACGCCGGCGAGCTGCTGCTCGGGATCCAGGGCCAGTATGGCAGGCCGACCCGCGGCCAGCAGTTGGCCAATTCGGTCCCCAGGCGGCAGGACGAAGCGGCCGTTCTCGTCGGTGGTGGCTGGGAAGTCACGGGCGGGGTCGTAGGGCATCCTCCGTCCGAGGGTGCCACGCCCGACCTTCACCCCCGGAGCCGGCGTGCCCTCGGGATAGAGAACCTGACCACGAATCTCACCCTCCTGCGCCAGGAGTAGCGATCCCGGACAGAGGATGCAGAGGACAACCGTGGCCAAGAGCTTGAGTGAGCGCATCAATGACTATCCCAACATGTGGCAGTAGGGCCCTGCTACCTGCAACGTTCCCTGGGGGTCTACGGTTCCCCTTGCCAAAGGTCAACCGTTTCAATTACAATGCCGGCGTGAATGAGGGAGCGGAGAGCAGCACAATGAGTGAGCCGTACCGAAATCTGTCGCCCTACCGGCATATCCATTTCATTGGTATCGGTGGGGTCTCCATGAGCGCCCTGGCCTCCACTCTTGCCGGCTGGGGCTTCCGGATCAGCGGCTCCGACCGTTCAGATTCGGCGACCCTCCAGGAGCTACGGGACCGGGGCATCGAGACTCAGATCGGGCAGCGCGCGGAGAACATCAACGGTGCTGACCTGGTCGTCTACACCACGGCCATTCGCGAGGATAATCCTGAGTTGAAGGCGGCCCGGGCTGCGGGTTGTCCGGTCTGGCATCGCTCAGAGCTACTGGCAGCGGTGCTAGGCAGCCAGCGGCGCATCGCCGTGGCGGGTACACATGGCAAGAGTTCCACCACCTCCATGATCGCCACTGTGCTGGCGGAGTTGGGGCAGGATCCGACACTGTTTGTGGGAGGAACCTCGCGCAACTTTGGCTCCAACTATCACCTAGGCAACGGCAAGATCGCGGTCTTTGAGGCCTGCGAAAGCGACGGTAGCTTTCTGCACTACGGCGGCTGCTCGCAGGTTATCACCAGCATTGAGCCCGACCACCTGGATGTGCACGAGACCTTCGAGAAGCTGGTCCAGTGCTTCTGTGACTTCGCTGCGAGCGCTGATCCGGAGGGTTTCCTGGTGCATGCCGCCGGACACCCGGCGGTGGAGAGAGCTGCGGCTTGCAGTCCGGCGCGCCTGGTGACCTATGGCCTGGGGCACGCCGCGGACTACATGGCCAGAGACGTGCGGCCAGACGGCGACGGGGTGCTGTTTACCCCCACGGTTCGGGGAGAGCCACTGGAGCCGGTACGGCTGCCCGTGATCGGCGCGCACAATATCCGCAACGCCCTGGCGGCCCTGGCGGTGGCGACGGAGTTGGGCCTCGACCCCAGACAAGCGGCGCTGGCGTTGACGAGCTACAAGGGTGTGGAACGCCGCTTTGAACAGTTGGGAACAGTGGCCGGGTACGACGTCATTGACGACTACGCACACCACCCCACCGAGGTGCGGGCCACGCTGAAGGCGGCGCGCAAGCACTATGGTCCCCGCCTCCTCGTCATATTTCAGCCCCACCTGTACAGCCGGACACGCGACCTGTTGGCCGAGTTTGCACGGGCCTTCAGGGACGCACGAGTGGTGGTTATTGCGGACATCTACGCGGCGCGTGAGCAGCCGGGGGACGGGGGAGGGATCAGCGGCGCGGATCTGGCTCGGGTGATCCAGGAGCGCCAACCAGGCAAACAAGTCGTATACCTGCCTTCCTTTGAGGAGATCCAACGTTTCGTTCAGGAGACTGCGCGGCCAGGTGACCTGGTACTGACCATGGGCGCGGGAGATATTCGCAGACTGGGCGAGACGCTGATTCGAGACGCCGCCGTGAAAGCCTGACTACATCGCAGCCGGAGCTACAGCAGGTGCGAAGACGAGAGGAGAGCCCGCAGCAGCGTGCCGGTCAAGTGCGGCGCGAGCGGATGCGCCATGCCCGCGAGCTGGTCATGGCTACCGCAGTGCTGGCCTTCGCCTGGGGGCTGGCGAATTCTCCCCTGGTGTACGTCCACGAGGTGCAGGTGACCGCCCCCGATGCGGAACTCCAACGCCTGGTCACCGAGGCCATTCACCTTCCGAGCGAAGCCTCGACACTGTTCTATCCGCTGTCACGGATAGAGCGTCAAGTGCTACGTCTGCCGGAGGCCCAGGCGGTGGAGATTGAACGTATGCCTTTCCACACGCTGACGGTGAAGGTCTACAGGCGTGTGCCCATTGCTCTGGTGACCGGCGGCACGGCACATTTTCTGGTGGGGGAGGATGGGGTCCTGGTGGGGGTGGTGCCGCCCGGGAAGACGCCGCTGAAGTTGCCGGTCATTGACGGTCTGGTGTCGAGTGAGGCCCAGCCTGGTCAGCGGCTCCAGGATGGGTCCAGGTGGGTGGTTACCCAGGCGGTGGAGGCGGGACGACGCGGAGGGCTGACTGGAGAGTGGCATCTGGATTGCTCTCAACCCTTCGACCTCTGTCTTAGTTATGGGAACGTGAAGGGATTCCTGGGGAGCAAGGATAATCTGGGACGGAAGATGGAGCTGTTCGCTAACCTGCTGCAAGAATTGCGCCAGCGGGGCAAACGCCCGGCGTACATAGACGTGCGCGTGCCGGACCGCATCGTGTGGGGACCGGCTGGGTCTTCCTAGTTGCGTCGGTATAACTCAGCGCCACAATTGCCAGAAGTCTATCGCATCCGCGAGGGCCGTCCCGGCCCTGCATGAGCTGCAAGCCAGGAGAGAGACTTGGTCACTGAGCACTATGTCGCCGGCCTGGACGTCGGCACGACGAAAATCCGCACCGTCATCGCCAGCCCCGAGGAGGGGAAGCTCCGTATCCTGGGGGTAGGGCTGGTTCCGGCCGCGGGCCTGGCGCGGGGGATCGTGGTGGACCGCGAGCAGGCAACGGCAGCGATAAAGGAGTCAGTGCACCGCGCCGAACGGATGGCGGGCTTACAGATCTCCGGGGCCTATGTGGGGATCAGTGGCGCCCATATCGCCTGCCGTAACGTCACCGGACGCATCCACCTGCCTGGTGGCGAAGTTACCCCCGCAGATGTCGAGAAGGTCATCCAGAGCGCGCGCGACAACATCCGCACCACTCCCGAACAGGAGATCATCCATGCGCTGGTTCGTGATTTTGCGGTGGATGGGGAGCCGGAGATCAAGCGACCGGTGGGGATGCGTGGCAGTCGCCTGGACGTGGAGGTACATATTGTCATCGGTGTGGGCAGTATCATCGGCAATCTTCAGGATTGTGTGCGGGAGACCGGTGTGCAGGTGCTCAAGGACGTGCTGGAGCCGCTAGCTACAGCTAGCGCAGTGATCAAGGAAGCGGAACGGGACCTGGGCGTGATGCTCGTGGACATCGGCGGCGGCACCACTGATGTGGCGGTGTTTCATGAAGGAAGCATCTGCCATACGGCCTCGCTGCCGGTCGCAGGTCACCACGTAACCCGTGACCTGGCACAGATTCTGAGGTGTAGTCCGGAGCATGCTGAGACAGTCAAACGGCGCTTTGGCGCCGCCCTCACCGACCTGGTAACCACCGAGGAGCTAGTCCCGGTGGTGGAGGTGGGTACGGAGACACCACGCATGGTGCCGCGTCGTTTGCTGGCGGAGATCATCCAGCCGCGGATGGAGGAGATCTTCAGCATGGTGCGGGAGAATCTGCAATCAGCCGGGGTCTACGAGGCAGTGCGGGGAGGCGTGGTGATGTCTGGCGGTGGCTCGCAACTGGCGGGTTGCGAGCGGCTGGCTTCCGTTGTGTTAGATGACCTGCCGGTTCGTGTTGGAGCGCCGCACGGCTTGGCTGGCCTCTCCGACAGCGTGCAGACGCCGATCTTCGCCACAGCGGTAGGGCTGGCGCTGTTGGCCGCTCAGGAGGGAGCCTGGGCCGCTCCAGGCCAGCCGGGGCGTTGGGAGTCTGTTGTCGAGATGGCGACTGCCTGGTGGCATCGCACGGTCTCGCCTTGGTTCCGGAAGCGCTCCCGGTAGCGTACCTCTTGCTCTTTCCTCCTCCGAAGTTGGGCTACGATCCCAGAGGCAGTCTCATTATGCAACGGCAGGATTGACCCCCTGTGCCGGGCGTGGGTATACTTCTTGCTGACGGAAGGGTGGCCGAGTGGTCGATGGCGGCGGTCTTGAAAACCGTTGTGCCGCAAGGCACCGGGGGTTCGAATCCCTCCCCTTCCGCCAGGGCCTTGAAGGGCGGGGTTCTGGACGTGGTCGTCGTCTTTCGCTCCCCACGAAGATACAAAAGCAGGCTGGCAGCGATGAAGCTCAAGAGCTGCACTTGCCAGAAGCGTGAGTCAAGAGACGATGATGTCAACCACCGAGGATGAACTGCTGATCACCGACATGCGTTGTGCCTTGCCGACCGACGCCTGGAGCGACGCAGAGGCCCATATTCATCGGCGCCGCTCCGAACCGCCGCCCGCGGGCAAGTGGAGAATCATCGACTACGTGAGCCAGCGCTTCAGCGGGAGCTGCCTACAGACCGTGCACCCCGATGCCGCCACGTTGACGATCCCCTTGAGACGCAAGGGCTGGCATGCGGTCTCGATCGGGCTGGCCCATCCCTGGATGCGGAGAACCTTCGTTGAGGTACGGCTGACCGGAGAACAGGACTGGCAGGTCATCGAGGGTTACCGGCCGGGCCTGGATGAGCCTATGCCATTATACGAGCCTAGCGGGGGAAGTTTGCTCCACGAGGAACCGTGGATCTTTGCCGATCTAACGGGAAAAGATCTGGAGGTGCGGTACCCGGTTGATTACCCACAGGGAGTACGTGTGGGGGTGGGGAGGGGTTCCTTCTACTCCGTGCGTGCCACCCCGGTGCGGCCGGAGGACCTTCCCACGGTTACCAGTCGCCGGCACGCGTACATGGTACAGGCTCTCGAGAGCAGCTCTCGGTACCCAGATGATCCGCGTTGGATAAACGACCAGTGGGACGTTGTATGCTCTAACAACAATTGTCTGAACCATCCTCTGACTCTCAAGGCGCTGCATTCCACCTTCCCCCACGAGCCCTGGGAGCAGGAGCCCTATTACGCGGAAAGCTATCGCAACGACTTGGCAGGGCCCCTGGAGGCAGGGCGCGACCTGGTCAAGGAGACTATTGCCACCGTCCACGAGCACGGGAAACGGTTCTGGTTTGCCATGCGTCCGCAGGCCTGGGGCACCGCGGGAGTCCTCGACCAGGCCACCTTCACGCCTTTCTTCGCCGAGCACCCTGAGTATCGATGCGTGGAGGCGGACGGGGGTGCGTTGAGCAAGCTCAGTGTGGCCTTCCCGGAGGTCAGGGCGTACTTGAACAAGCACTTCAAAGAATGGCTGCAGCGGGGAGCTGACGGGATTAGCGTTATCCTGGTGCGAGGATACCCGTTGGTGCGGTACGAGGAACCGATCGCCGAGTTGTTCAGGCAACGATATGGGCAGGACGTCCGTACTATACCAGACCATGAGGCGCGGCTCCGAGCAGTGTGGGCGGAGGTCGTGACAGAATGGTTCCGCGAGCTGCGCCAGCTTTGCGACGAGGCTGGTCCCACAGAGCTTAGCCCACGTCGGCAGCTCTCGGTCTACTCCGGGCCCTCCTTGGAATGGAATTGGCAGTTCGGGTTTGATGTGGCGACTTGGGCGCGCGAGGGGCTAGTCGATGTGATTATGCCCTATCCCACAGGCGCACATCATACGGTGCAGCTCTACGGGGAGTATTATGACCGGCCCCAGGGGTGGATTGACATGCCGGCGTATCGAGAGGCGCTGCAGGGCACGGGGGTTGAGATTGTTCCGAGTCTGGGCTCCTGCATTGACCATTTAATACCGTTGGCGGTCTATCGGGAGCGAGCGCACCGCCACTACTCGGAGGGCGCGACGGGTTTGTGCCGTTGGGATAACGGCGCGGACGCGGCGCTCGCGCGAGCGCGGCTCGATGACCCCGGATTGCAGGCGCTGTGGGTTGAGCGGTACATGGTGAAACAGCAGAACTGGATCACCGAGCTGCAGGGGATGGACGTGACACGCTTCGCCCCGGGGCTTGCGTATTAGAGCCTGCAAGCGGCAACGACCAGCTCCACCGGAAGACCCTATACGCTCCTGCCAGGAGAAAAGTCAGCCTAGTCATCGGATGAGCAGCGGAGTTCCGGCTTGCGATGGGTCTTGTCGAGGGGGTATGGAGGCAGGCGCGAACTTGTCTGCGTCGCCAGCGCTCTAAACTGTTGTCCAAGGGCCAGTGAAGATCGCTCGGTTGGTTGAGCCCGCGCTTGAGCACTCCCTTGTCTCTAGACTCCGCACGCCCGCAGTTTCGCCCCAGCCATCTTCCGGGAAGGCGCGAGCACGAGTCTGAGGGGGTGTTGGAGAGGTGAAAAGCAGGGGGAGGACATTCGGGGCAGGAAGATGAATAGTATACTTGGCAACTGCGTGGTGAACGCGTCACAACACAGGGGGAGGATTACCATGGGTGTTTCTCTCTGTATGAGACGGACACTGGCGTGGGGGGTGGTGCTGTTGCTGATAGCCGGCGGACTGATGCTGTGGCCGGCAGACGTCCAGGCTGCAGTTCCCGTTGGTTACGATCACCCCGAAGCGGACGAGGGTGGACCGAGCACACCCCAGGGTCTTGAATGGCTTGACAGGGTCTGGGGTCGGAGGGTGGTCCTGGCCCCCAAGCTGCCTGGAGGGCCGCTGCGGGTGGTGGCGCTGGTGAACCGTACGGGGGTGATCAACGCCCACGAACTGACCCGGCATTTTCCCCTGAAGCTGACTATCGTCATCCCCACCGGGTCCGGAGGCCACCAGTTCAAACCCGAAGACTTTGACGAGTTGCGGCAGGTCTTGGCCTCTGGAGAGCAGATAGAGGTATTCCTCCTCGCGAAAGTGGATCCGGGTACGATTCCACTGGACCTTACCTACCAGATTCTCAAACGGGTCAAGGAAGGCAACTCCGGGCTGGTGACTCAGGACGTGGCAGGTCATTTCAACCCCGTGGGCCTGGGCCTGAAACCGGTGGCCTCGGCCAAGGACCTCCTCCCTGGCATTCCCTATGAAGGCCTGCAGCAGGTGGCCAATGCCGAGCAGCACAAGTTCCAGTACGGAACCGTCCCCTATGATCCGCAGCCCAAACCCTTCACGTACGGGGGCGTGGGGCTGTACGAGTTTGGCCAGGGCACCATAGTAAGCATTAACAGCGCCTCCACTGCCGGCAACGCCTACTGGGGAACGGCGGCGGTCATCAGCTCGATCCAGACCACTCCCGACATGTGGGCGCAGAATGACTATCTATACAGCCATACTGCGAAAGCCTTGCTGAAAGCCTCGGGCCGGGCGCAGGCCATACAGATCACCGGCCTGCAGCCTCGGGGCTTGTCCCCGGCGATCGCGACGCCGGAGATTGCGCTGGTCACTCCGGGTGCGGCCTTCTCGGGGACGCTGCGCTGGCAGTTGCGGGATACCTGGGGAATCGTTACCGCCGAGGGCAAGAGGCCTTGCCAGGTGGAGGCGCAGGGAGCCATCCTGGCGCTCGACGAGGTAAAACTTGACAACGGGGGGCCGCAGTACCTGGACGTGTGGGTCGAGAACGCCGCCGGAGAGACGGTGGATTGGGGTAGCACGTTTGTAGAGGTAGATCGCGGAGCGACGGCTCCTGAGATCGCCCTCAAGCATGCGGACAGCACGCCGCGCGGGGAACCACTCGCGGGGTCCGTCACCGTTGAGGAGGCTCCTGAGGGGGCCAGTTTGCGCGTAACGCTGATGGATCGTCACTGGCGTGAGGTGGGACAAGTCAGCGGTCCCGCGAACGCCAGACTCGACTTCCGCTTCCCGATAGAGGGTCTGGAAGGCCAGGTATGGATTGCCCAGGCAGATACGCTGGATAGGACGGGTCACATCCTGTCCCGAGCCTTTACCTATATACGCAGCCCTCACACCAAGGCGACGCTGGGCAACTGGAACCCCCTTGCCACGGTGGTCCTGGAGAGCTCTCCGGAGCAAAGCGCAGGCCGGCGCCTGGAGCGCGCCCTGGGGTTTAAGGCGAATCGTGCCTACGGAGGCTGGGACCCGATCGAGGTGGCCAGCCAGGTCTGGGACGACCTCCAGGGAGGCCCGCATACGCACGTCACCGGTCCAGGCAACGATCCCACCGGCATCACCGACTACAACGAGCCGGCCTTCC
>JAAYIR010000160.1 GCA_012523355.1 candidate division WS1 bacterium
GCGCGGATCGACAGTGAAGTCTGCGTCGGCTGTGGCCGTTGTGTGGCAGCGTGCCCGGCCCAGGCTATCTCCCTGGGCCCTGACGGCAAGGCAGTAGTGGATGAATCCCTGTGCCGAGGGTGTGGGGCTTGCGTGGCTGAGTGTCCGGTGCAAGCCATCTCAGGGATCGCCGCCGGTTGAGGCTGCTAGGCCGCAGGCGGTGCATCAGGCACGGGAAGAGACGGGTCGCAGGTTGCCTCAGTAAGCGCCAGGCACTGGCGTAGAAAGCCAAGGGACGATGAAAGCCTTCTTAGATTGTCTGCCCTGCATCGCAAGACAGACGCTAGAGACCACGCGAATTGCGACCAGCGATATCAGCCTGCAGCGGGCGGCGCTGGTGAAGGTCCTGGGCCGGCTGGCGGAGACCGACGGCCGGATCACGCCCATGGAGCTGGGGCAGATGGGACAGGAGGTAGCGCGAGAGGTCACCGGCTGCGACGATCCGTATACACAGTTGAAGGAACAGTCTAACGCCAGGGCTCTGGAGCTATACCCGCGCCTGAAGGAGATCGTGGAGGCGGCAGAGGAGCCCCTGCGGACGGCCACCCAGATCGCCATCGCGGGCAACATCATTGACTTCGGAGTGCCGCACAAGATAGATGTCGAGGGGACCCTGGAACGGGTCCTGGGCAGCTCATTTGCCGTTGATGAGTACGACCTGTTTGCCCAGCGTCTGGGGGAGGCCGAGAGAGTCTTCTACCTGGCGGACAATGCCGGAGAGATAGTGTTTGACCGGGTGCTCATGGAGGAGATGCGCGGGGCAGAGATAACGGTGGCGGTGAAAGACAAGCCGTTCATCAATGACGCTCTGCGGGCTGATGCGCAGGCCGTGGGGGTGGCGAAACTGGCGAGGGTGGTGGAGGTGCCCATCTACCCGGAAAGCTCGCCGGAACTGGAAAGGGAATGGGCCAGAGCCGACCTGATTGTCGCCAAAGGCCAAGCGAACTACGAAGCCTACAGTGAGGCCGAAGGCCCGATATTCTTCCTGCTGTTGGCCAAGTGCGACTGCGTCGCCCGCGAGGCCGGGGTAAGGCGGGGGGATATGATTCTGCAGGCGGGCCCAGGGTGAGGACCCCATGAAAGATAGCCAGTGGGAGCATCTGTACGGGCCGGTTCCCTCGCGACGGCTGGGCCGCTCCTTGGGCATAGACCTGGTGCCCTACAAGGTCTGCACCTATGACTGTGTCTACTGCCAGCTGGGCCGGACCACCCGGCACACCCTCCAACGTAAGGAGTACGTGGACAGCCAGGCGATTTTGGGAGAGATCGAGGCGTGGCTGCACGAAGATGGAGAGGCGGACTACCTAACCTTCTCAGGTCTGGGTGAGCCGACGCTGCATTCGCGGCTGGGGGAAATGATTCAGGCCGTGCGGGGGAGGACAGACCTCCCGGTGGTGGTACTCACCAATGGCTCGCTCCTGTGGCAAGCGGAGGTGCGGGCCGAGGTCTGCGGGGCGGACCTGCTGGTGCCCTCTCTGGATGCGGCCACGCCGGCGGGTTTCGCGCGGATCAATCGTCCGGTGGAAGGAATCGAGATCGAGCAGGTGATTGAGGGTCTGCGCCGCACGCGGGAAGATTGCGCGGGAGAGATGTGGCTGGAGGTGCTGTTGGCCAGCGGCTACAACGACAGCCCGGAGGAGTTGCAGGCCCTGCGAGAAGCCGTGGAGGTCATCCAGCCGGCTCGGGTCCAGATTAATACGGTAGTACGGCCTCCAGCCGAGAGCGGTCTGCAGGCTCTGAGCGCGGAGGAGTTGCAGCAGGCACAGCAGGCGCTGGGGCCGAGGGCGGAGATCATTGCGCCGCTGGAGGCCCGGGAGCTGATGGCCGGGGAGCGCGAACGGAGTGAGGCGCAAGTGAGAGAGCTGCTGCGCCGTCGTCCCTGCACGCTCAGTGACCTCGCGGCGGGCCTGAACATGCATCGCAATGAAGCGGTGAAGTACGTGGAGGCGCTGCTGGCGCGGGGCGAGATCACGTCCTCGCAACGCGGGGCCAACAGTTTCTACATGCTGGTAGCAGAGCCCGGCACAACCGGGGAGCGGGCAGCAGACGAGAGCGCGTAAGGCGACAGGTGCAGATCAGGTTGGGCGGATCTCAATCTCGGCCCAGACGATATTCCCCGCCATCTCGGGAGCGTTGTACTCCACCAGGTTCTCCCCCGCGGCCAGTGCCTCCGGCGCAATCTCCCAGGCCAGGAAACGTTCGGCAACAGGCGTGGCTGGCTGAGGTGGCTGGAGGCCGGAGACCGGACGGCAGGCCTGGCCGTTGACCCAGACCTCCGCGCTGTGTAGCACCTCGCCGGACTGTTCTGCCTCCGCCGTCAGGGCCTCCGTGTCGAAGCCGAGCCACAGGAAGGCGCGTTCGGGAGATCGGGGCGCGGGACCCAGGCGGAACTGCAAGAGCACGATCTGGTCCTGGCGGGACCACAGATTCAGAGATTGACGCCGCAAGGGCACCGGGATTTTGCGCAGGTCGGCCTCGCCGGGGGCGGCGGTCTGGCGGAAGCTCAGAATATGTCTCCGCCCCCGGCCAGCGATCGTGTCCAGTGATCCACAGGTGGTGAGAATCTCACGGAGCTTCTCGTCCTGCGGCGAGCCCTCATCGTGCTCATAGTAACAGGTGTTGAAGAGGTAGATCCGGTCAGCCCCCTTGACCAGCGCCGCACCCGCTGAACCCCGGTAGACGTCCGGGGTGTCGAGCATCCAGTCACCCGTGTTGGGATCGGTGATCCCCAGATACAGGCATACGCCCAGAGTCACGGGCCGATCTCCAATCGCCGCCTTCCAGGTCTGGATCGGGAAGTCCAGCCAATGATCACTGAGGAAGTTGCCGATGGTGATCTGCTCGACCAGGCCCTGGTCCATCCACTCCAGAACGTCATAGCCCAGGGACAGGCAGCTCTCGATTTCGGGTGGGACGCGCACCCCCAGACGCACCGGGCGCCCGGTACGGCTTGTGCAGATTTTCGACAGTTCGCGCACCTGCCGTACGAAGTCCGTAATCACGCCCCCGGAGCGTCGGCCCCAGCCATAGGGAAGACAGTGGCCAAAGCGCATCCAGTCCAATTCTATCCCCTCCATGTCGAAGCGCTCAAACAGCTCGCGGAAGAAGCGCAGATAGTGCTCTCGCACCTCGGGATGGGTGAAGTCCAGGCTGTACTCGTGCCACCCCAAGGGATCGCGATAGGTAACAATCCGGTACTCGGGATGCTGCTTCCAGAAGGCGCTGTGCCAGTGCGCTTCGGGCTTATCCACCCAATGGCAGTCGTTCATGCGCACGGTCAGCCATCCCTCTACGCCGCGCTGGCGGCAGCGCTCGAGCCAGAGGGAGAAATGGTCCAAACCCTGTTGCGCCATCAACCATATATTGTGCACTTGGCGGCGTCCCTCGCTGACCACCTCCAGGCGGCGTTGCTGCTCAGGAAGCCACCGGAGGAGCTCCTGATCATCGGGGCCGTCGGGATCGTAGCCCTGAAAGATCGGCTCCCAGACGGCACTATCGAAAAGCGCCC
>JAAYIR010000161.1 GCA_012523355.1 candidate division WS1 bacterium
AAGTGGAGCCAGAGGCGACGCGGGAAGATACCAACGCCAGGGCAGCGGCGCGCGGTGGTGACCGCGGGGATGCCCGCTCCGAGCGAGCCTACAACGGCCTCGGAGCCGCGAGAGGCGCCGTCGGTGAGCGCGGAGCAGGCTATGCGTCGGGCCCAGAACGAGGCGCAAGAAGAAAAGCGGGAAGCACGCCGCGAGCGGCGTAAGGCCAAGAGCGGTGGCAAGGGCAAGAGGAGACACTAGGCGCGCGAGCCGACAGTGTGGCGCGAGCAGTCGGCAGGTTCCGGGTGGCAGTTTGCGGGGCCGGGTTGATCCGTTGGAGGTGGAGGCTGAGGCCCCCTGAGCTGCACGAGGTGAGGCCCGATGAGAGAACTGCTGCGGATACTAGAAACTGAGGGGCCGGTAGACAGCCAGGAACTGGCGGTCAGGCTGGGCCAGAGCGTGGCTGAGGTGGAGGCCGCTCTGGCAGACCTGCGCGAGCAGGGCGTGTTGCTGCGCTACAGTGCGTTGGTCAACTGGGAGAAGGTGGAGGAGGAGAAGGTCTATGCCTTCATCAATGTCTCGGCCACTCCGGAGCATGGCTGTGGCTTCGACAAGGTGGCCGAGTATCTGTCCCAGTTCGCGGAAGTGCACTCCCTGTATCTGATGAGTGGCCAGGCGGACCTCTGTGTAGTGGTGGAGGGACGCGATTTCCGCGACATTGCGCGCTTCGTGGCCGAAAAGCTGGCCCCCACCCCGGGGGTCAGAAGCACCTCCACTTCTTTTGTGCTCAAGACCTACAAGATGGAGGGCGAGAAGCTGTTCGGGGAGGCGAAGAATGGCCGGCTGGCGGTGAGCCCGTGATGCAGACTGCGCTGCGCCCCAGTCGCCTGGCCCGGGAGCTGCCGCCCAACGGCATCCGCGAGTTTTTCGACCTGGTGCAGACCCGCTCCGAGGTCATCAGCCTGGGGGTAGGAGAGCCGGATTTTGCTACCCCGTGGCGCATCTGCGACGCCGCGATCGAGGGCATGCGGCGGGGGCAGACCTCCTACACCTCCAACTACGGGACGCTGGAACTGCGGGAGGCTATCGCCGAGGACCTGGAGCGCCGGTATGCAGTGAGCTACGATCCCGGCACGGAGATCCTGGTTACCGCCGGAGTCTCCGAGGCCATGGATCTGGCCATGCGGGCGCTGCTGGATACGGGGGAGGAAGTGATCGTCCCCGAGCCGTGCTATGTCTCTTACCGGCCCTGCGTGGACATGACCGGTGGGCGGTCAGTGGGGCTGGAGACGCGGATGGAGGACCGCTTCATCCTGCTCCCGGAGGCACTGGAAGCGGCGCTGACCCCGGCGACGCGGGCCTTCACCCTCTGCTACCCCAACAACCCCACCGGCGCGGTGATGACCCGGCAGGAGCTGCTGCCGCTGGCGGAGCTGGCCGAGAAGCACGACCTGGTGGTCATCTCCGACGAGATCTACGCGCATCTGCGCTACATCGGTCAGCATACCTGCTTCGCCTCGCTCCCGGGGATGCGGGAGCGGACGATTCTCCTCAACGGTTTCTCCAAGGCTTATGCCATGACCGGCTGGCGGCTGGGGTATGCCTGCGGACCGGCGGAGATCATCGAAGCCATGATGCGGATCCACAGCTACACGGCCCTGTGCGCCTCCTCGATGGCCCAGACCGGAGCGCTGGAGGCCTTGCGGCACGGCGAGCAGGATATGCAGGAGATGGTGGCCCAGTATGATCAGCGGCGGCGGCTGTTGTTGCAGGGCTACCGCGAGCTGGGCCTGCCCTGCTTTGATCCCGGCGGGGCCTTTTACACCTTCCCCTCCATTGCCCATACCGGGCTGACCTCAGCGCAGTTCGCCAAGGCGCTGCTGTTCGAGGAGAATGTGGCGGCGGTGCCGGGAACGGCCTTTGGGCCGTGCGGGGAGGGGCATATCCGTGCTACCTACGCGACTCACATGGACTTGCTCAAGGAGGCCCTGGAGCGGCTGGGGCGGTTCCTGGAGAAACTGCAGGCCGGCCAGATCAAGCTGGAGGCGTGAGCAGAGGTGATGACAGCCGCTGGCTTGCCTCGGGCCCCGCGTCTGCCCTTCCTGTCGCTGGCGGTTCTCGCCCTGTTCTCCGCGGGGCTGCTGGCGCTGTGCTTCTACCCCCTCGAGCATCCCCGGGTAGCAGAGAACGGGTTCGCGGTACTGGTGTGGGTGGCGCTGGTACCATTATTCTTAGCGCTGCGGCTGGTGCGTCGGCCTGTGCAGGGTGCCTGGCTGGGACTGCTTTTCGGGTTGGTCTTCTTCTTCCTCCTGCATCGCTATCTGCTCATGTACGGTATGCTGCCGACTTTCCTGGTGGCGCTCCTGCAGGCCTTTCCCCTGTTCCTCTTTGGCTGGGTGGCAGCATACGTTCTCCGGCGGAGCAGCGGGCTCGCGAGCGCGCTGGCGTTAGCCGGGACCTGGGTGCTCCAGGAGGCTCTGCGCGGGAACCTGGGCACACTATCGCTCACCTTTGGGCAATTGGGGTATACGCAGCATGGCTTTCTGCCTCTGTTGCAGGCCGCCAGCGTCGCGGGGGTGTTGGGCCTGAGCTTTCTGATCGTGCTGGTGAACGCGGCGGTGGCCGGAGTGCTGCGGCGACCGGAGCGGACCGGTTCGGCTTGGGCCGCGCTGGGGTTGGCGCTGGCGCTCCTGGCGGTGACCGGAGGAGCGGGAGGATGGAGGCTGCGACAGCCTCTCCCCGTCGGGCAGTCGCTGTGGGTAGGGGTGGTGCAGCCCAATGTGCAGCTACATGCGCCGATTACGCCAGAGGACGCAGAAGTCTGCCGAGAGGTGTACCCGCTGTACACGGACCTGTTGATGAGCGGGTTGTCGCTGTCAGTGGCGGAGGGGGAGGGATTTGCGCGGCCAGAGCTGGTGGTGTGGCCGGAGACGGCCCTTCCGGCGGCGCTCAACCTGCAGCCGGAGTTCATGAGCGCGGCGGTGATGACCGCGGCGATGAACCGTGTCAGTCTCTTGCTGGGCGCCCTGGAGCAGGAGGAAGACCGCGTCTACAACACGGCTTGGCTGTTGGGCCCCGATGGCGGACTGCAGGGGACCTACCGCAAGCAAGACCTGGTGATGTTTGGCGAGTACGTGCCCTTTCGCGATAGCCTACCGCTGCTGAAGCGCTATCCCATACGGGACTTTGACTTCTCGCCGGGGCACGGCCGGCCGCTCCTGCGGCTGAAGGACATACCCTTCGGCGCGCTAATCTGCTTCGAGGCCATCTTCCCGGGACCGGCGCGGGAGGAGGTGCAGAAGGGCGCGCGGTTTCTGGCGGTGCTGAACAGCGATGCCTGGGCCGGGCCCTCGCCGGAGGTGTACGTCCATTCATGGACGGCGCCGCTGCGGGCGGTGGAGACGGGGCGGTGGGTGGTGCGGGCGGCGAGTATCGGGCGCTCAGCGATCATCTCGCCCCGGGGGAAGATCGTGGACCAGGTCAAGCCTCTCCGCTCGGGGGTAGGGCATGGGGAGATCGCCGCGCTGACCGGCCTGACGCCGTACGTCCGCTATGGCGACACGCCGCTGCTGGTGGTGTCGGGGCTGTTGGTGCTGATCGGCCTCGGGTTGTGGTGGCGGCTGTGAATACAGCCTATAGGCACAACTGTTCTATTCCCCGTTGCCTTTTGTGGGTGCTTGTGCTACACTTTTCCCCGTTGTCGCAGCCATGTGGCGCCTGTCCCGAGGCGCTTCTTTGAGAGAACCGTCGAGGCCGAAGGGCCTCTGAGGGATTCACCCTGCTACCCTGGGCCTCTGTTCTGGCAATTGATCTGGGCGCCAGCCTGATCCACATCGCCGTGCCCGATGCCGGTGTGGTGGTGCGCGAGCCGACTATGGTGGCTTTCGCGCCGCGCACCCGGCGGGTCATTGCGGTGGGGCAGGAAGCCCGGCGCCTGTGGGAGCGCGGCGTGACGGACGTAGAGATCGTGCGTCCGGTGCGCGGCGGGTACGTGGCGGACTTTGACGCCACCGTCGCCTTCCTGCGCCCGCTGATTATGCGCGCCCTGGGTCGCCGGCCCTGGTTCCCGCCCCAGACCGTCATCTCCTGTCCCGCTGAGATCACCCCCGTCCAACTGCGCGCGCTGCAGGACAGCGTGCATGCCGCAGGTGGGGGACATGCTCTGCCGGTGAGCAAGCCCTTGGCGGCGGCCCTGGGCGCGGGCCTGACCGCTGACCATGAGGAAGCCACGCTGGTAGTGGACCTGGGTGGGGGAGCCACGGATGTCGGGGTGTTTGCCGGGGGGCTGATCACTGCGACACGGACCATTGCCTTCGGGGGGGAGACGCTGACCGAGGCATTGATCCGCGCCGTCCGGCGAGAGAGCGGTCTGCGCATCAACGAGGTGACGGCGCAGCAGGTGAAGGAGCAGATCAGCTCGCTCAACGGCTACAGCGGCAGCGGCGCGCTGTCCGTGGCGGCTAGCGAGGAGGGAGCGGCGGAGCCTCAGCCGCATGATTTGGAGGCGGCGCGGGTGCCCGAGATTCTGGCCCGGGCCATGGAGCCACTGCTGAATGAACTCCTGTGGACGGTGGAGCAGCTTCCGCATCCCATTCAACACGAACTGACCAACGGCGGCGTGGTGCTGACCGGTGGCGGGGCGCTCCTGCGAGGGATTGAGGAGATGGTGCGCAACACGCTGCACCTGCCGACTGCGGCAGCGACGGACCCGGTGTCCTGCACGATCCTGGGGCTGGAGGCGATCCTGCGCGACCTGCCCTCGCTGACGCTGAATGGGAAGGCGTTCGGGGCGCGGGTGGGGTAGGCCTCCACCCGGCGGGTGTCGCGGCGATACAAGTGACGGCACACGGAGGCGTATCCGGCCGACAGGCTTGCGCTCCCGGGTTTGTCTTTGCTGGTGCTCCTCTGGCCCCGTCGCTATCTGTCCCATGTCAATCAGGATGGGGCGGGACGCGTGTACCATGATATTGTGGAGGAGAGGTGGTACCATGTCCGACTGTATTTTCTGTCAGATCGCAGCGAAAGAGGTCCCTGCAGACCTTGTCTATGAAGATGACCAGGTCGTGGCCTTTCGCGATATCAACCCGCAGGCACCGGTGCACTTGCTGGTCATCCCACGGAAGCATATCAGCGGGCTGGACACCGCCGGGGAGGCCGACCTGCCCGTCCTGGGGCGGCTGGCGGCGGTAGTGGCGGACCTGGCGCGGAAGGAAGGGCTGGAGGCGGGCTACCGCCTGGTTGTAAATAATGGTCCGGACGCCGGGCAAGCGGTGGAGCATCTCCATTATCACTTGTTGGGCGGGCGCAAGATGAGCTGGCCGCCGGGGTAGAGAAAGACAGGACGGGGCCCGCGTAGGGGTGGCTTTCGCGGGTCGGCCCGCGATTGCCACCCGTTCGCTGGCCAAGGGGGAGCCGAGCCGGCAAGGCCGGAGGAATGCAGGCCTCGGCAAACGGGCGGCAATCCTGCGCAGACGCCGGAAAGCCGCCCCTACGTAGAGACGATGTTACTTTGAGTGATATGGCGAGCAACGACAACCTGGCGGTGGTGCGGCTGGCCTGCGGGAGCGAGCACCTGGCGGCGCTGCTGGGGGCACATGACCAGAACTTGCGGACAGTGGAGGAGGTCCTGCAGGTGCGGGTGCAGCCGCGGGAGGACTGCCTGGAGATCAGCGGCCAGACGGAGGCCACCATGCAGGCTCAGGCGGCACTGGGGCAGCTTCTGGCGTTGGCGCGGGCCGGGCAAGGGCCGAGCGCGGACGACGTGCGTCTGGCCCTGCGGCGGGCCACCTCTGCCGCTCCGGGCGCGCGGGAGGAGTTTGCACCGGAGCCGCTGATCGTAACGCACCGGGGGCGGCAGGTGCGGGCCAAGACCCCTGGGCAGCTAGCCTACGTGAACGCGGTGCGCACCCACGACCTGGTGTTCTGCACGGGTCCGGCGGGAACGGGGAAAACCTACCTGGCCATGGCGATGGCGGCGTCGGCGCTGCGGCGGGGAGAGTGCAGCCGCATCATCCTGACGCGGCCCATCGTGGAGGCGGGTGAGGAGTTGGGCTTCCTGCCTGGAGACATTCTGGAGAAGGTGGACCCCTATCTGCGTCCACTGCATGATGCGTTGCATGAGGTCATGGGGGCGGATCAGTTTCAGCGGCATCTGGCGCGGGGCACCATCGAAGTGGTGCCGCTAGCGTACATGCGCGGGCGGACCCTGAACGACGCCTTCATTGTGCTGGATGAAGCTCAGAACACTACCCCCGGACAGATGAAGATGGCTCTGACGCGGATGGGCTTTGGCTCGAAGATGATTGCTACAGGCGACACAACGCAGACCGATCTGCCACCGCACATCGAAAGCGGGATACGCCACGCGATGGAAACGCTGCGGGGGATTGCGGGACTGGCCATGGTGGAGCTGGACCGTGCGGATATTGTCCGCCACGACCTGGTGCAGCGGATCGTGCTGGCTTACGAGCGGGTGGAGCGGAAGCGGGGGGAGCCGGGGGTGGAGGAGTAAGAGTCATGCGTGCGCCCTCACCCTGGCCTCGGAATGGGTCTTCCGCCACCGGGCGTCGCTACTCGCGCCGCCGGTTGCTGCTGGGCGGGGTGCTGGTCGGGGTACTGTTCGTGGCGGTCTGGGCGCGGATCATGCCGGAGCAGGTGTCGCTGAAGGAAGGCGATCGGGCTCCGCGGACAATTATTGCGCCTCGAACGACGACGTACGTGGATACTCAGGCGACCGAGCGCTTGCGCATCATCACGGCGGCCGCCGTCCCCCAGCGTTTCAAGTCCGATCCCCAGGCGGTCCGCATGGCCCTGCAAGCGGTGGACGACTTCTTTGAACAGACGCACAGGGTGGCGGAGGATCCGTCGCTGATCGGGGAGGAAGTCCGCGTGCAGGCGCTACAAACACGGGTGGAGTTCCCGATTGAGGGCCCGGTGCTGCGCTTGGCGTTGAACACTCCGCGGGGCACACTAGAGCGGGTGCGCGAGGGAGCGGCGAGTCTGGTCCGGGCCGGGATGGCGCAGACCATTCGCGATGGCACGGAAGACCTGACCAGCGCGCGCCAGCTCCTGGTGGGCAAGGCCGAGGAACTGGGCTTTACCGAGTTGTACAAGAACATGGCTCTGGTAGTGGCGCAGGCCGTACTGCGCCCCAATCTGGTGGCAGACCTGGAGGCCACGGCACGGGATCGGGAAGCCGCTGCCGCCTCTGTCAAGCCAATCACCCACACGGTCCGAGCCGGGGATATCATAATCACCGAGGGCGAGGAGGTTACCTCCCGGCAACTGGATATCTTCCGCGCTCTGGGCTTGACGAACCCCACCGTCCAGTTCTCTCAGGCAGTGGCGGTGCTGGGCACGCTGTCGCTGCTGGTGTACTGCCTGTTCTACTTCATTCGGTTGAATTTCGGCGATACCTACCGGCGCTTCGAGCGGCTGGTGTTGGTGTGCGCGATGCTGGCGACCATCGCCCTCGTCATGCGGTTCACGCAGGCTTCGCCGAATCAGGAGGCCTACACGCTGTCGGTGGTCAGCGCGGGCGTGCTGTTGGTGACGCTAATCACGGTTCCTCAGTTGGGGCTGGTGACGGCTTTCTTCTCGGGCGTGTTGCTGGCGCTGAGCGCACCCGAGGCGAGTCTGAGGATGGTGGTAGCGGCCTTCCTGGCCGGGGGGATCGCCGCCTACCTGGTCAGTCTGCGCAGCACGCACGCACAAACGCTGGTGCGGGCGGCCTTGACGGTGGGTCTGCTGAATCCGCTGGTACTGCTTCTGTCCACGGTGGCGCTGGGGCAGCAGCCCTCGGCGACCGTGTTGCTGGTCACCGCCGGAGGCGGAGCGATCGCTGCCTTGGCGGCCATCGGACTCACCCTGGCGCTGGACCGGCCACTGAGTTTGCTGACGGACCTGCGTCTAGTTGAATTGGCCAGCGCGCATCAGCCGCTCCTGCAGCGGCTGGTACGCGAGGCCCCGGGGACGTATCAGTCCTCGGTGATGGTGGCGAACCTGGCCGAGCAGGCCGCAGAAGCCATCGGCCTGAACGGGTTGTTCGTGCGCACGGCGGCGCTGTACCATGATGTCGGCAAATTGAAGCGGCCTTATTTCTTCGTGGAGAACCAGTTCGGCAGCGAGAACCCCCATGATAAGCTCTCGCCCTTCATCTCCACGCTGATCATCAGTTCACATCCCCGGGATGGAGTGGAGTTGGCAAAGGAGGCGGGGCTGCCCCAGCAGATCATGGACGTCATCGCCGAGCACCAGGGGACGGACATGATACGGTACTTCTATGAGAAGGCGGTGGAACGGGCGCCAGAGGGGACGGCAGTGCCGGAGGAGGACTTCCGCTATCCGGGTCCGAAGCCGCACACCAAAGAAGCGGCAGTAATCATGCTGGCGGATACCGTGGAGGCGGCAGCGCGGACGCTGGACGTGCCCGACCCGCCACACGTGGAGAGACTGGTCAATCGCCTGGTGCGGGCCCGAGCCGACGACGGACAACTCGATGACTGCCCGCTGACCTTTGACGAGCTGAATACGGTGCGCGAGACGCTAATCTCCAGTCTGAACAGCGCTTTCCACCACCGCATCAAGTACCCGGAGCAGATTCCGGAAGAGGCACGACTGCTGGAGGAGCGTCTGGGGCCGGAAGCGTTGAAGCAGGGACTGCCGGACGAGAATGGACAGGGACGGAGCAACGGTGAATGAGTCCGGGGAGCAAGCCGTCGTGCGGGTGGAGGTTCGCAATCTGCAAACGGTGACCGTGCCCGAGCAGGTTCTGGTTGCCGCGGCCCGCGAAGCGCTGGCTCTGGCGGGTGAGACGCTCGACAGCCTGGGCGTGGCGCTGGTGGACGCGGAACGCATGGCGCGGCTAAACCGGGAGTTCCTGGAGAGGTCGGGGCCTACCGACGTAATTGCCTTCCCGGCGGAGCAAACGGAGGAGGGGCGCTCCGGGGAGGTCATAGTCTGTGTGTCCGTGGCAGAGGAGCAAGCTCAAGAGCAAGGCCATAGCCTGCTGCGCGAGCTGGCGGTGTTAGTGGCACATGGCACGCTGCACACGGTGGGCCATCGGGACGACACAGAGACAGGACGCCAGGTGATGGCCGACCTGCAGGAGCGGGCAGCGACCCGGGCGCTGGCTCCGTGAAGGCTGGACCAAGTTTCATGGCACAAAACGAACCCACTCCGACAAGGGAACCGGAGCCTGCGAGAGACCTCAGCTGGCGATACGAGCGCAAGACCGTGATGCGCAGCTTCCGCTACGCCTGGGACGGAGTGTTGTTCGTCTTCTTGACCCAGCGCCACATGCGGGTCCATGCCCTGATCATCATCCTGGTGCTGTTGGCGGCCTGGGGCCTGGGGGTGACCGAGAATCAGCTACTGCATCTGTTCGTCGCCATGGCGCTGGTGTTGATCGCCGAGATGCTCAACACTACCGTGGAGATGACGGTGGATCTGATTGTGGACTCCTACAACCCGCAGGCCAAGATTATCAAGGACGTGGCGGCGGGAGCGGTGATGCTCGCCTCCATGTACGCCATTGCGGTGGCCACGGTGGTGTTCTTTATCAACCCGCGTCTGCGGGCGATCGCCGCGGAGTTTCCATATCCGCCTGAGCCTCTGCAGCGAGAGGTCATTCCGATGGTGCTAATCGGCGCCGTTGTGGAGGCTATCCTGATCGCCTATTTGAAGTACCGGACCAAGCGGGGCAGATTCTGGCGGGGAGGCATCGTTTCGGGGCATACGGCGTTGGGGTTTCTGATTGCGACGGCAATCTGGATCATGACCCGGGACGTGGCGGTGACGGCGTTGGCCATCGCGCTGGCCTTGCTGATCTCCCAGAGCCGCATCCAGGCGCGCATTCACTCCTTGCTGGAAGTGGCGCTGGGGGCGGTGATGGGGATTCTGGTGGCCTTCATCATCCTCATCGCCTGGGTGCACGTGGCTCCTCCGATCCCCCACTAGCGAAGCCGCTTGTACGCGGTGAAGAGGGCCTCCAGACGCTCGTGCGATTTCTTCCCCGGTGAGGACTCCACGCCGCTGGAGAGGTCCAGTCCAGCGGGCTGGACCTGACGGGCGGCGTTCTCCACATTTTCCGGACACAAACCGCCCGCAAGGATCAGCGGGACCTCCAGGCTGCGCACCAGTTGGGCGGCGACTTGCCAGTCTCCGGTCTGGCCGGTGCCTCCGGAGCCAGTGGAGCCTTGTGTATCCAGGAGGAGGCCGTGGACGCCGGCGGCCTCATAGGCGCGGGCCAGCGCCAGCAGCCGGGCAGTCTCTGCGGTGGGATCGCCAGCCCGCGGAGAGACGCCTAGAGCCTTCCACAATACGACCTCGGGATGCGCGGCCCGCAGGTCGCGCGCCAGGTCGGGCGGCTCCTCCCCGTGGAGTTGTATGACGCCAGGGCGCAAGACGGCGAGCAAGTCTCCCAACTCCGGCAGAGGCAGATTACGCACCACCAGCACCAACCGGTCGCCGGCGGCGCCCGCTAGCTCGCGGGCTCGAGGGAGAGAGACGCAGCGGGGAGAGGTCGGGACCCAGATGCAGCCCACATAGCGCGCGCCCAGGTCCAGCGCCAGATGCAGGTCCGGGACGCAGGTCAGCCCGCAGATCTTGATCCAGGGCGTGGCCATTCACCCTCCGCTGGAGACCTGGACCTGACGCAGGCGCGCCGTGGGCATGACGCGGCCGGGTTCGGCGCGGTAGTCGCTGGAGAGAGCCTCCAGGCGGGTCATGAAATCGAGCAGGTTTCCGCCGATCATGGTGGCCTGCACGGGGTGGGTCAACTCGCCGCGCTCGATCTTGCGCCCGAGGTCCACCGTGGCTGAGACATCGCCAGTGATGCTGTCGGTGCTCAGACTGGAGGCGCAGATGTACAGCCCCTCATCCACCTCGCGGATGAGTTCCTGGGCGGTCTTCTCGCCGGTCTGGGGAAGGAGATTGGCGAAGCCGATCCCCACCTCGCCGCTGTACCCGCTCCGGCGGGCGTGGGCGGTATTAGGCGCGCTGGCCTTGCCCGCAGTGTAGGAGTTGTGCAGATAGGTGGTGAGGACGCCGCGGTCCACCAGAGTGCGTGGTTGCTTGGGGAGGCCTTCGCCGTCAGTCGCGGCGCTGCTCAGTCCGGCGGGGATGAGCGGCTCCTCGCGCAGAGTCAGCAGCTCACTGGCGACGGGCTGTCCCTCCTTGTCCACCAGGAAGGAGCGGTGGCGCTGGATGCTCTCGGCATTGGCGGCGCTGATTAGACGGGTGAAGAGAGCGTCGGCGGCCTCCGGCCCCAGGATGACAGGCATGGTAGCGGTGCGGAGGGGGCGGGCGCCCAGATAACTAAGAGCCGTCTCCGCAGCAGTGCGTGCGACGCCGTGGGGCTGGAAATCCTCCAGGCGGCGGGCCGCGTCCCACTCCCAGTAGATGCCGACGTCATCACCCCGGCGGACAATGGCGTCGAAGCCGATGGAAAGGTAAGAGCTTTGCGTAGTGACACGCATGCCCGTGGAGCTGGCCAGGGCCTGCTCGCCCCACATGAGGGCCACGCCGCCGCTCACTATGGCTTCCTCGGTGACCGCGCGCGCTTCCTCCAGGCCTTCGCGACACCAGCGCACGGCCTGTTCGGCGGAGAGACCGGGGACCTGGGGATCGAAGAGATCCGGGACCTCCGGTGCAGGCTGGGGATCGGGAAGGGCCACAAAGTGGGGGTCGTCGGTGGTGGCGCGGGCCATCTCTGCAGCCTGTCGGCCACATTCGGTCGCGCCGGCGGGGGTGGGATGCAAGAGACTGGCCAGACCGCGGCCGCCGTGGAAGAAGGCTCGCACGCCCAGTCCCAGCTCGCGCGAGGTTTCACACTCGCGCAAGCTGCTGTTTTCCACCTCCACGGCAATGACACGGCTGTTGGCGCAGACCGCGTCGGCCCATTCGGCGCCGCTGTGGAGGGCGGCCTCCACGGCGGCTTCCGCCAGTTGCATCAAATCCGCCATATTTTCCCCCTCAGCGGCGAGTGACCCCGGCCGCGAATCCGGCTTTCTGCAGTTCGGCGCGGACCGCCTCCGCACGCTGTTTGCTACCGTAAACGCCGACCACTACCCGGTGATAGGTGACGCCGCGCTGTTCGGATTCCGTCACGTAGGGGCTGTAGCCGCGGGCGGCGAGGTCGGAACGGGCGGTCTCGGCAGCCTGGGGGCTGGTAAAAGATCCGGCGGTGACGATGTAGCCGGTGCCCTCCGGCGCTCCGGCGTCCGGCGGGGCCTCAATATCTGCGGCGGCGCCGGGGACTTCGTCGGTCCGCGTCATCTCCTCGCTGGTCAGCTCCAGCTTCTCGGCCTCGTTCGGCGGGCGGGGCTCGATCTCCACTTTGATCTCCCCGGGCGGTAACTGCTTCCCCTCTGGAGTCAGGCCCGGGCCGGGGTTCTGGGTGTCTTGCTGGGCCTTGATGGAGATGCTTCGGCCCAGAATGGTGCTCTCCAACTGCCGTCCCACCCAGTTCTTGCCCGCCTGATAGGCGAGGAGAGCAGTGATCAGGCAGATGACCAGCACGGTGAGCCAGAAGCCGAAGGCAATTTCTCCTTTGCGGGTGTGTCGCACCAAACGAGGCCTCCTGCGCCAAAAAGTTGGAGGGATTGTAGCATGAACCCGGCGCAGGAGACAAGCTTGACCGGGCAGCGGAGGCTGTGATATAGTGCCAAACGGTCGGGGCGTAGCGCAGCCCGGTAGCGCGCACGGTTCGGGTCCGTGAAGTCGCCAGTTCAAATCTGGCCGCCCCGACCAGGTGTTTCCCCCTGGTGAGGCCATGTCCGAAGTCAGCACCCTCCTACAGGATCTGGTCCGTATCCCCAGTGTCAACCCAGCTTCTGCCTTGCCGTCGGAGCCCGGCGGCGAGGGCCGCCTGGCCGACTTCATCGAGGATTGGCTGCGGGCTGCAGACCTGTCGGTTCAACGGCAACCGGTGCAGCCGGGCCGAGACAACCTGATTGTCCAGATATCGGGACAGGGGCCACCGGCGCTGCTTCTAGAGGCCCACCTGGATACCGTGGGGACCGCCGACATGAGCGGAGAGCCGTTCAGTGGTGAACTGCGTGAGGGCCGGGTCTGGGGCCGGGGGGCCTGCGATGATAAGGCCAGCGTGGCGGCCATGCTCCTGGCCGTGCGTCGAACGGCGCACGAACGAAAACAGGCGAGCCGCCGATCCCCCCCGGGGATGGCGCTAGCGCTGGTGGTGGATGAGGAGTATGGCTTCACGGGCATAGAGCGCCTGCTGGCAGAGGCTTTCCCTGCGCCGGTGCTGGGAGCCGTGGTGGGGGAACCGACGAGCCTGGATGTGATTGACCGGCATGGGGGGGCAGTGCGGATGCGGTTCACGGCCTTGGGGCGAGCTGCGCACAGCGCCTACCCGGAACAGGGCGAGAACGCCATCCATCACGCCATGAGCCTGGTGCAGGCGTTTGAGCGGCATCATCAGCAGTTGCAGGCGGCGACGGCGCCCGGAGAAGGGGTGCGCACCTGCACGGTAAACCTGATTGAGGGCGGGGAGGCAATCAACATCGTGCCGGCCCGCTGCTCGGTGAGCGTGGACCGCCGTCTGGCACCTGGTGAGCGGCCGGAGGCCGCGCGAGCTGAACTGGAGGCAGTGGCCTCCGAGGCGAGCGCCGGCCAGTTCCGCTGTGAGACTCAGGCCTTGCTGTTGGACCCACCCTTGACTCCTCACTCACCGGCGCCCCTGGCGGAGCTGTGCCTGCAGGTGGCGGCGGAGGTCACTGGTTACAGTGGCCGGCGGGGCGTGAACTACTCCACGGACGCCAGTAATCTGGCCGAGACGGGGATGGAGGCGGTGGTACTGGGGCCGGGGGACATTGCCCAGGCCCACAGCGCGGAGGAGTGGGTGGCGGTGGAGCAGGTGGAGCAGGCCGCAGAGCTTTACTTCAGGCTGGCGAGGGCCGCGGCTGAGGTTTGAGCGGAAGCGGGCCTAGTTCTTCTTCCAGAAGGAGATGGCGGCGGGGTAAGCGACCTGCATGATCTTTGTCAGACGGTGGTAGGCCGTCTCGGGGGCGGACTCGGCTACAGGGGTGGAGAGGGTGAACACGACGCCGCCCGCGCCCCGGGGGCCCAGCGCCACCCGGAGCCCCTCCGCGGTCCAGTCAGCGGTGGTGCCGCCGTAGTATGCGAAGGAAAAGAGGGCGAGGAGGAAGAGGTCATTCTTCTTCAGCCGGATGAGCTTGGCGCGCAAGGGGCCCGCCGAGCTGGGCAGGGTTATCGTCTGCTCGGATAGCACCGTCCAGCCCTGCGCCGGGTAGCAGCCTTCGGGCGAGTGGATGGAGCGCCAATCGGGAGCGTAAAGGACGGACAGGGATACCGAGCCATCGGGCCCATCGTAGCGTCGCTCCAACATGGCCGTTGCTGAGAGGAAGTTCAGGACGCTCTCGTCGGGCGGCAGGTCCACGCCCGTATAGGCGCCGATCTCGCGCGGGATCTCGGCGAAGGTGGGGTGATAGGCGGCCGGGGGAACGCGAGTAAGGCGGACGGCCTCTGCAGCCACGGCCAGGACCACCAGCAGAAACACTGTCGTCAGATATCTTCGCGCAGCTGGCGACACCCTAGCGCACCCCCGATCAGCAGCAACCCCAGGAAGGCCAGCAGGAACACCAGGGCGCCGCTGGCTTTATGGAAGAAACCCTCCGCCACCGCCGGCCCCAGGGAATTGCCCAGAATGAGCGTGATCCAGATGCGGATCAAGTTGGCGGCCAGGGCCACGGGCAGGGAAGCGACGAACAACAGCCAGCGCCGCCAGGCAGCCCCCTCCAGAGCGTAGGCCACCAGGGCGCCCAGGGCGGACATGGCGATGACGGAGTGGAGGCCGCTGCAGGGGATGGCGACCTCGAAGGCGTAGTCACGGGTAAGGATCGAGACGCCATCCAGAGTGGTCTGCATACCGAAGATGCCGGCCAGGCCGGCAGCGCCTCGCGCACTGAAAAGCTGCATGGGCATAGCCAGCTTGTCCACCAGCAAGCGCGCCATGGGCACCATGAAGAATAGGAAGGCGAAGGGGAAGAGCAAGGCCCGCGCCCGCGGCCAGCCTTGCAGCCAGATCACCAGACCGTAGAGCAGGATGATCAGGGCAAACCCTGAGGGGAAGTGCGCGCCGTAGAGCAGCGCCGCCAGGTGGAACAGGGCCCCGGCAAGCATCAGCGGCAGCCCCCAGCGGTGGTTCTCGACCGGGAGGTCGCGCAACCGGGGGATCTGGCGGTACACGAGGTAACCGCTGATGAGGGGAATGAGAAACCCGTGGCCATAGTGCGCGTCTCGCCACCACTGCTCAACCATCCAGACCAGTAGCTGGTGGAAGACCGCCACCACCAGGAGGCCCAGTACAGCTACCTGAAGGTAGGTGCCAAGGGCCGGCCGGGGGCGCTCCCGGTCGGGGCTGGTGGTGATTTCCTGGGCTGAGGGGCTGCTGTCGGTCATGAGTGGCGCACTGAGAGAGACAGTCCGACTGCGGCAAGATCAGGTTCGTCGGTGACGATCAGAGTGCCGGCGGCTTCGAGGTCGCTGGAAGGGCAGGAAGCCCTTGTGGGCAAAGTAGGTGATGGCACCGGCCAGTGCTCCGACGAGGATGGCGGCCAGCAACGGCAGGGCCGACACCAGGAGCCGAGCCAGCTTGTTTCCCCACTCTCCGACCCCCCCGGAGAAGGCCTGGCTGGCGAGAGCAACTCGCTGAGAGAAGCTCTCCGGAAGGGTTTCCCCCGGCGGCAGGGCCTGATGGGCCAGGTCGGTCACCACGGCGTTGAAGACCATGGCCAGGAGCAGGGTGATGGCGATGCCCGAGACAACGTACTTGGCCAGGGTGGAGGGCTCCAGCTTATCCCGTAGCTTCCTGCGCTCGCGCCGAAGCCGCACCTGCATCCCGCAGACCGGGCAGACCTTGACGTCGCGGAGATTGCGGTTGCCGCAGCGGCAGACGTAGTACTGGGCACGGCCGCACCGGGGGCAGTGCAGGGCCCCCGGAGGCAGATCGGCACCACAACGGTAACAGTGGCGGACCTCGGTCTCGGTGGTTGAACTGGCAGGGTCCTCGGTCGGCATGCTTCTCTGTCCTTCGCTAGGGCTCAGTGGATGGGGGCGGCGTGCCCGATGGAATGCTGGCTGGTGTGGCTTGCGGCGATCTCACAAACAACACCCAGCGGTTGGGGTAAATGCGGTAGACGACGAAACCGTGGGATTGCACTGGCTCCCCGCTGAGCGCGGCACTCCACATTTGCGCCCATTCTGCAGCACGCTCCCGCTCCGCCCACTGGGCAATCCACGGAGTGAGCAGAAGGAACCGCACCTGGCCGATGTCCTGGCCCATGCGATCCATGTGATCCCAACTGCGCGGCACCCAGATGGCTGTGCGGTCGGCGTACCAGGCGATCCACCAGGGCACGTCGGTGACGATGGGCCCCGTGGTCGCGTCAGCCACGGCCTTGGATAAGGCCTCGATCTGGCTCAGGTTCAGCGTGGGCAGGATCTCCTCCGGATGGAACAGGTCGAGGGTTACAGGGATGGCCTGGACCAGGACCAGGATCACCATGGCCCACACCAGGCCACGTTGCTGGATAGGCTCGCGCAGTTTGCGCACCAGGGGACCGAGAATGCGCAGGAAGCAGGCCGCGGCGATCAGGCTCGCGATGGGCACGACAGGGAAGAGCAGGCGCGGCGCGGGGAGAATGATCACGAGCAGCAGGAAGATCAGCAGGTAGCAGGCGTAGACCAGATAACGCATGCGCTCAAAGCGGGCATCTCCCAGCGGCACGACGATGGCCACGATGAAGAAGGCCGCCACGTACGGACCGATGGCTATGGGCAAGGCCGGATACAGAGAGCCGAAGCCACTGAGCACCTTAACCAGCATCTCCTTGGGATGCAGGATGATCATCTGCAGAGGAGACTGCAAGCCGGCCTGGTAGGAGCGGTACAGCGTGTTGGCGGGGTTGGTCTGGGTTTCCATGACCGATTCGTACCAACGCCAGGTAAAGAGGGGATTGCCGGTCAGGTGGGCCATGCGAACAGCCCAGGGGGCAAGCACCAGCACGAAAGCGACCAGGAACAGGCCCAGGCAGGGCAGGCGTCGGCGGCGCTCAGCGCTCAGCCAGACATAGAAGACAGTGGGGATAAGAGCCAGACCCCAGACTTCTTTGGTCAGGGTCAGCAAGCCCAACAGGACGCCGGCAGGGATCATCCACCAGACCTGTCTGCGACTGCCCTCAGCCACATGCAGAACGAGTAGCATTGCCGTGAAAAGGAAGCCCAGCAGCGGCCCCTCCAGCCCGGAAATGGCGAAGCGCAGAACCCAGATATTGGTGGCCAGCAGCAAGACGGACAAGATCGCCACGCGGCGATCGAAGTAGCGCAGGCCGAGGAGGTAGATAAGGATGAGGGTGGCCAGGAAGGGGAGGGCACTTGCCAGGGCCACGGCCTGCTTGGTCGCCCCCACCACTGAGATGATAGCCGCCATGAAGAGTGGATGCAGCGGCATGAAGGTCATCTCGGGATGATGGTCTATCTGGGGGATCTGGGCCAGGCTCAGGGGGCGGACGAACTCAGTGGAGTATCCCTGCCCCTCGGCAACGTTACGTGCCACCTGCGCGTAGTCCAGGGCGTCGAGGTCCGTGATGGCGTCCAACTGCTTGCTCATGAACAGCAGAAAGAGTAGCAGCCCCGCCGACAGAACGATAAACCAGGTAAGGATGGCACGAAGTAGTTCCTGTGGAGTGAGGCGCGAGTTCAATAGGAGCCTCCGTCGTGGATGGATGCCGGTTCGTTCCTGATCACTCGGCGAATTCTAACACGTACAGGCCAGATGCACAACCCGCCGCAGACCTGGCCCTTGCCCTCTTCATCTGAAGCTCGGGCAGGGACGCGGGACGCTTCCCCGCAAGGTGTGCATAGTGCTCGGTCACGGCCTCCACCCGGGCGCGGCTCCGACACCTCCCCTAGGCCAGGGGCGGGTGGGGTGCTCACGGGCCGACAGCCTGTCCCCATCCACCCTGGCCTATCCGGTCGTGGAAGTGAGCTAGTGTCAGGCTGCAGGGGGAGGCCAGAGGTCGCGGGGTCGGGGGCTGCCGTTGACAAGCCGCAGAAGGCCCTCCTATAATCCTTGCCGGTCCCGGGGCCGAAGACTGAGCAGGTCGAAGCGCAAGGGGGAGAATCGCATGGCGCAGGAGCAAGCGGGGTTTGCCGTAATTGGTCTGGGCATCTGGGGGGAGGCGCATCTGCAGGCGTACACCACCACGCCGGGCTGTCGCCTGGTGGGGGTCTGCGACCTGAGTGCTGATCTGGCCCGACGCCGGGCTGAGGAGTATGGTGCCCCCTTCTCTACCAGCCATTGCGAGGAACTGCTGGCACGGCCCGAGGTGGAGGCGGTCAGCATCGCCACGCCCGATTTCGCCCACTTCGAACTGGTCCGCGCGGCCCTGGCCGCCGGCAAGCATGTGTTGGTGGAGAAGCCGATGACCACTCGATTGAGCGAGTCCGAAGAGCTGGCCGCCAGCGCCGAGCAGGCCGGGGTGCTGCTGATGGTGGATTTTCACAACCGGTGGAATCCGGCCTTTGTGGAGGCGCGCACGGCGATCACGGAGGGGGAGATCGGCGAGGTGCAAACCTTGTCGTTGCTGCTCAACGATACGCTCGAGGTGCCCACGCAGATGCTTAGCTGGGCGGGGCGGAGCAGCGTGGGGTGGTTCCTGGGCGCGCACATTGCGGACCTGGCCCGCTGGTTGACGGGGCAGGAGGTCAGGCGGGTCTATGCGCTGGCGCGGTCGCGCACACTTCAAGCACGGGGTCTGGATACTCCCGATTTCTTTCAGACGCTTCTCGAGTTGGACGGGGGCGCGGTCGCGCACCTGGAGAACTGCTGGATCATGTCCGAATCCCAGCCCAACCTGTTTGACCTCAAGGCGGAGATTTTTGGTTCCGACGGGAGCCTATACATTGACATGGGCACCCATCGCATGTTACAGAAGTACACGCCGGCGGGGGCGGTGTATCCCGATCTGGCGGTGCGGCCAATGATTCATGGGCGCCCCCAGGGCTTTGGTCTGGAGAGCATACGCCACTTCGCCCGCTGTGTCCTCGGCGCCGAGCAGCCCCTGGTCACCGTGCGGGATGGGGTGGAGAACGTGAGGGTGGTGGAGGCCATGCACCGATCAGCGGAGCTGGGTCAGCCGGTCGAGCTGGAGTCCAAGACAACCGAGCATGAATGACGCCGGGGGGAGACCGATCAGAAAGGACGGCAGCGAACAGGTGAGTAACGAGGTCAAGCCGCAGTTCGCCCTGTGCAGCATCTCTCACCGCGAGAAACTGCTGGAGTACGTCCTGGATCTGGCTCGCGACCTAGGCTTTGAGGCCATCGAGATTTGGGGCCGGGAGCCGCATATCAACGAACGGTTTGACGAGAACCGCACCCAGGCGGCGCGACGGATGATCGAGGAGCGGCAGCTAGCGATTGCGGCCCTGGGCTCCTACGTGGTGTTCGGCCCCTCACGGACCCGTCCTGAGGAACTGGTGGAGTTAGAGGACGTGCTGCATACGGCCCGCTGCCTGCGCTGCCCCTTGGTCCGGGTGTGGGCTTCCGACGTGGGTGCTGCGGAGGCCAGCCGGACGCTGTGGGATCGTACGGTGGGAGAGATTCAAGAGGCCTGCGACCGTGCGCAGCGCCTGGGGATTGTCCTGGCCGCGGATATGCACGACGATACCCTGACCGATACCGGCGAGAGCGCTTTGCGCTTGCTGGAGGCGGTGGAGCGTGACAACTTCCGCCTGAGCTTCCACATCTCGGGCCGCCCGCGGGAAGAGACGCCGGAGGAGCGTCTGGAGGCCGTGTGTTCGCACGTGGTGCATGTACAGGTGCAGAACTTTTCCAGCCTGATCGAGGGGGAGGCGGAGCGCCCGCGGCGGGCCTCCATTGCGGACGGGCTGGTAGACTGGTATCCGCTGTTGGAGAGGCTGGCGGAGGGGGGCTATCGGGGTTACCATGCGCTGGCCTTCGCGGCCTGCGAAGGCGACGGAAAACGGGAGGCCCTGGCCCAGGACCTGCACTATCTCAAGTCCCTGTTCAAGCTGATGGGGGTGGCGGTGTGACCTCCGAGAGCAAGGGCGTTTCGTCCAAGGGGAGCCCGGATGGCCAGCCGGCGCCCGGGAGCCGCCGGAGCTGGGAGGCGCGGCGGTGGCTGTGGCTGCCCTTTTTGGTTGTGACTCTGGCCCTCACCATAGCGGGCCTGAGAGGCGGGCAGTGGCAGGACGTGGCCGGATGGTTTGACTCGCTGTGCGCAGCCTGCATTGGCCTGACCTTCGGCTAGGTGCGCGGTGAAGGACATGAGAAGACCTCAAGCGCCGCGCCTGGCAGTCTGGCGGACCCAGGTGCAGGCGATCAGCACCGTCGTGCTCAACTCCTATTTCCTCAAGAGCTGGACCGGAGGACTATGCGTGCCGGTGCTGAACTGCTGGTCCTGCCCGTCAGCGATCGGCTCCTGCCCGCTGGGCGCCATGCAGCACTATGCGGGGCAGGCGCGGTCTGCGCTCAGCCAGGCCAGCTTCTGGTCGCTGCTCCCCCTCTACCCCCTGGGGCTGATGCTGGCGTGCGCCGTGCTGGGTGGGCGGCTGATGTGCGGCTGGCTATGTCCCTTTGGTTGGCTGCAGGACCTCCTGGGTAAACTCCAACGCCGGAAGCTGCGCTTGCCGGCGTGGACCGGCCACCTGCGGTATGTCTTCCTGGTGGGTCTGGTGTTCGTGGTGCCCTACTACACCGCCCGCCAGGCGTTCAGCGAGATCTGCCCCATGGGTGCGCTGCAGGGAGGGTGGTTCCAGCCTCTGCTCTATCCAGAGCTGAGGGCGGGAATGCAGGAGCTGTGGTGGGCGAAGCAGGCGGTGCTGCTGGCCTGGTTGGCCGCTTTTCTCTTTGTGCGGCGGCCCTTCTGCCGGCTGATGTGTCCCCTGGGGGCACTGTTCAGCCTGTTCTATGGAACGGCACTTTGGCAAATACGTCTAAATCCATACAAGTGTAATGACTGCGGGTGGTGTGAGGCTATCTGCCCTGCGGGGTTGGACCCCCGGCGGGAGGTGGGAAGCCCCCTCTGCATCTCGTGTCTGGAGTGTCAAGGCTGCCCTCAGGGAGCCATTGTCTCCGGGCCGGTCTGGAAACTGGGAACTGCGCCGCCACTACCCGAGGAAGGGAACTCTAGATGAGGAGACTTGCGTTGAAGATGATTGCGGGACCGCGGGCAGGCAGCCGCGCCGGGTCCCCAGAGGTATCGCGATGAGCCGCTGGCGGCGGCCGGTGCCAACCGAGGCCCGTCGTGCCCAGTTTGAGGAGCTGGCGCAGGAGCATGGCGACGCGTTCATGCGCTCAGCATTGCGGCTGACAGGCAACGCCGTGGAGGCGGAGGATCTGCTGCAGGAGACGCTTATTAAGGCCTACATGGCCTTCGAGCAGTTCTCTCCGGGCAGCAACTTTCGGGCCTGGGTGCTGCGGATCATGGCCAATACGCATATTAGCCGCTTTCGCCATACGCAGCGCACACCCCCGACAGTGTCCATGGAGGACCTCAGCGCGGTGTCGACGCGGCCTTTCGACCCTCCCTGCCCGGAGCAGGGGCCGGCGCAGCAGGCGCTGGAGTTCACGCTGAGCGAGGAACCAGGGGAGGCGTTGGCCGCGTTGCCCGAGGAGTTTCGGGTGGCGGTGATACTCTCAGATGTGTTTGAGTTGTCGTACCGGGAGATCGCGGAACTTCTGGGGGTGCCGCTAGGGACGGTGCGCAGCCGCATCTTTCGGGGGCGGAAACTCTTGCAGGAAGCTCTGCGTGAATACGCGGTCCAACGGCGGCTAATCTGAGACCAGGGGGAGATCGGGAAGGCGTTAGCTATGCAATGTCCGCATGAGGAAGAGACTCTATCGGCCTTTGTGGATGAGGAGACTCCAGCCAGCAGCCGGCGCGCGCTGGCGCGGCATCTTCTGACCTGCGAGAAGTGCGCGGCGGAGGTCGGGAGGCTGCTGGCGGTGCAACGCTATCTGACCGTCGAACCGGAGCCCGCGCCGGACCTGAGCCCGGATTTCTGGCAGCGGCTGAGCCGTGCCCTGCGCCTGACCGATGAAGTGGTGCACACAGCGCCGCGGGCTCAACGGCGGTGGCAGCCGCGTCTGGCGCTGGCCAGCGCGATGGCGGCGGCTTTGATCCTGCTGATGGTGGGGGTAAACCTGCGGCCATCCGAGCCGCCACTCTCTCCCGGTGCACTGGCTCAGGCACACCGGAGCCTGGAGGAGCAGCCCGCCTGGCCCGGGCTGCCGCAGGCGCTTTCGCCTCTGTCGCCACCGACCGCGCCCCTCCAACCGGCGGCTTGGAACTCGCGCACGAACCTGGCTGCAAATGGCACCTGGGTGCCGCATGTGAACTGGGGCCAGCGGGACCACCGCAGCCCCGTGCCGCATGAGGTGTATTCGGGCTCGCCGGTTCTGCTCTCCCGCTTCGCTCTGCCCCTGAGAGCCCTGGACGTTCGTGACATGGCGCGGGTGCGCGTGGGGGAGCGGGAGTACTATGCGGCGCGACAAGGCGCGACCTCCATGCTGGCCTGGTTAGAGGGCGAGGAATGGCAGGTCCTGGCGGCGGACGTTCCTCTGGAGACCTTGCGAGTCTTTGCCGAGTTGCACGGGACCGACCCGGGAAACTGAACCGCTCTCGAAGTTGACGGCGCCGGGGGGTGTCAGCGGGGTCGAACCAGGCTGACACATAGCATTTACACCCGCCTTGTGATACAATGGCCCCCGATGGCGCCACGGCTCACAGCACAAGCTGCCGCCCTGCGCGTGGGGCTAATGGGGGGGACGTTCGACCCTCCGCACTATGGGCACCTGGCTCTGGCGGAAGCAGCGCGCGAAGCGCTGGAACTAGAGCGGGTGATCTTCCTGCCCAACGGTCAGCCGCCGCACAAGCCGGCCTGGGAAGTCAGCCCGGCGGAACACCGCTACGCGATGACCGAGCTTGCGTGTGCTTCCCATCCCCACTTTTTTGTCTCCCGCGCCGAAATGGACCGGCCGGGCCCCTCGTATAGTCTGGACACCGTGCGCGCCTTCCAGCGGGAGTTGGGGCCGGACCTGCGGTTGTACTTCATCGTGGGGATGGACTCGGTGGTGGAGCTGCCGACCTGGCACGAGCCGGACCGGCTGCTGGAGGAGGCACAGGTGGTGGCCGCAGACCGTCCGGGTAGCGAGTCGCCAGACCTGGAGGCGATTCTGGGAGCGGAGCGGAGGGCCAAGGTCCAGCTAATACGCATGGCGCCGCTGGGTATCTCGGGCACCGACCTGCGGGAGAGGGTCCGGGCCGGGCGGAGTCTGTGGTATCTGACGCCGGAGCCAGTAGCAGCTTACATCGAAAAACACGGCCTGTACCGGCAAGGGGAGAAGAACGCCCAGGGGTGAGGTCGCAGGGACTAGTCTCTGCGGGAGGCCCATGGCGAGAAGATGGAAACACCATTCAAGGACATTCTGCTATATTTTCTGGTGGGCGTAGTGCTCGTGGGGGGAGTGCTGGGAGGTCTGGATGCACTCAGCTCGCCTAGCGCCGCGCAGGGGACGACGGGACACGCCGTCAATTTCGCCAGCCTGTTCCATAACCCGGTGGCGAACCTGGAGCGGCTGAACCTTCTGCTGATCGGTTGCGACGCTCGGGTGACTCCGGATGGCCGGCGGGACCCGGGACGCGCAGATATGCTGATCGTTGTGTGCCTGAGCCCGAAGAACAAGCGCATGGCCATGGTCTCCCTGCCCCGTGACTGCCTGGTGACGATCCCCCGGGTCCCCAAGGGCGTTCCGGCCTTTCCGCAGAAGATCAACCATGCGTATAGCTTCGGGGGAACACCTCTGGTGCGCTCGACCGTGGAACAGGTCCTGGGGTTCAGGATGGACTACTACCTTAAGACTGATCTGGATACTTTTGTGGAGGCGGTGGACATGCTGGGCGGGGTGGACATTGAAGTCCCCGACATTGAGGGTCGGGGCCGGGGCATGAACTACGACGACAACTGGGGGAACCTGCATATCCGGCTCAAGCCGGGCCTGCAGCATCTGGACGGCGAACAGGCGATGGGCTTCGTCCGCTACCGCAAGTCCTCGCGCCGAAACGCGGAGGGGCACGTGATCGGTCTGACGGACATGGAGCGGGCCAGCAATCAGCAGTTGTTCATCAAGGCCATGCTAGAGCAGAAGGTAAAGCTGGGGAATCTGCCGAGTCTGCTGCGGGCCGGCGGGCATATCCTGGCCAGGCTGGAGACGGACATGGAATGGCCGACCGCTGTCGGGCTGATGAAGGTCTTCCGGCATGTGGACAGCACGCAGATCATGCAGCTAGTGGTGCCGACCAGGGATCGCACCATCCACGGCACCTACTACTGCGAGGCTCCGCAGGAGGAGATTCTGCAGCAGCAGTCGGAGATAGCTGCCTTCCTGTCCGGGGCGATTCAGTTGCCGGCAGCCCAGGCGGAAGAGGGGGCAGCTTCCAGAGAGGTCGTGGCGGCACCGGTGAAGCCGGTCGCGCCGGAGCGTCCGTTGGGGGTCAAGGTGCTGAACGGCTCCGGGGTGGCGGGGGCGGCCAAGCGTGCCGCGCAGCTCCTGCGAGGTTCAACCTATCGGATTGACAGCATCGGCAACGCCAAGAGCTATGATCACGCCACCACGAGCATTCAGTATGGGTCAGGGTGCGAGGAGGCGGCGACCCGGGCGGCCAAGCTGCTGGGTGTCCCGGGCGCGGAACTGAAGCTGCGGTCAGAGAAGACGGGTGCCCCGGACCTGGTGATCGTGGTGGGGAGCGATTTCGCGCCCCGCTCCAGTGGGGCGGGGAGGCCGCGGTGAAGAACTCCTCCCCCGCCACCTCAGAGGAACGTGTTCAACTTGTGGCCGGGGCCGCGGAGGAGGCCCGGGCACTAGAGTTGGTCATACTTCAGGTCGGCAAGTTGCTGCCCTTCTGCGAGTACTTCGTCATCTGCCACGGCCGCTCGCCCCTGCACTGCGAGGCCATCTGTGATCAGGTGGAGGAGCGTCTGGCCCAGGCGGGGATGCGGGCCCATCATCGCGAGGGGGAGCCACGCGGAGAATGGACGCTATTGGATTACGCCGATATCGTGCTGCATGTCTTCAGTGAGTCAGCCCGGAACTTCTACGGCCTCGAACGGTTGTGGGCGGAGGCTCCGCGCGTCGAACTGCGATCGCCCGTCCCCCCTGCGGAGGGAGGTTAGGCGATGGCACAGAATGGGCGCTCGCCGGCCGAGCAGGAGGAGTTTCAGCGTCTGTCGGAGGAGGTGGCGCGGGCGCTCCATTTCGGCAAGCTGCAGCAGGCGGAGGCAGGTGCGCAGCGTCTGATGGAGCTGGCTCCGAACTCGACCACCGCCCAAGAGCTGTTTGGCGACGTGCAGTGGGCGCTGCGGAAGACCGAGGTGGCCCGGCAGGCCTATCGCCGAGCGATGGAGCTGGAACCGGCCAATGCAGACGCCGAGCGCAAGTACGCTGAGCTGAGCTTGCAGGAGGGGCAGAACCGCTGGGCCGTGGAGGCGATTCTGGCGGGGGATGAGGGGCATTTCCGGGGCGCGGCGCACAAGTCACCGGGGGGCGCGGCGCTTCGTTCCGTACTGTTTCCTGGTCTGGGGCAGCTCTATAACGGAGATTTTGACCTGGGCGTGATCCTGGCAGGCGTGGGGCTGGGCCTGTTCATGGGCCTGTTGGCCCTGTTCTTGGCGCCGCTGACGGGTACCGTGCTGGGCAGTTTCTTTCCGCGAGCCCAGATCGCGGGGGGCCCTGGATTCTGGGGCTGGGCCTCCCTGGTGGGTTACCTGGGGGTGTACTTTTACAGCATCTGGGAGGCTTACCAGGCGGGGCGGGCGGCGGCGCGGAAATAGGAGGGCTCCGGCCGCGGAACCAATGAGCTGCTTCAGACCTTCATATAGTGTATCAGCCTGTCTTCGGAGGTAGCGCCGTGTGCTGGCTTAGAACCCGCCCTGTATATGCGATCGCCCTGGCGCTGCTGGCTCTGGCCCTGCCGGGGGGGGCCGAGGATCTGCTGGTGAACGGCAATTTCGCACTTTCGGATGGCCAGGGCGGGGTGGCCGGCTGGTCGGTCTGGGCGTTGCCGGGTGATACCAGTGGGGGCGTCCAGCAGGTATCTCCGGGGTTCCGCAGTCCCAAGGCCGTGGTGGTAAGCGCCACCCGTAGCCCGGCGCTGTTTGGGCTGTTCTCCCGGCCCGTCAACGTCTCGGCGCTGCCCGGAGAGGAGCTGCTGTTCAGTTGCTACTATCGGACGGAAGGTGAGCCGGGCGCGCAGCTCTCCCTGGTCGGTTTCTCCGAGCCCTTCCTGCCTAACGAATGGCGCACGCCGTACCTGCAGAGCGAGTCACAGTGGATTCCGGCCTCGCGTGATTGGTCCTTGCTGAGCTGGCGGTTCCGCATCCTGCCCGGGGTGCGCGATCTGGTAGTGATCTTCCGGATGCGCGCGGCCGGGAAGCTCTACCTGAGCCAGGCCGCGCTGCGTTCCTATCCGGCGGAGGTGACCGTGGGGGTAGAGCAGGCGGGGGTGGTGGAGAACCCGCCCTCGCGCCGCCTGGTGGCCCTCCGAATCACCAATAACGACCAGCAGGAGAAGCATCTGCAGGTCACCGCCATCGCGCAGGCTCCGGAGCGCTCGCCGGTGCAGGCCACCTCGACGGTGCGGCTCGCCGCAGGGCAGACCGTACCGGTGCGCCTGACCTATGCCTATGACTACCGGGAGGCTCACAGCCTGCGCGTGCTGGTGCAAAACGGCGTCAGCGGCGAGATCTATGAGCAGCGGGACCTGCCGGTTCCGGGAATGATCTCGGCCTCCTTTGTCTCCCCGGCCTTTCGCGACACCCTGCTGCCTGGCTTGCCGACGCCCAGACTGGTCATCACCGGCGCGCTCAACGTGACTCCGGAGCAGCGGAGCAAGCTCTCGGTCTCCGCGCAGCTCATGGAGGCCGGGGCGCGGGACATCTTCCAGGCCGTGGAAGCTCCCCCAGGGCAGTTTCGTCTGGAGGCAGAGACGCCTCCCTTGATCAGCGGCGAGTACATGGTGCGGATCCGCGGGCGTCTAGGCAATCACGAACAGGTCATTGACTTGCCTCTGCACTACCTGGCCGCGGGGGCGGGGCAGGTGGGGTACGATGAGCGCCTGCGCCTGTGGACTCAGGGCCAGCCGACCTTCGCGCGCGGTCTCTACGGGGTGGTCTCGGCAGCGGACGTGGAGGCGGCGGCAGCAGCCGGCTTTAATCTGATTGTGGCTCCCTCGGTGCGGGCCAGCTATGATGTGCAGGAGGCGGCAGTCAAAGCCGGGCTGGGGGTGGTGGTGTCTGCCTCCAGTCTGGAGGGGGACTTCTGGCGGCGGCTGCAGAACAAGTGGGGCACCTCGCCGGCGGCGCGTGGGTGGCTGACCTATGCGCGCCCTGACTGGCGGAAGGTGTCCCCTCTGGAGGTCTGCGGACTTTACGATGCCCTCGGCCACCTCAGCCCCGCGCTGCCCATCCTTACCACTCTGGCCTCACCCTCGCGCGCCCAGTATTACGTGCCTGGAGCGGATATCCTGGTGGCGTGGTCCATGCCGGTGCCGGATTCACCGCTGCGCGCCCTGGGGGACCTGATAAGCTATCTGCACGAGAGCGCGGAGGGCCGCAAGCCGGTGTGGGCGATCATTCAGGCCTGCGGCTCCGGGCGCTACGACGACGACCACATGAACCCACAGCCGCCGGGACGACCGCCGACGGCAGCAGAGATGAGGGCACTGACATATCTGGCGCTGGTGCGGGGCGCCCAGGGCCTGATCTGGTACTCCATGGGCGTTCCCGGTTATGCTGGCACGCAGGACTACCGCCTGCCGCAAGATGCGCCGGAGTTGTGGGGGGCGATGGGGGAGGTCAACTTGCAGCTTCGCTGGCTGACCCCCATGCTGCTGGAGGGCACGCGGGAGGCTCTGCCCGCGATGGAGGGCCTGGAGCTGGCGCGCTGGCAGTATGCGGGCGCTGAGTATGTCATTGCTGTCAATACCACGGACCGGGGTCGGGTGACTCCGCTGACCCTGTTCAGCCCGAAAACCTCGGTCCAGGTGCTGTTTGAGGACCGGGCGCTGGAGGCAGATGGGGACGGGGCGATCCAGGACAGTTTCGCGCCCTTTGGCGTGCACATATACGTGGCGGGGTAGGAGGCGCCGCCGGGAGTATCGGGGGCCGTGTCCTCCTTGCGAGGCTTAGCGCTCTTCCGGCTCTTCCACCAGCTGCAGCGGCTCCTCGGCCAGCGGGTCTAGCCGCAAGTGCCACTCCACCGCGGGCCAGCGCCAGGTGATCTGCCAGGCCTGCATCCCGTGGGGGCGGGGGAGGACCGGGGCCTCCGGATTGGGGACAAGCACCGGCGCCTCGCAGATCGGCCCCTCCAGGGTCAGGCCCCAAAGCAGGACCACACACTCGCGCTCAGTTAGCGGCTCTCTTTCCCAGCGGAACTCCCAGTCAAGCGGTTCCCCCTCCGGCGTCCGAAGCAGAGACTCTGTGCCTTCGGTCAGCGGCAGACAAGCCACGCCCAGAGTCCTCTCTGGGTACTTCAGGTCCAAGGCCTGGCAATTTTTCTCCAGCGACCGTGCGTTCGTCTCCGCCTGACAGTCTACTATGCGCAGGCGGTCGGCCACGTGGTCCCAGTTTTGCATCACTGCAGGGAGAACGCGCAGAGCGACGAGGTTTCCTCCGCGCTGAAGGGTCCAGGTGCGCCCGAAGATTGGCGGCTCCATGCCGTGGGCCAGGGCCACGTCGCCGTAGCTGGAGACCAGGCTCTGTCGGGCGGGGTGGCAGCCTACCCGTCCCTCTGCCAGGACCTCCCATTGCAGGAAGCCCCAGTCGCCGGCGGGGCGCCAGAAGCAGACCGGGAAGGACTGCCAGCACAGGCCCCAGGTGGTATGCTCGGCAGAAAGCATGAGCGGATAGCGGCTCATGCCCCCTAGCCGAGCGTCTGGCTCGCAGTGCCCTGTGGCATGCACTCCGCCCCAACAGAGGAAGTCGGTATCCACCGCAGGCGCCTGCCGGGGCGACGCCAGGTCGTGCCAGCCATGCGCGGCGAAGAGGTGCTCCAGCTCCGGGGCTTCTCCCTCTGCCAGCGGGCGCACCCGGTCGCGGTAATTCTGGTGCTCTGGACTATTGACAAAGGCATAGGAGCGCAGCGCCGGTACCCGTGGCCCGTCCCCAAAGGCGTCCTCAATGGCCAGCAGGTCTCCCAACAATCCCTGGTAGGCCTCGCGCACCTGAGGTGGGAGGCGGCGAGAGAAGAGCAGCAACATGGACAGCTCCTGAAAGCATACCCGGCTGTACCCGTCGCTCAGGTGCTCGCCCCAGCCCCAGCCGTTCTCCCGCCAGTAGGTGGCAGCTTCGAGCAGGGTGCGCTCCACCAGCCCGCCAGGGTCCTCGGCGCCAGTTACTTCCAGCAGCAGCCAAGCGCAGACCAGGTCGCCCAGGAACTTGTTGGGATAGTAGAAGGTGCGATGGGCCACCGCCTGGGTGAACCACGTGCGTGCCGAGACAAACATCTCATCCAGCATCTGGCGGTCCTCTTTTGCCAGGGCTTCGGGGAAGCCGAGGCGCAGAGCCAGAAGCGGCAGGGAGATGAAGAAGGCCGCATTGGTGTCTACCGGTCCTGGCTCTTCCCAGTACCAGCGGAAACAGCCCTCGAACTCGCCCGGCTCGGTGACCTGCATGGCCCGCAAAGCTTCGAGCACCTGTCGCACCGGGACCTGGTCCAGTTGTCCGAGTTGAGCGGCTTGTACGAGTTTCCCCGCAGCCTCACGTCCAATGTGTACGCGGTACAGCGAGCGCACCGGAACGGTATGTCCCCGTTGCTCGCTCCACCACAGACCCACTTCGGGGTCCCAGTCGTGCTGCCAGTCGGACACCCATGCATCAGAGGACATGGGCAACACCTCCAGGAGGAATGTCTTCGGCTGCAGAGGATTCAACAGCCCTGGTGGCGTAACCTCCCGCCGTAGACTGTTACCATGAATAACCGTCAGGATTCAGCCTTGCCGGAGAAGGTCCAGGCTTACTACACGGCCTCCCAGGTTTTCCAACGCTCGGAGCAGCCGGTGCGCGTAAATCAGCCAGCAGCAACGAACTCCGCAATCCACGCCGTGCATGAGAGTGTGGAAAGAGGTAGAATGAACTCAGACTCAGGCTGAGGTGACTGACTGGTTTGACCGGAGGCAAGGCATGAGCAGGGCAAGAATGGTTTCTACCTCTTCCGCGCAGAGCGTGCCGGAGCTGTTGCACCAGGCCGAGGAGCATTTCGCTGCCGGGTTCATGGCCGATCCGGAGGAAGCGCTCATTATTCGCGTGGCTCGGGGGCTGCTGGAGTACTGGCGAGCCTGTGACCTTCCCCCCTACGAGAGCACGCGTCTGTATCCCATGCCGGTGCGGGGTGGCCCGGAGGCCTGGCCGCTTTACGCCGGCGATTATGCTCTCGTCTTCCATTACTGCCTGGGGGTGCGTTATGACGCGGAGGTCATGGCGCGCAAGCTCGCGGAGGCGCCCCCGGAGATGCGGGCGGCCCTGCAGGCCTTGGAAGCTGAGTTCCGCGACCGGCCGGGCTTTGGCGGCTGGACGCACAGCATCCTTCACTTTGGGCGGATATTGAAGGAGGGGCTCGACGGTTATCGCCAGCGGATTCTGGCCGCGCAGGCCCAGCCCGCGACCATACAGGATGCGGAGCGCCAGGACTTCTACGCTGCGCTGCTTCTGACTCTGGAGGGCCTGGAGATTCTCCGCGCGCGGGTACGGGAGAGAGTGAAGGAGGCGGCCCCGGCCGATGCGGAGACCGCCGCCCGCCGTGAGACGCTGCTGGCCGCGCTGCAGAAGGTGCCGTTCCGCCGCGCGCAGAGCTTCGCCGAGGCCGCCATTGCCACCAATTTCCTCTTCTATGCCGACGGCAGCGACGACCTGGGGCGCTTCGATCAGTTCATGTGGCCCTACTACGAACGCTCGCGCGACGCCGGGGAGATCACGCCCGATGAGGCCCGAGAGTGGATTCGGGAGCAGTGGGAGGCCATGGACCGTGCTACGGCGTGGAATGTTGCCATCGGCGGGCTCAAGGCCGACGGTTCCTCGGCGGTCAACGAGCTCACCGGGCTGTGTTTGGAGGCAGCCACCGGGCGGCGTCGCCCGAACCTCGCCCTGCGTATTCCCCCGGAGATGCCTGAGGAGGTGTGGGAGGCCACGCTGGATTGCCTGGCTTCCGGGGGCGGGTTGCCTGCGCTGTACAATGAGATGGGATACCGCCGGGCGATTCGCGAGGCGCACCTGAATATTCCCGAGGCGGACCTGGCTGACTTCGCCTTCGGCGGCTGCACCGAGCTGATGGTGCATGGCAAATCCAATGTGGGCTCGCTGGAGGGGGACCTGAACCTGCCGCTAGTGTTGGTGGAGAGTCTGCACCAGCATTTACGGGCCTGTGAGCGCTTCGAGGATTTCGTGGCCGCGTACAAGGAGGATCTCGCGGTCCGCATCCGGGAGAGCGTTGAGACATGGAATAGGAACCAGGAGATCAAGGCGCGGTTGACCCCGCATCCCCTGCGCAGCCTGCTGATTGACGATTGCCTGGACAACGGGCGGGAGTACAACGCCGGGGGAGCACGCTACAACTGGTGCGTGGTCAACGTCATGGGCCTGGCGAACGTGGCGGATTCGCTGGCGGCGCTCAAGCAGGTGGTCTTCGAGGAAGGCCGGGCAACCCGGGAGGAACTCCTGGCGGCGCTGCGCGACGACTTTGCCGGGCATGAGACTCTGCACCAGTGGCTCAAGTCAGCGCCGCACTTCGGCAATGATGATCCGTACGTGGATGAGCTAGCGGTGGAGGTGGCGCAGTATGCCTTTGAGGAGCTCCGCAAGTATGCTCCCTGGCGCGGGGGCCGGTACCTGGGGTCGTGTCTGATGTTCACCACCTACGCGAACTTTGGCAAGCCGGTCGGCGCGACACCGGACGGCCGCCGGGCGGGTATGCCCATCGCCGACTCGGCTGGGGCCTACCAGGGGCGGGATGTCTCAGGACCGACAGCGCTGCTGAAATCGGTGACCAAGATGCCGTTGTATCTGGCACCGGGCACTCTGGTGATCAATATCCGTCTGGCGAAGAAGTTCTTCCGGGGATCGGGGCGGCAGAAACTGCGAGACCTGCTGCTGGGCTATTTCAAACTGGGCGGTATGCAGCTGCAGATGACGGTGG
>JAAYIR010000162.1 GCA_012523355.1 candidate division WS1 bacterium
CCCCCTCGGCGGCTGCGAGGCAGCCGCCGGTCCCCCTCTCCCCGCGTCCTCGCTCCGCTCGTCCTGGGGAGAGGGGGAGTGGATTCGCGGAATTGGGCCGGGCTTGAGAGCCTGTGGTGTCCGCTTAGCTGTGAGGCTGAGGTGTGAGGAATGACTATGCCAGAGCCGGTACTGGGAGAAGTGATAGCGCTGGGCCAGAGCCAGGGCCTGACCGTAGCCGTGCAGAGAAGCACCGAGGGATTGGCCCTGTTCTCGCGTCCGGAGGGGTACATCACTGTGTACCTGTATGAGGCGCGCAACCCTGATTTCATCCTGGAGAACGCCGAGGTGTTCCTCATCGCCGAGCAGCAGGAGGGAGAGTTCACGGGGCGCTACGCGGTAATGGTGGATGACGCCTACTGGGGGCGGCGCATCCAGCCCGCGCGGTTCATGGAGCCGCCCTTCACGGAGACCCTGGTCATGGGCTACCGCCTCTGCGGGACCATCAAGCACCAGGGAGTACCGCAGTCGGGAGTGCCCGTCAGCCTCGAGGTGGCATTGCAGACTGCGGAGGACGGGCCGGCCTTCTTCTGGGATAACGAGGAGTATAACGAGCTGGTGTGGTCGGAGACGGAGCAGACCTTCGTCTCGGGGCCAGAGGTTACGGGGCCGGTGGTTACCGATTACGAGGGCTACTGGGAGTTCCGAGCGCCGCGCGGGCACGGGGCTATGTACCAGCGGCTGAACGACCGCCGCGACGACACCGAGGAGACCAGCCAGCAACCACTCCGGCGCTACGTGACCCAGGTCTATGTGGCCTACCGGGGACGGAAGCTGGAGGTGTCCGAGGGCACGCGGGCGGAGCTGGACCTGGAGAGCGGCTGGCTGGAACTGCACGGGACGCCAGGAGCCAGCGTGCTGGTGGGGGTGATGGATGACGGCGGGCAACGGCTGACCTTCCCGGAGAGCGGCGAGCTGCTGGTGGGCGACTTGCCGGAGGCGGAGATTTCACTGGTACAGTACAAGCGGGCGCCGACCGGGGAGTGGGACCCGCGCTACGGCTGCCCGCGGGTGCGAACCGAGGTGCGGGAGGGCGAACTGACACAGGTCAGCCTGCCGCCGCTGGAGGAGTACCCCGAGGACGGCTCGGTGCGCTGCGGGCGGGTGTATCAGGCACCGGCCGTGCCGGCTGCGGACGTGGGGGTGTACGTGATCAGCCCAGAGACCGGGGAGGTGCTGGCGGAGGCCGCGCGGACCGACGAGAACGGCTTCTGGTCGGTGCAGGTGCCAGAGCAGGGGCTGGGAGGCAACCTGTACGTGCTGGACGAGACCTGGGGCTCGGTGCCAATCCTCGGAGCGCCGTACTCGGACGTGGTGCTGGGGGCGCGGGTGTACTCCTGGTGGACTGAGGACCTGCGACCGGAGGCCTGGCGGACCGGGACCCTGGGGCACAAGAACTTCAGCTACGTACCAGACTCAGTGTGGGTGGAAGACGAGGAGCAGGCGCGGTGGTATGAGACAGAGCCGTCGCCATACGGGGGCTGGATCACGAAAGAGTGGGTGCCCAAGTACCGGTACCAGACGGCGGCGGAGTTGTTCACCAACGGCCCGCAACTCAAGAGTTACAAGCTGTACTGCGACGGTGCGGTGGTGGATCCGGCGCTGCACCTGCAGAGCCAGGTCTTTGGCAATCAGCAACTGGAGCCGGATCGCTACCGGGCCTCGGGGTACTTCCTGCAGCGGAAGCTCCTGATGGGCGGGAAGATCAAGCACAACGTGGTGATGTACTCGCGGGAGCCGATTGGGGAGCAGTTCACGGAGGCCATGCGGGTGGGGCTGGAGTTTGGCGAGCATCAGCCCTACGTGGAGGTCCGCACCAAACGGCGGACGGGTCTGTCCGGCGGGCAGCCGGTGGCGACGTGCTTCTCGGACCTGGTCTGCCCCTACTGCGGGGGGCCGCTGCGGCGGACGCTGGAGACGACCGGGGAGGTGCCCCGGGGATACTGTAAGCAGTGCATGGAAGCGTGGGGGGTGCTGCGGGCCATGCAGGGCTGGAGCTATGCGCGGAGCGTGAGCCTGGGGGGGAACGCGAATGAGCGGTATGAGGAGCGCGCGGTGGCACTCACCGGGCGGGGCGGGTTTCAGAACCGGGTGCGCTACCACTGGCGACCGGACCTGTATGAGGAGAACGACGATTTCCTGACCCGGACGGGGCCGGGGCAGATAACCAACGCGCCGCGCTGGTGGGCCAAGCACCCGCACCAGTGGGGCGAGGGCCTGGGACTGGGAACCTTTGACAGCGAGCGGACGCCGGCTTTCCAGCCCGCGCATGATCTGCCCTACTACGGAGCACTGCTGGGGCGGGACCTGGGCGTGGCGCAGCTCAAGCTGGCCTTCCCGCCGACGTATGTGGCGGCGCAGGACTTCACCCTGGAGGTGGACTGCGAGCGGGCGGACGGGTGGCTGGAGACGGTGCGGGTGACCATCCCCGCAGGCACACAGGGGCCGAGTGGCTATGACTTCGTGGGGGAGGTGGTGCCGCTGACCTGGACGCCGAAGCTGCGGGCAGAGAGGCTGACCAGCCCCTACGCCGGGACCGGGCTGTACGTGCGGGTGCGAGACATGCGGCTGGTGGAGCCTGCCGGAGCGCCGGGCTGCCAGTGCGTGGTCACGGCGGATGTGCCGTACCTGGCGGACCCCACAGGGATTCAGGTGGTGACGGGAGCGGCCTCTTACGTGGCGCTGCAACTCATACGCGGCGGGACGCGGCCCCACCTGCTGGAGGATGCCGTGGGCCAACTGTTTCTCTTTCGGACGCAGGAGGGGTGCATCACACTGCGGCGGCGCCGGAGCCTGACCCTGCCCTGGGAAGAGGAGCGGGTGATCATCCCCGACGGGGTGAGCGATTACCCCTGGGCAGAGAAGGATGAGCGCGGGACGATGCTGCTGGTGCGGCAGGTGAGCGAGGGCGAGACGGCGATCTGCCATTCCCGGGACGATGGGGAGACCTGGGAGGAGGTCTAGGCCGCCCCTGCGGGGGGACAGAGCGGACCGTAGAAGGTAAGGAGATGTCATGGCGACAGTGAGCCTGAGCTACCCGATGGCCTGGCAGCACAACGGCATCCTGTACCTGATCGGCTATGCCGGAGGGGTGCAGCGGGTGCGGCGAAGCCATAACGGCGGCCAGACCTGGATGCGTTGGGCCGACCATACCCTGGAGAAGACGATCGCGCCCTCAGACCCCGAACGGGTGGCTTTCGTCAAGATGGACACGCAAGGGGGGCGGCTGATCGTCGGCGTGCCCCGCGAGGGGGAAGTGCTGATGTACTACTCACGGGACGATGGGGAGACCTGGGAGGCGGACTAGCGACGCCGGCACAACGGCAGCGGAACGGCAGTTGTGGGGGCGGCGGTCACTACCGCCGCCCGCGGGTTGCCCAGTGGCTCGGTGCGGGCGCCGTACGGAAACGGACGGGCGGCAATGCGGCGCGGACGCCGAAAAGCCGCCCCTACGGGGTCTGGCGCCGAGTCGCAATGTGTCTAGACCGCGAAGCCGCCCCTACAGGGGAACAGAACTCGGCCAGGCTAGCCGACCTCAGCCACCGAGTTCTCGGTGCCTTGATCGTTCTGGACGCGGGGGCCCTCTGGCGCGCAGACCCACTCGTCATCTACCACGTACTTGTACTGGTAGCACCCCGGCTCGAGGTCTACCAGGGCGACGAAGGTGTCCTCGCCCTTCTTGACCCGCCTCATGCGCTGGCCGTCAGGACACCATCCATTCCAGTCCCCGGCGATGCAGACCTTCTGCGCCCCCGGACATGTGTAAGTAAAGCGTACCTTGGCCATGGTAGGACCTCCCCCTGCGGCGGGCGGACGATGCCCGTCCTCTGTAAGAGTGGACGCACGGAGATGGAGGAGGGTTCAGAAGGGATGCACCCCGGAGGCCTCACCCCCTGGGCGGCCACGCAGTGGCCGCCGGTCCCCCTCCCCTGCCAGGGGAGGGGGAGTGGATTGGGAGTGTGGGCCGGCCTCCTGACGCGCGGGGCGCGTCAGTCGTGCGGCCCCTCCAGTGGGGAGGATGATAGAGGTTGCGGCAGGTGGAAGGTGGGTGAGCGGGCGGCAATTCGGCGCGGACGCCGAAAAGCCGCCCCTACGGGGAACAGCAGCCCACCCCGCAGCGGGAGGGGGAGGCGACTACCACAGAAGCCACCGCCGGGTGCGATAAATCGCACCCCCACACCAGAAACGACACCCCTCCGGGGCAGAAGAACCCCCCTACGTCCACAAGAAATACTGCCCCTCTGAATAACGGCCCAGGTAAAGGATAGGATATGCCCAAGCGACAGTATCCCATAGCACGGGTGAAGGTGCAGGCGCCAGGGCGCCTGTACCAGACTAAATACGAGGGCTTCGCCCAGAATGACCTGCTCGCCGATCTGTGGCGGCAGAATCGGCTGCGTTGCTCGGCGGTGGACTTTGGCCAGCTAGGTATACCCCCGCCCGGAGGGGCGGGCCTGCGGGTGCCCAGCGCCATGCTGCTCGACCGCGCCGGACTCAACTGCGTGCTCTGCCGGCCCTTTCTGGATACCAGCCAGAGTATCGGGCTGGGGCACTTTACCGCCTACGGCGGGGCCTGGACGCAACTGCCCAACCACGGCCTGCAGGGGGAGATGCAGCTCTTTCAGTACACCGGCCGGGCGAACGAGATCACGGGGGTAATCAGCAACTTTACGCTGCCGACCAACCCCATCTTTGCGCTCTCGCTGTACCGCGCGGGACCGCCGCCGGACTTTGACTGGAACCTGTGCTCGCCCTCCACCGAGATTCATTTCGGGATCGGAGAGAGCGACGAGTGGGTGCTGGCCCTGCCCTACGGCGCGCCGATGTATTTGATGCGGCGTGTCGGCGGGGAATGGTGGAAGGCGCCGGAGTCGGAGCGGTCGGTGCACGTGCCCAGCCTGGAGGGGTACGCCTCCGGGCAGCGGCTGATTCTGTGGATCGCCATCCTGCGGGGCAAGCTGGTGGTCTCGACGGACGGCTTTGCCAGCGACGTGTGGGTCTATGAGTCGCCGGAGGGACCGATCACCGCGCGGGCGGGGAAGGTCTCCCTGTGGCACAATGCCGGACAGTGGCTGTTCTCCTTCTTCCCCTTCACCATGACCACCGCGATCCTGGACGGGCCGCCGCTGGAGACGGGCTACCAGACGCAGGCCAGCAGCGGAGAGGTATTCACGCACTACCGCTACCTGGCAGCGCGGGATGACCGCGGCCGGGAGCTGTCCACGGTCAACGTGGTGGACAACACCGCGAACCGGGCGGACCTCTCGCCAACGCAGCGGGCCTGGCAGGCGGCGATCATGCCCTATGTCTGGCAGCAGGGAAACGTGGGCGTGGACCCGGACACCGGGGAGCCGGTGGGGTTCCGGACCTGCGTCTCGCCGCAACTGTA
>JAAYIR010000163.1 GCA_012523355.1 candidate division WS1 bacterium
CCAGGGCGAGGGTGTCGGCCGGGTCGGTACTGCCGAGGCGAGGCGAGGCCGGGGCGCCCGGTGGGGGGCCGCCACGCCCCGTGCCGGTACGAGCCGTGGCAGGCTGGGCGGAGAGGTTGGGCAACTCCGCCAGGGCCTGGTCCAGGAGCTCGCGGAGCTGGTCCTGATTGTTCTCCCGGATGGCGATCTTGGCATCCTGGAGGGTTTCACGCGCGCGGGCGAGGTCGCGGTCCCACTGGGCGATGATCTGGGGGTCCGGACCAAGGGCCTGGCCGCCACCGGAGAAGGAAGGAGCGGCAGGGCGACCCTCGCCGCCGGAGGGAGCGCCTCCGCTACCGGAGGCCGGGCGCGAGGCCGGGGCGCCAGACTGCCCGCCGGGACGGGCCGAGCGCGCGGCGCCGCCGGCCACTCTATCTGAAGCGCCAGGGCCTTGCCGGGCGGAACCTGCGAACTGCCTCGCGGTCCCGGCAGGGGGGGCAGTGCCAGCCTGCCGGCCGGGAAATCCACCGCGCATGTTGTCCAACCCGCCGCCGGTCGGGGCCGCGCTGGGGGCGCCCTGGCGACCCTCGCCCCCGGCACGCGCCGCGCGGCCGCCGGGCTGAGCAGACTGTCCGGGGCCGCCAGGCAAGCCCATGGCTCCGGGAGCCTCAACGGCGCCCGGTGTGGCGGCGCCCAGGCCAGGCTCACCGGGGGTCGGAACAGGGACCGCCGCTACCTCGGGGGCCGTGGAGGCGGTATTCAGGGCGCGTTTGTTCCAGTAGACCTTCCCCAACCCGGCCAGGCTGACCGCCAGTACTACACAGGCAATAACCAGCGCAATCGTGCCGCTCTTGTCGTGCATGAGGGAATCCTCTCATCTGCTGCCAGAGGCAGGGTCCGGCTTTAGTCGCCCGGCGCGCCTCGGTTCTGGCCGCCCTGGCCGCCTCCGCGAGAGCCACGGCCTCCGCGCGCGGCGTCGCGCGCACCCTGGCCCTCACCGGCCTGATCCTGGGCACCCGGGCCGTTTCCACGGCCAGTCCGGCCCGCACCTGGACCTTCACCAGGGCCACCTGGGCCGCGGGTACCGGCGCCCAGGAGGCCGATTTCACCCAACCGCACGATGTGTGCTTGCAGGGTGTCATCCTGGCCCCGCTCACCGCTGGCAAGGACCCGCTCGCCCACCTGTGCTTCCGCCAGAGCGACAGGTGCGTTCTGGGTTATGTGGGTATCGGCGTCCAGAGAAACGGTGACGGTTGTGCCCTCTTCGGTAGTCACGGTAAGTGGATCAAGGTGGCTCACCTTGCCGGTGACGGTTGTGAGAGCGCTACCGCGGAACGGAGCGCCCTGCTCACCTGCACCGCGGCGAGCGCCCTCGCCCCTGGCAGGGCCCCCGGTTGGCGGTGCGCCTCCGGCGGGAGCGGTCCTTCCAAAGGCTCCGCCCGCGGGAGGAGCAGAGTCGCTGTCACCGCGCCGGACGCTGAGGGGAGGTGTCTGCTCGCCGAGGCTCACGCTCACGGCAGAGACAGCGTTGGGGCGCCCGCGGACGGTGACAGTTTGGCCGACCTTGAGATCGGTGGCCGTGGCTGAGGCAACGCGGACAATCTGAGCCTCAGCGGCGACATTAACCCAGACTTCGCCCCGGGGAGTGGTGATGGCCATGCGACTTCCAGCGGCATCCACCTGGGCGACGGTTCCCTGCACAACGCCGGGCCGGAAGCCGGTTGCGCGAGTGCCGCGGGTGGCCTGCGGCTGTTGCTGCTGTTGGGCCAGCGCGGCGACGACTATGATCAGGACCGCGAGCGAAACGATCGCCAGGGCCCACTTGAGTTTGACTGAATTTGTCATCAGGTTTCCTCCGGTGAGGGCGCCGAGACCGACGCCCTCACCATTTCCATCGTGAGCTGCAATGGTGGCGGTACATCCTCGGCTGGCGGGAGGGTAAGCCCATCCCCCCGGCGCTTACTGCGGTGGAGCAGGCGGGCCACCGGGCGCTCCGCCCGGCGCGCCGCCCCCACGCGGACGCCCGCCGAATCCAGCGCCTGCTGCTCCCATGGCGCCGAAGCCGGCGGTCTGCCGGAATTGCTCCAGGGTCTGACCGATGCGGACCATTACGGCGGCAACGGCGCCGTCCTGCTGCCGCTGTCCGGTGGCCAGGATGAGCTCGCCGGCCTTGAGTTGGTCAATGGTTACCGGCTGAATCTCGGCCAGCTTCGTGTCCTCAGTGAGAGTGACGGGAAGAGAGGTGCCGTCCTCCAGGGCCACGGTGAGCGGGTCCAGGGTCTCGACCTTGGCGCTGAGACGGATGGTAAGCGGGGAAGGTCGGCCGGGCTGCTCGCCCGCTGCCGGCGCCGCTGGAGCGGCGCCCGGCGCTGCGCCTGCGGCCCCGGGGGCCGGTAAATCGCCGCCCGCCTGCGGGCGCCCGATCCGCTGCTGGAGGCCGGGGCCCTGCTCGCCAATGACCAGGCTGGTAGCGGTGACTGCGGTGGCCTGCGCGATCAAGGTTACGGGCTGTCCGACCTCAAGTTCGGCAGCGGCAGCTTCCACCCAACGCCCCATCTGAGTGCGGGGGGTGATTGAGACCCATACTTCCTGATTGTCGCCGAGATTGACGCGAACCGAGTTGGTGGCTGGATCAACTTCGGCGATGGTGCCGGCGATCATGCCGCCGCGCGTTCCAGCAGCGCGTTGGCCTGCCCGTCCCTCCCTTGGCGCCTGCGCGAAGGCAGGTAGCACCAGAAGGACCAGCATCGCGACAAGTACGGTCGCGGTCCCTGCGATTCTGACTGATTTGTTCATGTTGACTCCTCCTCAAAAGCCCAAGAATCTGTCTGGCATGGCCTTAGACGTTCGGGGGGCAGAAACGATTCCCGGAGGGGAGCAACTTTGCCGGTGAAGCGCAGTCTTTCGTCAGAGGGAGCGGAAACGGCGGTTCAGGCGCAGACAACGGCAATTGGCACAGGTAGTGTGTGAGCTCTGCGCCTATTCCTGCTCCTCCGCTATCAGGGCTTTGAGTTGGCTCAGTTCGTCGCGCAACTCGGCGGCACGCTCGAACTCCAGGCGTTCGGCGGCCTGCTGCATCTCGGTCTCCAGGGCCGCGATGAGGTCCTCGAGGGCTTCTCCGCCGGTCTCCAGAAGTTCCGGAGAGATCTCCTCCCGCAGCCGGCTTTGTCGCGCCGCCTCGGAACGAAGGGTGTCGCGCACGGCCTTGACCACCGTCTGGGGCGTGATGTCATGCTCCTGGTTGTAGGCGATCTGCTTTTGCCGGCGGCGCTGGGTCTCCTCGATAGCGGCCTGCATGGCGGAGGTGAGGCGGTCAGCATACATGATCACACGCCCGTCCTGGTGCCGGGCGGCCCGGCCCATGATCTGAATGAGCGAGGTCTCGCTGCGCAGGAAGCCCTCGCGGTCCGCGTCGAGGATGGCGACCAGGGCGACCTCGGGCAGGTCCAGCCCCTCGCGCAGGAGGTTGATCCCCACCAGGACGTCATAGGCCCCCAGACGCAGGTCGCGGAGAAGCTCCGAGCGCTCGATGGTGGCGACATCCGAGTGCATGTAGTGCACGCGGATGCCCAGCTCCGCGAGGTACTCGGTGAGATCTTCGGCCATGCGTTTAGTGAGCGTAGTCACCAGCACGCGCTGACCGGCGTCCACCCGGCGTTTGACCTCGGCCAGCAGATCATCAATCTGTCCCTGGGTGGGGCGAACCTCCACCGGAGGATCTATCAGACCGGTGGGGCGGACGATCAACTCCACGATCTGCCCGGCGCGCGCCATCTCATAGGATCCCGGGGTGGCGGAGGTATAGATCACCTGCTGCACGCGTTCCTGCCACTCCTGGAAGGTCAAGGGGCGGTTGTCGAACGCCGAGGGTAGGCGGAAGCCGTGGGCGACGAGACTCTCCTTGCGTGAGCGGTCTCCTTCGTGCATGCCGCGAAGCTGGGGGAGGGTCTGATGCGATTCGTCCACTACGCACACGAAGTCGTCGGGGAAGTAGTCAATCAGGGTGTAGGGCGGGGTCCCCGGCTCGCGGCCGTCGAAGTGCCGCGAGTAGTTCTCAATGCCGTTGCAGTAGCCGATCTCGCGGATCATCTCGAGGTCGTAGCGAGTGCGCTGTTCCAGACGCTGAGCTTCCAGGAGCTTCCCCGCGGCGCGCAGCTCTCCGAGCCGCTCCTGGAGTTCGGCCTCGATGGTCTTGAGCGCGCGCTCGATCCGGGCGGGCGAGACCACGAAATGGGAAGCCGAGAAGACCAGGGCCTGCTGGCGGTCGTCGGCGATCTCTCCGGTAAGCTCGTCCAGAGTCAGCAGTCGTTCGACTTCATTGCCGGCCAGCTCCACGCGGAGAAGCTCATCGCGATCCATGGGGTGGATCTCCAGGACATCGCCGCGGGCCCGAAACTGACCGCGGTCGGGGCGGGTGTCGTTGCGGGTGAACTGCATGGCCACGAGCTGGCGCAGGATCTCCTCGCGCTCGATGCGTTGGCCGCGTCGCAGACTGAGCGTGATTTCGCGGTATTCCTCGGGCGAGCCCAGGCCATAGATGCAGGAAACGGAGGCAACGACGATGGTGTCCCGGCGACTCATTACCGACTGGGTGGCGGAGTGGCGCAGGCGCTCGATTTCGTCGTTGATCTGCGCGTCCTTCTCGATATAGGTGTCGGTCTGGGGCAGGTAGGCCTCGGGCTGGTAGTAGTCATAGTAACTGACGAAGAACTCGACGGCGTTAGGGGGGAAGAACTCGCGGAACTCACCGCAAAGCTGGGCGGCGAGGGTCTTGTTGGGGGCGATTACCAGGGTCGGGCGCTGGACGCGCTCGACGACCTGGGCCATGACGTAGGTCTTTCCGGAGCCAGTAATGCCCAGGAGTACCTGCTCGGGGAGGCCCTCTCGCAGGCCGCGGGTCAGGGCCTCGATGGCCTGGGGCTGATCCCCGGCGGGAACGTAGTCGGATACAAGCTCGAACTCTGGCATAAGTGCTTAATTATAGCAGTCCTCAGAGCGCCTGTCAGGTTCTGGTTTACCTGAGCAGCAGTTTACAGTGGAAGGAGCCGGTGATACAGTGAGCGGAACCTGAGTCATCACCGTAGGGAGGTATCCGGACATGAGAAGGATGCGTCACATCGCGATCAGCTGGTTGTTGGTCTGTCTGTGCTGCGTGTATGCTAGTGCAGCGGAGCAGGCGCTCTACCAGATCTCGACCATTAATGCGCTGATGCAGGGCATCTACGACGGAGCCACCACAATCGAGAGCTTACTGGCGCACGGCGATTTCGGGATAGGCACCTTCACCGGGCTTGATGGAGAGATGGTCGTGCTGGACGGCAAGTGTTACCAGATTCGCGCTGACAGCCTGGCGGGAGAGGTGGCAGAAACGACCGCAACGCCTTTCGCCGCGGTGACGAGCTTCACGGAGGATATGACCTTCCCGGTGACGGGCCCGCTGTCCCTGGAGGAGCTGGAGCAGGTGATTGACGCCAGGCTGCCGACCCGGAACATGTTCTACGCTCTGAAGATCGTCGGGGAGTTTGACGCGCTTAGCGCACGGAGCGTGCCCCGGCAGCCGCCGCCGTATGCCCCGTTGACGGAGGTGGTGAAGGGCCAGTCGGTCTTCGAGATGCGTGGGGTGCAAGGGACACTGGTGGGGCTGCGCTGTCCGGAATTCATCGCGGGAATCAACGTGCCGGGCTATCATATGCACTTCCTGCGCGCGGACAAACAGGCCGGGGGGCACGTGCTGGGAGGCACCATGAAGAGCGGTACGGTCTCCATCGCGGTCCTGTCCACCTTCACCCTGGTTCTGCCCCAGGACCCCGCTTTTGCGACCGCGGACCTGACGAGCACCACCCCCGCGGAGGTCGAGGCGGTGGAAGACTAGTTGGAGCCAGGCTGGGGCAGGAAGCTCGCCTCAGCCTTTGACTACGGGTTCCCGGTGGAGTATCATCTCCCCGAATTTCCATCTCAGAAGCCATGGTGATTCTCCTGCCCAAGAAGACCGCCATCCTGATTGTTCTGTCTGCTCTGGTGCTGTGTGCCTGCCAGCAAAGCCCCCCCGCCGTCGGACAGGCGCCGCGTCTGTCTTCGGGCGCCACCCTAGCTCCAGCAGAGGGTAAGCGAGGTGTTGCTGCTACCAGTACGGACGCCTCAGCAGACGGTGAGACGTCAGCTCCAGCCAGTCCGCGAAAGCTGGCGCTCTACGCGGTGGGCGACATCATGCTTGATCGGGCGGTGGGGAAGCGGATCAAGAGCGCGGGGTGCGCAGCGGTCATCGAGAAGCTGGCCCCGGAACTAGCTCGCGCGGATATCGTCTTCGGCAATCTGGAAAGCCCGCTCTCCAGCGTGGGGGCGCATGATGCGCCTAACTGCTGTTTTCGGGCCGATCCCGCTGCGGCCAAAGTTCTGACACTGGGCCATTTCGGGGTGGTATCCTTCGCCAATAATCACTGTCTCGATCCAGGCCGCGAAGGTTATCTGCGTACCCTCAAGCGGCTGGAGGAGATTGGCGTGCGCTACTGCGGCGCGAGCGCAGAACGAAGCCAGGCCTCATGGCTGCGGATCATGGAGGCCCAGGGCCTCAAGGTGGGATTCCTGGCATATACTGACCTGGATTTCACCCATGCGTGTTACTCAAAGGTCCCGCGCGACCTCGCACTTCACCGGCAGGCCATTGGGCAGGCCAAGAACAAATGCGACCTGCTGATTGTTTCCTATCACTGGGGGCAGGAATACGCTGAGCGACCCAGTGAGCGGCAGAAGACGGTGGCGCGAGCAGCGGTGGGCGGAGGGGCGGATGTGGTGCTGGGGCACCATCCGCACGTGCTTCAAGGCATCGGCCTCGAGCAGGGGAGTCCGGTGCTGTACAGCATGGGCAACTTCATCTTCGACCAGCGGCCGGGAGTCCGCATGGAGAGCGCGCTCTTCAAGCTCTTCTACGAGGAGGGGCAGGGCTGGCTGGTCAAGGTGGTGCCGGTCTGGCTGCCCCCGGGGCGGTACGGACCCGAGTATCCTGGCCCGCAGAAGCGAGACGCAATCCTGGAACGGATGGGCAAGTACTCCCAGGCGCTGGGCACAGAGACCCGGACCGAGAGTGGCGTGCTGCTGGTGAATTGCCCTCCGCCGCAGGGCGCAGGCACAGACTGAACTGATAGGAGCAGACAATGACAAATACGGTTTGGGGCGGAGCAACGTGTGTGATGCTGGTGGCCACGCTTGTGCTGGGGAGCCTGGTGCCGATAAGTCCGGCGCGGGCGGAGGACCCGGTAGTGGCCACGGTGAATGGCCAGAATCTCACCGAGTCGCAACTGCTGGCAGAGCTGAAGGCGCGGTATGGCTACATGGCGCGTGAGGCGATGATCATAAGCATGATCAGTGAGCAGTACGCCAAGAGCAAGAACATGTCCGTGACCGAGGACGAGATTAATGCGGCGGTGGCCAAGGATCAGGCGGGGGTGCAGGCCCAGGGAGGAACGATGGAGCAATGGCTGGGCAGCCAGGGGCTGACGGTCATGGCCTATCGCACGCGGGTGCGCAACAACCTGCTGCTGCAGAAGGTCGTCGCCGAGGATATCACCAACGAGCAGGTCAAGTCGGTATATGAGAAAATGCCGCCGCAACCGGAGGCCTTTCATCTCACCTATATCGCCGTGGCCAGCAAAGAAGAGGCGGAGAAGCTCCGGGCCGATCTGGTGGCGGGCACGCTGACGTGGGAGCAGGCAGCCAAGCAGTATAACCTGGACCCGTACGGTCGGGAGAAGGGCACGGACCTGGGGTGGGTGCCGAAGGCCAAGCTGAAGGACGACATCGTGGCCAACCTGCAGCGTGACGGAGATCTGAGCCAGGTGCTGGAGTACGGCGGTCACTGGGCAATGCTGCGCCGCGAGGCGTATCGCGCGCAGGGGCGGCCACCCTTTGAGCAGGTGGAAGCCGACTTGCGCGAACAGCTCACTCAGGAGGCGGCGCAGCGCAAGCTGATGAGCTTGATGAACGTCGCGGATATCAAGCGCCTCGGAGACTACAAGCAGCCCGGGCAGTAGGGAAAAGGTCAGAATCTGAAGGCCAGAGGCAGGGCTCCGGCAGCGCAAGGGCGGGACCTCCCAATCCCGCTGCACGTCCCCATGAAGGCACAACGAGAGATAATCCAGTTCCCCGCCCTGCGAGAGCTACGCGAACTTCTCGGACCGCGACGTCTTCTCACCGGTCCCCTCGCCGAGCAACTCTACAAGTATGATGCCGCCTTTGAGATGGAGCTACCCCTGGCGGTGGCCCTGCCGGAGAATGCCGAGGAGGTGGCGAGGGTGGTGGGGGTGTGCGCGCGCGAGGGCGTGCCCCTCGTGCCTCGGGGAGCGGGGACCAGTCTTTCGGGCGGCGCCATCCCCTCCCCCGGTTCGGTCGTGCTCAGCCTGGCCCGGATGAACCGCATACTCGAGATTGACCCTGGGGCGCAAGTGGCGGTGGTTCAGCCGGGTGTGGTCAACCTGAACCTGCAGAACGCGCTGGAGCCGCAGGGCTACTTCTACGCTCCTGATCCCGCCAGCCAACTGGTCAGCACCCTCGGGGGGAATCTGGGGCACAATGCGGGTGGGCCGCATTGCCTGAAGTACGGGGTGACCTCGCATCATATCCTGGGTGTGGAGATGGTCACTGCTACCGGTGAGCGGGTGCGGCTGGGAAGCCGGGCGCTGGAGACCGGCGGGTACAATCTGTTGGGGCTGGTTGTCGGCGGCGAGGGCACGCTGGGGATTGCCACCGAGATCGCCTGTCGGCTTCTGCCGCTGCCCGAGGCTCTGGGTACGGCGCTGGCGGTCTTTGACTCTCTGGAGGAGGCCTCGGAGACAGTTTCGGGGATCATCGCAGCCGGCATTGTGCCCGCCGCGCTGGAGATGCTGGACCAGCCTCTGATGGCGGCGGTGGAGCAGCATGTGCAGGCTGGCTATCCCCTGGACGCAGCGGCGGTGCTGCTGGTGGAGGTAGACGGACCTCCGGCGGCGATCACCCCGCAGATGGCGGCCATCGAGGGGCTCTGTAACGAACACCACGCACGGGATTTCCGTTCAGCTTACTCGCGGGAGGAGCGGGCCGTGCTGTGGCGGGGACGCAAGGGGGCAGCCGCGGCAGTTGCCAATCTGGCGCCAGGAAAGCTTTCGACCGACGTGGTAGTGCCGCGCGAGGTCCTGCCCGAGATGGTGCGGCAGGTGACAGAAATAGGCCGGCGGCAGGAGCTGATTATCGGAGTCTTGCTGCACGCCGGCGACGGCAATCTACACCCGCAGATTGTGTTCAACCCTCGTGACACGGAGCAACTGGCACGCGTCCGGAGGGCGCAGGAGGAGATTGTGCGGGCGGCTCTGTCCCTGGGGGGGGCCATGACGGGCGAGCATGGCGTGGGCAGTGAAAAGCGGCATTTCATGAACCTGGTGTTTGGGCCGGGGGAACTGGCGCTGATGGCCGGGATCAAGCGGGCCTTCGACCCGAGAGGGTTGATGAATCCTGGCAAGCTCTTGCCCGACGAGACTCCGGAAGAGGCCGAGAGGCCAGCGGTTCCGGAGGGGACTTTCGAGCAGGTGGCGCCGGAGATTACGGTTCGGGACGAGCAGGGGCGCTGGCGACCGCGCGACTATGAGGCAGTCTCCAAGTTTCTCGCGCTGGCAAACCGCGACGGACGGCCGGTGCGAATCATGGGGGCGGGGATCGGGCTCGACCTCCGGTCCCCTCTTCCGACGGGACAGGCGGAGCCAGAACGCGAGGTCCTGTGCACGCTTAGCCTGGGACGTCTGCTGCATCTGGAGGCTGCCAATCTAACCGTGACCGTGCAGGCGGGAATGCGCCTGGGAGAACTGCAGCAGGCGCTGGCGGAGGCGGGCCAATGGTGGCCGGTGATTCCGCCAGGGGGAGCAGAGGCCACGATTGGCGGCATCCTAGCCGGAGGGATGAGCGGTCCGTTGGCTGCGCGCTATGGCAGGTTGCAGGACCTGGTCACCGGGGTGAAATTTGCGCTGCCCTCCGGGGAAGTGTTGCGCTTCGGTCTGCCTTGTGTCAAGAACGTTGCAGGCTACGCTGTGGAGCGGCTGATGGTGGGGTCGCGGGGGACACTGGGGGCGCTGCTGGAGCTGACGCTGCGCACGCTGCCGCTGCCCGAGCGCCGGCAGACTGTACGGGTGACCGGCGGTGACCTGGAGACTTTTCGTGTACGACTGCAAGCCAACGGGACCCGGCCGGCGGCGGTGGAGCCGCAGGGGGAAGGCTTGCTGGTAGCCCTGCAAGGGATGGAGAGTGAAGTGGAGGCGCTGGAGGAGACGGTGGCGGCTCTCGCCTCGGAGACCGGAGCGGAACCTCAGCCCGCGGAGGAAGAGCTTTGGACGCTGGTGGCCGCTGGGAGGAGAGAGAGACTGGCGCCGCCGCCTCCGGGCGCAGAGGAGTTCAGCCGGAGGCTCAAAGAGCTATTTGACCCGAGAGGGATTCTGCCTGGCCCATGACCGACGACGAACTGATGGAACAAGAGCTGGTCAGGTGTAACAAGTGCGGCTACTGCCTGAGTACTTGTCCCACCTATAACGTTGAGTTTTCCGAGGGCCAGGCGGCTCGCGGGCGATTGGTGTTGCTTCAGGCCTTGCGGGACGGTGAGTTGGCGCTCAGCCAGGAGAACCAGCGTCCAGACTCGGGACTGGTACAGGAGCTGGGGGAGGCGGTGAGTGGGTGCCTGCTGTGTGGCGCTTGCACCGAGGCCTGCTTCAGCGCGATCCATACCGACGAGTTGATGGTGCGAGCCCGGGCCGGAATGCCCGGTGGCCCCCCCAAGGGCGTGCGCCTGTTGACCCGCCATTTCCTCTTACGGCCTGAGCGTTTGACCGCCATCATGCGGCTGGCAGGCGTCGGGAGACGCACGGGCATGGTGCGCCTGCTGAGGCGGTTGAGCCCGACGCTAGAGCTGGCCGAGGAGCTGGTGGAGCCGGCGCCGCGCGAGTTTTTGCGCGACCGGCTGCGTGAGATTGGCTTTCATCCCGAGGGACGATCCGGGACGTGGGTTCTGCCCCGGGATCCCCGGGCTCTGACGGTGGGACCGCGTGTGGTGTACTTCATCGGTTGCGGGACCAACTACCAGTTGCCGGAGCCGGGAGCGGCAGCGATGCGACTGCTGGCGCGGGCCGGCTGCGAGGTAGTGGTCTGTCCGCATGTCTGCTGTGGCTTGCCACCGTACTCGTACGGCGATCTGGTGTCGGCGCGGGAATTGGCCCGGCGGAACCTGGAGCTGCTGGGGGGCCTGGGCGCGGACTTTTTGGTTACCGAGTGCGGCTCCTGTGGGCGGTTTCTGAAGCGGTACCCCGAACTGCTGGCGGAGGAACCTGATCTGGCCCGGCAGGCGGAAGCGCTGGGAGAACAGGTGCGAGATTTCACCGAGCTACTGGCGACGCTGCCTCTACCTGAACCAGTGAACCCACCGGCCGGGGTCGTTACCTACCACGACCCCTGTCACCTGGGGCGGGGGCAGGGGGTGACGGAGGAGCCGCGGCGGCTCTTGCGGGAGGCGGCGGGGGCGAAGCTGGTGGAGCTGCCGGAGGCCAACTGGTGCTGTGGGGGGGCGGGGACATACAACCTTGCACACCCCCAGCGCTCGGAGGCGATTCTCCAGCGCAAGGTGGCAAACATCGAGAGCACGGGCGCGGAGATAGTAGCGACGGCGTGCCCGGCTTGCCTCTTGCAGCTTCGTCACGGCTTGCGGATGAGCGGCAGTGGGGCAGTGGTAAAACATGTGGCGGAGATCGTGGCGGAGGCGCAGGGGCTGAGGTCAGCCCGAGTGGAAGAAGGTGTGCGGGGCGGGACAACGAATTGTGAGACGTGATGGGTGCCGAACAAACAGAAGCGATGGGAGTGGGTGCGCATGTCCTTTCGGCAATTGCTGGTCGCGGTAGTACTTCTCGCTCTGCTGGGCACGCTGTTGGCTGCCGGATGTGGCAAGAAGCAGCAGGAAGCTGACATCGGCATGCCGGCTACGGGTCCGGGCGGCCCTCCAGGTGGAGCGCCGGACGGTGCTCCTGGCGGGCCTCCGGGAGCTGCCGGTGGACCTCCGGAGGGTCCGGGTGGACCTCCGGGAGGACCAGGCGGGCCTCCGGGGGCGCCAGGTGGACCTCCGGGCGCGCCGGGGGCTGCGGGCGGACCTCCGGGTGGACCGGGTGGACCTCCGGGAGCTCCGGGGGGAGCCCCGCCGGGTGGTGACCCCCAGGCCGCGGTGAAGGCCGGGATGGTGGCGAAGGGCGCCGGGAAGATGGACGAGGCCGCGGCGAAGTTCCGGGAAGCGCTGCAGACGGACCCCAACAATGAGGATGCCCACTGGGGCCTGGCCTGGGTGCTAGCCATGCAGGGCAAGAAGCAGGAAGCGATCGCGGAGTTCCAGCAGGTGGTCGGCTCCACCGGGGATGCGCGGCGCAAGCAAATGGGGCAAGACGCGCTCAAGCGGCTGGGTGGCGGTTAGGGGTCCTGAGGGAGTCCCAGGGCGGAGGCGTGGGCTAGTCCAGGATTTCGACCAGGTCGGCAAAGGTGGCGAATTCCTGGAAGGGCAAGGCTTCGCGACGGCAGAACTCGGCCAGGTGGGACTTGGCGAAGAGCAGGTCGGCGTGTCGCGCGGCGCACATGTCAGAGTAGCCGTCGCCGACGTAGATCACCCGCTGGTAGCCGGGGCGTAGCGCCAGAAGCTCCTCGGTCTTGCAGTTGCCGCAGTCCGAGCAGTTCGCGCTGCTCCTCGGGAATTCAACGCGGACCCCCTGCGGAGTCCATTCCCCATGGTTCACGAAGACGGGCAGGCAGCCGTTGGCCAGGGGGAGAGGAATTTCCCCTGGGCACCCGCGCAGGCCCAGGCGCGCCAGCATCCGATACAGGTACAGGTCGAGGCCATCGCTGAGCACGGCGAGGGGGACCTCGCGACTGCGGCACAGGTCTACAAAGGCTGGGAAGCTCTCGTCGAGAGGTAGTCCATCCAGCAGCGCCTCCAAGCGCTCGCGTGGGAGCTGAACCAGCGCCCACTGTGCGGCCAGACAGGCCTGCGAGCCGATCTCGCCACGTCGCCACTGGTACTCCAGGTCCCAGGCGGCGGTCAGGTCCAGCCGCGTGATTACCTCTACCCCGGTATCGGACAGGGCGATAGTGCCGTCAAAATCGCACAGTACCAGGTCACCGGAATTCAGCGGGGGGAGTGCCTCAGACACAGAAAGAACATCCTTTCGCGCGAAGCGGCGCACTTAATCGGTGCGCCGTGCGTCTATTGTATCACCGGGTATGAAATGAGGCAAGCCGGTTGGAGTTTTGCGGGGCTTGTGGTATAATCCGCCGTGGATTGGCGACTACAGTTCAGGTTGAAGCCCCGTCGCCGAGGGGGCAGGAGAAGATGGGTATTGAAGCGTGCAACTGAGTTCTGCCTAGTCCTGTGTCTGGTGCTGGCGGCGCTTGGTCAGGCGTGGGCGGCTCTGCCGTCACGTCCCCTGACCGGCCCGCTGCCGCTCACCGCCTCTTCTCTCGAGAGCCTGACGTGGACGCCGCTGGCTGTAATCAAGGCCGGCCCGACCCCGGAGGCCGCCGGGCTGTTCGTGATGGACGCCACCTACGGCGCTTCCTATGTGCTGACCGCTCCCGAGGACGGAATTGTAGAGTATCTCTATCCGTGGACGGGCTTCTTCCGGGTTGGGCAGCCGCTCATTCGTCTCTATGACGCCAAGCTGATTAATGACCTGGCCGCTGCGCGAGCAGCAGCGGGGCAGTTCAATGCGCAGCCTTTCCTGGTGATTGCCTCGCCCCCCCTGCGGGCCTTCCCCTCGCCGACCGTAGCGGCCCAGGCCGTGCGGGTTCCGGTGACGCCAGCACCGCAACCGGCTCCGGAAACGGCGCCAGCGGCGCCCGCGCTCACACCACGGGAGGCTGAAACAAGCGAGGGGCCGCAAATTGGCTTGCAGCGGGTAGAGCCACCGGCATCTCTCCAGATCGCTTCTCTGCAGAAAGCTCTGACCCGCGCGCAGAAGGAACTGACGGAGATTGAGGAGGAGCTGGCAGCGCGCAAGCAGCTACATGAAAGCGGCGTGCTGGACCCGGAGGAGCTGGCGCGATTCGCCGAGAAACGAGCCCAGGCGCAAGCGGAGGTGCGCAAGGCGCAGCATGATCTGGAAGCGGCTCAGCAGACAAGCTCCAGACCGGCAGCGCCGGCTCGACCCCAGACCACCGCTCCCACGAGCAGCCGGAACTCGCGGCAGACTCAGCTCCTGAGGCCCCAGGTTCCACCGGCGCCGATGCAGCTTCAGTTCCTCGCCGCTCCGCGGTGGACGGACATCTTTGCTCCCACCAACGGGCTGGTCATGGAGCCACTGCAGACCCCCGGTACGGTAGTTAAGAAGGGCACGCCGCTCCTGCGGATCAGCAATAGCGCCTGGTCGCGGGTCAGGGCGTTGACCACGCGGCAACTGGCCGCGGCGCTGGAGCCGCAGACTCCAGTAACGGTGCGTTTCCCGGCGTTGGGAGACACGACGTACGTGGGCTGGGTGCTCAGCAAGCGCTACTGGCCGGGCGACGAGCGGGCAGAAGTGGACCTGCAGATTACGCTTCCGGAGAACACCACTGACAGTGACGCCCTGCTGTTCAATTGGGCATATGCCACCCCGCCGGCCAAGACGCTGGAGGAAGTGGAACTACTGCCGGGACCGGAACGACTGCCACGGATGGCCAGTCTGCCGGAGAGGTTCTTCGGACTGGTCCCCACGCTGTTGGTGACCAGCAGCCCGGCCAGCCGGGAGCCTGTGGACGCGACCACCCCGCTGGCAGGAAGACTGGCCCTGGTGCCGCCTGCCCCGCGCTTTGGTCCGGCAGTCTGCTCCGACCCGGTGGCGCAACAACGGCTCACCGCCCTGCATGACTGGCAGACGAGTTTCATCCAGGGCATGACCACCGCCATCTATGATCAGAAGATCGTTCTGAGCTACCCGCGCGACAGCGAAATCTCCAGAGCGGTGGAGAAAATGATGCGCGGGGAGGTGGGGCATGACCCCGGTTACTGCGCGCGGACCCTGCGCGAGGCGCTGGGCTGGGGCCTGGGTGATGCCTACCAGTGGGCGATACAGCTACCGGCGCGGGGGTACGTGGCCCGCGAGGATGGCCTGCCGCGGCCCGGAGACATCCTGGTCTGGCCCTTCACCTACGGCACGAACCATAGCCAGCACATTGGGGTGGCGGTGCGGCAGAACGATAAGCTGGTCCTCCTCTCGAACCTCTCCGGGAAGCTGGGGACTTCGGAGATTCTAGGAGGCTATGTGGCCTTCTACAAGCCTTCGGATCAGGCGGCATCCAAGCCAAACCTGCCCCCGGTCCTCTCGGCGCCCCCCAGGAGTTAGCGGCCCTCGAGAACTAACTTCCAATAGGGGTGCCATCCCACAGTCTCTGTCTCTCTGGTCTGAGGTGCTTGCTGGAGGGAAGGTCAAAGCCCAGCCACCGTGCGGGAATGGCCTGCAGGCGGACAGAGGTCGCCCCTACGAGGAGTCGGCGACGATGACCGAGACCTCGGCGGTAGCCACCTCCACCCCGTTGGGCGCGGTCGCAACCACCTTGATGACGTGCTCTCCCGGCTCCTCTTGAATCTTCCAGTTCCAGGTGTAGGGCTTGAAATTGGTGATGCAGTGGATTCGGCCGTCAAGGTAGAAGGTCACGGTGTCCACCTTGAGTTCGGAACCCAAGGTGGCGGCCAGGGTGACCTTGCCTGCGGCGGCGCGGGGGGAAGCGCCGTAGAGGCTGACTCCCATCTCACGCGGTCCGGGGACCGCTTGGCCCTCCAGGGGGAAGGGATGCTCGGGCACCACTAACTGGTCGGGCGCCGGGGGGGCCGCGATTGGCGGGGCGATCACGGGAGGGTCTTCAGCGGTGTCTGGTGGGACACCTGGGGCTGTGGGGGGGCGGCGCACCGGAGCGCTGAGAAAATAAGGCGAGGCGATGAGTTCGCGGTAGGTCGCCAGCACCAGCGGATCAGTGGTCACGGCGTATTCATTATTAGCGAGGCGATCGCTGGCCGCGTTCACCGAGAACCAGCTGATCAGCACCACGCGGGGGAAACGGGTGGGCAACGCGGCGTATAGTTCCTTCATGCTGCGCACGGCGAATTCGCGCACCTGCTGCTTGGCGGCGACGCAGTAGTGCGTGGCTGCGTACTCGCAGATGGCAATGGGCTTGCGGTCGGCATAGAGATCGTAGACGAATTTGAGTTGGTCAAACTGCGATTCCGTGGCCGGCTGGCCGGGGTCACCATTGTTATATACCACCGCATAGATGTTGATCCCCACCCAGTCCACGAAGTCGTCGCCGGGGTAGTAGAGCGGTATGGTGCTACGTGGGAGACCAAAGGGGCACCAGATCATGATCACGTTGGGCGCGACTTCGCGCATGACCGTGGTGACCAGCTTCCACTTGCGGATGTACTCATCAGGGTTGCCGGAATAGGGCATCCAGTCCCCGTTCATCTCGGAGGCGTAACGCAGCAGGATAGGCGTGCCGGAGTGAGCCGCTGCTTCCGCCCACCCGCGCAGGTAGGCATCGTCGTGGACTTCGTTGAGCCCGTTATTGGGCTCCCAAGCGATCTGGGGAAGGGCGCCGCGCGCCACCACCTCCTGCACCCAGCGATAGGGGAAGGGCTCGCCGTAGCCCACGTAGCGGAGGTAGACGGCATGCCGGCGGCCGGTCAGGTCCTCAAAGGCCTTGAGGTCGCCCTTGGCAACCGGATCCAGCTGAATGTAGGCACCCAGATACGCGCCCAGGGCCGGAACCAGGGCGGAAGCGTAATCGGTCGCAGGGGCGGCAGTGACACTGGCCGGGAGCGCCACCGCCAGTGCCAAGGCCAAGATGCCAGTGCCTGGGATACGGACCATCGGGAGAATTATAGGCAGCCCGCTGCAATGTGTCAACGAATACCGTGTCGGCAAAGGAAGGCCGGAGTCCCCGGCGAACATAGTCCAGACGTGGTGGGAGTGGAGGCGGCGGCAACTGCCCGTACTCGATCGCAAGGAGAGCAGAGGCAAATGAACCAGCGGATGCTAGGTCGGACCGGTTTGGCGGTCAGCGAAGTCTCCATGGGGGGAGCCTTCATCACGGCGGAACGAGCGCAGGGGATTGCTGCGGTGCGGTACGCCTTCCAAGAGGCCGGACTCAACTATGTGGATACCGCGGCGGGCTATGGCAACAGTGAGGAGGTGCTGGGGGAGGCCCTGGAGGGAGTTACGGCGGACTACTTCCTCTCCACCAAGCTCGGCGCGCGGCCACAGCCCTTTGATCCCCGCGACAAGGCGGCGCTGCGGGCCTCAGTGGAGGAGAGCCTGCGCCTGCTCAAGCGCGACCACATCGAGATCCTGATGATCCACGAGCCGGACCGTCCCGAGCAGTATGACTGGTGGACGGACTGGGACCACTTCTACGGACCGGTGACGGAACTCCTCGCCGAGTTGAAGCAGGAGGGGGTGATCCGTTTCACCGGTCTGGGCGGAACCACACCGTACATCATGCCCAATATCATGGACACCGGCGAGTACGACGTGGTGTTGACGGCTTTCAACTACTCGATGCTCTGGCAGGAGGCCCGGTGGGAGGTCTTCCCGGCCGCCAAGCGCAACAACATGGGTCTGATCGTCGGCTCCCCGCTCCAGCAGGGCTGGCTCTCCCGCCGCTTTGACGAGGAGATCAACCACGGCGCGCCCTGGCTGAGCCTGCCGCGCCGGCGCCAGTTCCAGGCGCTCTACGCGCTGGTGGATGAGATCGGGATGCCGCTGCCGGAGCTGGCTCAGCGGTTTGTGCTCTCCAATCCGGAGATCTCCACCATGCTCATCGGCGCACGCTCGGTGGAGGAAGTGAAGCTCGGAGTGGCTGCCGCCGAAAAGGGGCCGCTGCCCACGGAGCTACTCGACCGAGTCCAGGAGATCGCGGACATGGTGCCCTTCCGGCCCTTCGAAGAGCCCTTTGGCTGCCAGTTGGGCCGGCCGGAGTACCGGGGCCCGGGGATGGCCTGCTAACAGATACTGCCGCTGCTAGGCACAGCACTCGCCCAGGGCAGCCAGAGCCTTGTCCAGGTCTTCCTCCTGCTTGAAGACGAGGACCCCGGCGTAGCGGCCGCCGGTACCCAAGGCCAGTGCAGCCTCCAGGTTAATTGCTGCCACGGCGATCGCCTGTAGGTTTTCGTCGAGGGCTCCCGGCTTATCCACGTCTTCTAGCCAGAGCACAGACATGGGCTCGGCGGCGCAGCAGGTGTCACAGCCACAACTGGCAACCTGGTCCGGGTCCTCGGGGATGAAGATTACCTTCGCAATCCCGCCCTCTTCTGCCCAACCCCAGAAGGCTCGCAGGCTGAGGCCATGATTCTTGAGATCGGCGGTGACCTGGGCCCCGGCTCCGGGGCGATCCTCCAAGGACAGCATGAAAGCCTTCACCTTGTGCACGTGATGGGACATGGCAGCACCTCCTCAAAAGATTGCCCGCAAGGCAGGGGCGATCCTAGGGACGCCGGAGGGGGGGAGGAAGGTTCAGGCCAGTTCCGCGATGCTCTGCAGAATGAAGTCTGGCTGCCGGGGGTGCGCCGTCGCCTGATCGGGGCTGGTGACGCCGGTCAGGACCAGGGCGGTGGCGACGCCGGCGCGGCGACCCAGGGCGATATCCGTCTCCAGGCGATCACCTACCAGGAGGCACTCCGACGGCGGGAGGCCCCATTGGTGGAGGATGACCTCGAGCATCAACGGCGAGGGTTTGCCGGCGATCGCGTCGACCTTTCGCCCAATGGCGGCCTCGAATAGCGCAATGAAGGCCCCCGCGTCGAGCCATTCGGAGCCGCCGGGCAGGGGGCAGGTCACGTCGGGATGGGTGGCGACGAAGTACGCGCCGCGGCGGAGGGCCGCGAAGGCCTGGTTGAGTTGTGCGTAGGTCACCTGCCGGTCCCAGGAAACAACAACCACCTCGGCCTCTTGGGGGGAATCGGTGAGGACGAAGCCTCCGGCGGTGAGCTCTTCGCGCACAGGCTCCTCACCAATTAGGAACACATGGGCTCCGGGGCGCTTCTCACTGAGGGATAACCGCAAGGCTCCCGCGGAGTTGATGACCTCCTCCGGAGAAGCGTGTACGCCCAGGTCGTTGAGCTTGGCGACATATTCCGAGGCGCGGCCAAGGGGATTGTTAGAGACGAAGGCCACGTGCTTGCCAGCGGCGCGGAGCGAGGCCAGGGCCTCCTCGGCGCCGGGGAGCAGGTGTTCGCCCAGGTAGACTGTGCCGTCGAGGTCGAAGATGTAGCCGGCAAAGTCATGCAACCCGCGCGCGCTCATGCCGGCTTCCCGCAGGTGCAGGGGTTGGGGTCGGCGAGGCTTCCGGCGGTGGTGGCCAGTAGCTCCAGAAGAGACCCGCGCAATCCGTCCATCAGGTCCGTCATTTCAGTAACGGTCAGCGGTTGGGGGCGGAGGCCGGCGGCGAAGTTGGTGACGACGCTCAACCCCGCATAGCACAGGCCGGCCTCGCGGGCGAAGCCCACCTCGGGCCCACCGGTCATGCCCACCACCTGGCCGCCGAGCTGGGCAAACATGCGGATCTCAGCGGGGGTCTCAAAGCGCGGGCCCTCCGTGCATACGTAGACTACTTCGGGCAGGGGCGGCAGCGAGAGCTGGGCCGCAGCAGCCTGCAGGGACTGCCGCAGCTCCGGGCAGTAGGGCTCGGTCAGGTCCATATGCACCGGCGCGTATTCGGGTGGCTCAAAGAGCGTGCGGTCGCGGCTGACGGTGAAGTCCAGGAACTGGGTCGGCAGACAGAGCGTGCCGGGAGCCAGCGCGGGGTCAATCCCGCCCACCGCGGTGAGGGCGAGGACGCGATCACAGCCCAGGAGCTGTAGAGCCAGGGCATTGGCGCGATAATTGATACGGTGGGGGGGCAGGGCGTGCTCAGGTCCATGCCGGGGGAGGAAGATGGTGTCACGGCCTCCCAGGAGGCCCGAAAACGCATTGACAGAGCCGAAGGGCGTGTCGGCGGTCAGGGGCTGCCAGTCGCCAGGCAAGGTATCGAGTCCGGTTCCGCCAACCAGGGCCAAGGGCATGAGGCTTCTCCCAGGATCACCGTGTTCGAAAGCGGGCTCTTCTATGGCGCTAACTGCGCCTGGAAGCTCTCCGCAGTGTGTTGCAGCAAGTTGGTTTGGGTCAGCAGGCCGGCGTACTGCTCGTAGCTGAGCGTATCACGCCGGGCGGTCTTCTGACTGAGGTCCTGCCAGGCGGTCATGAGTTCCGATAGGTTCTCCCATGCCTCAGTCTTGCGCGGCCCCTCAGGAAGGGCACTCCAGGCCAGCAGCGCGGCACAGAGAGTTCCCTCCAGCTTATGCAGCGCGGGGGCTACCGGAGCAGCGGCAAGGGGGTACGGGGCCGCGCGCCAGGCGACCTGCCCCCGGGGGTCGGTCAGGGAGAAGATGACCGTGCTGCCCTCGCTGGCCACGTGATAGGGGGCCTCCACGGCCAGTGGTTTCTCACCGATGTGAAGCTTGACCGCGTTGAAGAAACGGTCCGCACTCCGGCGGCCCTCTACGCGGGCGTTGAGCTTTTCTGGCGGGGAGGTATCCGAACCGGGACTACCGGCCAGGCGCTGGACCTCAAAATGCGCGGTGCCATCGCCGAACCAGAGGCTGCCCAGGTCCGCAACGGCCACCCGGAAGGGCGGGCCGGAGAAGAGCAGGGTGCCCAACCGGTCCATCTCGCCAAGGTTCCGGTTCACCGGGGACCAGGAGGAGATCTCGCCGGTGCGGGCCACGTGGCGGGCGACATTGATCAGCCAACTGTCGCCCACCTTGGGGCCAATGCCCCGGGCGAAGGGGAGGGCCATCTCCAGGCTCCAGGTCCCGGAGCCGCGAGCGGTGAGGGCGGCCCACTTGAAGTCCTGGCTGACGTCGTTGCCAAGAGCGTCATACTGGGTGCCGGCGGCGTTGATGGTCAAGCGGGCAGTCTCACTGCTCTTGCGCTGTCCGACGGTGTCAATGTACAGGTCCAGGTAGTCGTCGGTGAAGACGGGTCCGTCGCGCTGGAGGACCTCGGCCTGGATTGGTCCGGAGGGGTCATAGCAGATGGCCCCCAGGTAGAGATTGATGGCATCGTAGGCCAGAAAGACCTGGGTGCGCAACATCGGTAGCCGGGCTCCGCCCAGGGTGACGAAATCGGACAACACGGCGGCGCGGGCCCACTCACGCGCTTCCACCCGCCCATCCATGGTCGGGGGCTGGGTGAGGGCGGGTACGCTGACCACCGGGCCGTCACTGACAGCGGCCGACAGAGCCGGCGCCAACAGCGCGAGCAGTGCAAGAGTCCAGGCCAGTCTGATGTGCATGAAATCTGCCTCCCTCTCAATCCGAGGCCAGCCGGCAAAGCCTAGCGAGCGCGCCGCCAGGGCATGGCGCTAGCCGGGATCTGCCTGGCGCTTTCCACTCCCGGCACTGAGCGGACGAGGGCCAAGGCGGCGGAGACGGAGAGCCGGGTGCCCGGGTCTGCCTCCAGACGCCAGCGGCTCTCCTCCACGTCCATGTCCAGCCGGAGCAGGCGCAGGCCGTTGTTCTGCAGGTAATCCTGGATCCCGCCGGGGAAGCGGGCGTCCGGGATAAGCTCCAACTCAATGTAGATGACGCCCGGCTCTCGATGTATGCGTCCTTCCAGGGTGCGCAGGAGAGTCAGGGTGATGAACACCGTGCCGGTGCCTGCCAGGGCTGCGGCATAGGCGCCGGCGCCAGTCGCCACGCCGATGGCGGAGGCGGCCCAGATGCTGGCTGCGGTGGTCAGCCCGCGGACGCCCGCGCTGGAGCGCAAGATGGTGCCAGCTCCCAGGAAGCCGATACCGGTGAGCACCCCCTGGGCGACTCGACCCAAGTTGTTGGGATCCATAGTGCCGGCCGCGGCGATCATGCCCAGGCAGGCGGTGACGGTGACCAAGATGTGTGTGCGCAACCCAGCAGGACGCTCCCGCCGCTCACGCTCGAGCCCCAGTAGCGCCCCCAACGCAATCGCGATGAGCAGGCGCACAATGACAACCTGCAAGGCCACAGGTTCATCCAAACCAGGGACCCTCCTTGCCTCGTCTCACAGAAGTTGGTACCTCTTTCACCGCGAGCGGTGGAAAATCCTCTGAGGTGAGGTGCTAAGGTCTCTAGCCGGCCACAGAGACCAGCCCCAGGCCCACGACGATCAGGGCGCCGAGGGCCACGCGCTGCCAGCCACAGCCCTCGCGCAGGACGTGGGTTCCCAGCGCGACCGCGAAGAGCACCGACGTGGAGCGCAGGGCAATCACATAGCTGGCTGGAGCCAGGCGGAAGGCATAGAGCACCAGCAGATAGCCGAGGACGTTAAGCGCGCCGATCATCCACAGGGCGCGCTGACTGGTTCGCCACACCTTGAGGACCGCGGTGCTGCTGCGGCGGTGCAGAACCAGGGGCGCGAGCATGAAGGCCGTGCCCCAGAAGGTGGTGCAGTTATAGAACAGGGGGCTGGCCAGGGTGACTCCCACCTTGTCAATCACCGAGAACACCGCGATCATGGTGCCGGTGACCAGGGCCGGGGCGAGAACGGCGAGCTGCCGTCGGCGGAAGGTGGCGCGGTCCACCTCGGAGTGAGGATCATAACGGGGCCAGGTCAGACCCACTGCTCCACTCACAATGAACAGGATTCCCATATAACCGAACAGATTGAGTCGCTCACCCAGGAAGAGGTGGGCAAACAGCACGGTCATCACTGGCCCCGTGCCGCGTACCAGGGGGTAGACGATGGACATGTCGCCCCGGCCGTAGGCACGGGCCAGAGAGACGCCATAGACACAGAAGCTGAGCGAAGTGCCGAGGGTACACAGCCACATCCTGGGGTCCACCGGCTCGGTGAGCAGGCCCCAGATGGCCAGGGGGAGCATGACGAAGCCCCCGGTGAAGTAGATCAGCCAGGTGAAGACCAGCTTGTCATGGGCCTGCTTGGCCAGCAGATTCCAGTAGGCGTGGCTGATCGCAGAGACCAGCACCAGGGCTACAGCCGCCAGGGGCATTCAATTCACCAACTCACCTTGTAGCTCGCGTCCGGCGAGGCGATGTCAAGTTCCAGGCTTCCGTTGCGTACTTAGTTTCGCGGAGGTCCGCGGCTTTGCTGATCTCCGCTGAACTGAGCGACTCCGTCTCGAAATCGAGGTTGAAGGCCTCGGCGAAGCCCAGCACCAGGGCGCGACCCAGTTCAGCGAAGCTCAGTGGACGGCCCAGGAGTTCCCCGATGCCCCGGGCGGCCTGGGCTAGCCGTTCCTGGCTCTCCGGACGGTCGCGCGGTCCCGGCATGACCGCGATCTGGTCCTCCAGGCTAAGGGTGAGAGGCACGGAGCCGTGTTGCAGGATGACTCCATCGCGTCGTACCTGCGCTGCGCCGACTACCTTGCGCCCCTCGGCCACCAGGTCACAGCGCGAGGCCTGGGCAAAACAGACTGCGGGAAGTCCGCGGGCCGAGTCACGGTGCGCGGGATCAGAGAGAGTCTCTCCCAGCGCTGCCGAGAGTCCGAGGCGTCGGAGCCCCAACTCCAGCCCGCGGGAAATCTCGCGATAGGAGGCCATGACGCTGTCCCCGTGTTCCAGAGAGGAAGCGGCGATGACCACGCCATAGGTGACCTCGTGATGGTGGAGGATGGCGCGGCCACCTGTAGGCCGGCGCACCAGCCCCCAGCCACGACGGGCGATCTCGGCGCGGTCCACCTGGCCCTCCACTTCCTGGAAGTAGCCCAGCGAGACGGCGGGGGGCTTCCAGCCGTACAGGCGGAGGGTGGGCGGGGCCAAATGCTGGGCCACGGCCCACTGGAGGGCCTCGTCCACGGCCATGTTGGTGTAAGCGTCGGCGTGGCCTGATTCCAGCAGGCGCCAGCGCACAGGAGTTGAACAGCCCACGGCAGTACCCCCTGATGACGATCCGGTCCGGCGGCGCAGACACCGCCCCCTCCCCGTCTCCTCAGGGGGCATACGGCTGCGAAAAGGCGCAAGCAAACGACGCAGCGGGCGGGGTACGGATCCCCGCCCTGCTGGAGACAAGTCCTAGCCGGTCTGCGAGTCGCCGGTAGAGACTCAGTCGAGGCTGGCGAGATAAGTCTGGTAGGCAGCCTCGTCCATGGTCTCGCCCAACTCGGCGCTCGTCGCCGCGACGGCGACGGTCCAGCCGGCGCCACTGGGGTCTTCGTTCATGGTTTCGGGGGCGTCCAACAGGGCCTCGTTTACTCGGACGACCTGGCCAGTGACCGGTGAGACGAGGTCCTCGACGGCTTTAGCCGACTCGATGCTGCCATAGACCTGGCCGGCCTGGAGGTCGGCTCCAACGTCAGGCAACTCCACGAAGATGATGTCTCCCATACGCTCCGCAGCATACTGGGTGACGCCGATCAGGAGCTCTTCGCCTTCCGTTCTGGCCCAGGAGTGAGCCTTGGTATACAGAATGTCTGACATGGTAACCCCCTAAGGTGAGATATGGTATGACCCTGGTGACTTTCGCCACGAGGTGATAGTCTCTAGGCTCCTGCTCTTGCCAGGCGCGCCAGTTGTTGAATGTGCGCGGTCCGGGTGCCACAGCAGCCGCCAATGATTCGCACACCCAGTTCCAGAAGCTCCTGGGCGTAACGGCCGAAGTCCTCGGCACTTTGCCGGTAGGCAGTCCGGCCCTCCACCAGCTCAGGCTGGCCGGCATTGGGCTGAGCCATCAGCGGTCGGTCTGTGACCTCGGCCATCTGACGCAAGGCCTCGCGCAGGCCTACCTGGTCTCCACAGTTAGCGCCGATGATGTCAACACCCAGCGCAGCCAGAGTATGAGCAGCCTGTTGCCCGTTGACGCCCATCATGGTCGCGCCCTGCGGGTTGGAGAAGGACATGGTCGCCGCCACTGGAAGCTGGCAACGGAGTTCACGGAGCGCCTCCAGCGCGGCTTCCACTTCCTCCAGCGCCTCGAAGGTCTCCAGCAGGACGAAGTCCACGTCGAGCGGCAGCATGACCTCCAGTTGCTGGCGGAAGCAGGCCACGGCCGGGGCGTGCGGCAGGTCGCCGTAGGGTTCCGGGAGATGTCCGGTGGGGCCGATGTTCAGCGCTAGTAGTGCCTCAGGACCGATAGCTTCGCGCGCGAGGCCGACCGCGGCGGTCTGGATGGCCGCCGCCTGCTCAGCCAGCCCAGCCCGCTCCAGCATGAGCAGGTTGCCCGCGAAGGTGTTGGTCTGGAAGACCTGCGCTCCCGCTGCCTGGTAGTCGCGGTGCACGCCCAGGATGGCGTCAGGCTGGGTGAGATTCAGCTCGGCGGTATTGCGGAAGGAGACCCCCCGCGCCGCGAGTTCCGAGCCCATGGCGCCCTCACAGACCAGCACATCCGATTTGATTCGCTCTAGCAGGGAGGGTCTCATCGTGAATGCCTATCTTAGCAGGGCGGAGCGCAACTGGCAAGTGCAAGAGAAGACGAGGGCAGGCAGGCAGTAGCTGGAGAGGACTCAGACCCTAACGGGGCGGTTTGCAGGCCTGGCGATTGGGGAGCATCGTCAAGGTTCCCGCAGCAGACGGCGCAGAAGGTGATAACATGTAGAACACGGAAATGCAGCCACATCTCTCGACCCAGGTGATGATCTTGACGCCCAGAGAATCGCTTATCCAAGCCCTGCAACGCGCGAAGCCAGAAGGCCTGCCGCCGCATCTGGAGCTGGAGTTCCAGCTCTCCGCAATCACGCCGGGTATCGAACAGAAGGCTTTGTATGCTGCGAACCTGGAAGGTGTCACCGGCAGGCGGCGGCAGGACCTGCTGAAACGCAATGCGGAGATGTGGGTTAAGGTGGCGGAGCGCTTCGACTGGTCCTGTATCACCGGCCTACACTGGCTGAACCTTGAGGACCAGGCGCAGAGCTTCGGATATGTGCGCGAGCTAGCCGGCGACACCTACATGCTCAGTGCCTTCATTGACGGAACCTATGGCATTCCCAGCGGTCAGGATATGGTCGAGCACGTCATCTGGCTGACGGAGCATGAAGAAGAGGCGCTGCAACAGGCGCAGGAGCGGGTGGATAGCGAAGTAGCGCGCGGGCGCGAGCTGATCCAGGCCGGCGCGGAGATTATCTTCATGTGCGCCGACTACTGTTTCAACGACGGCCCCTTTCTCTCGCCGCGCATGTTCGCCAAGTATGTCACGCCTTTCCTCACGCAGCAGGTGCGGAGCCTACAGGAGGCCGGGGCCTTTGTGGTCAAGCATACTGATGGCGATATCATGCCGATTATTGATCAATTGGTCGCTTCCGGAGCAGATGCTCTGCACTCACTGGACCCCATGGCCGGGGTGGATATGGCCGAGGTCAAGCGGCGCTACGGCGACCGCCTGGCGCTAATCGGCAACGTCAACTGTGCCTGGGTGCAGGCGGGGACTCGCGAGCAGATCGAGCGGAGCGCGCGCTACTGTCTCAAGCACGGGGGCGTGAGCAGCGGTGGATATGTCTACTCGACGAGCAACTGCATCTTCGCCGGCGTGCCGCTGGAGAACTACGACTGGATGCTGGAGATCAGGCGGGGGTGGGAGTAAGCCAATTCCGGGGTGCCCTCACCCGCGAGGCCGCCAAGACGGACCGCCTTGGCGGCCAGATGGCAGTCGTCAAGAGCGAGAAGCTCATGAATCGGTGTGAGTACCCTCCTCGACGTCGGGCAGTGGGCGCAGCGCCACCTCCACGCTCTCCAACTCCTCCGCCTCGGCCTGCAACTGGGCGCCCTTGAGCTCCGTGACCCGCCGCCCCGCGGGCAAGACGCGGCCCTGATAGGAGCCCACGGCGTCGTTGTAGGCCTCTTCGGCGGCCTTCAGGCTCTTACCCAGGCGGGCGAAGTGCTGGACAAAGGTACTGATGCGCTTGAAGAGCTCGCGGCTGGCCTCGGCAATCTGGTCAGCGTTCTCCACCACCTCATGCTTCTGCCAGAACAACCCCACGGTGCGCAGGAGCGCGACCAGGCTGGCCGGGGAGCAGAGCAGTACACGGCGCTGCATGGCCCAGCTGAGCAGCTCTTGATCCTGCTCGATGGCGGCGCTGAAGAAGGACTCGCCGGGCAGGAACAGGCAGACCAGGTCGAGGTTATCGCCAAAGGGGAGGGTGTAGTCACGACTGGCCAAGGCCTGGACATGCTGGCGGACCTGCTTCGCGTGACGAGAGAGGGCGGCTTTGTGGGCGGCCTCGTCGGTGGCCTCTGCGGCCTCGAAGTAGGCATCCATGGGGGCCTTGGCATCCACCACGATGGTGCGCTCGCCGGGGAGCGTTACCAGTAGGTCCGGGCGCTGGCTACCCCCTTCGCCGGAGACAGTGGCCTGCTCCAGGAAGTCGTAGTGCTCCGAGAGGCCGGCCAGTTCCACCACCCGGCGGAGCGTGAGCTCGCCCCACGCCCCACGCATCTGCGGCGCGCGCAGCGTACGTACCAGCGCATCGGTTTCACGATTGAGTTCCTGGAGCTGCTGGTTCAGGGAGCCGTACGCCTTCTGGCGCGCCTCCTCCAGAGCGTGAATCTGGTCCTCGTAGCGCTTGAGGGCCTCCTGCAGCGGCTGCACCAGGCTGGTCAGGTCGCCGTCGGCCTTAGTCATCAGCGTTTCGAGTTGGGCGCGGTGCTGTTCCAGAAGCGTAGGGCTAAGCATCTGGAAGACCTCCAGGGCCGCGGCCTTGAAGCGGTCCGTCTGTTCCTCGACGTCCTTCTGGGCTTCGGCCAAGAGCGTTTCGGCACGCACGCGGGCCTGCTCGACCTGGTTGAGGTCGGTCTGGCGCTTGCGGTCGGCGATCAGCCACGCGAGTACTGCGCCCAGGGCCATGCCGATTAGCGCTCCAATAACCGCACTGGTTACATCCATGATTGATTCCGCCTTCCGTGGCGTGGTGTCCTTTCTTTCGCCAGGAACAGGGGCGCGTCCTTTGCAGAAAAGGGATTAGGGCGAAGAGGGGCGAGACATGACGAAGATTATCGGTAGAGGAGGTTTAGAGTTGCGCACTTTTTTGGGGCGTAGAGCGTCTATCAGGCAAGTCTGGGGGGGGCGGAACAACTGTCCCAACGTACAAGGAGGACACAAGCATGAAGCATCTGTGGTCAACGCTGACCCTATTAGTGATGGGGACGTTGGTGGGGCTGGTAGTGGCACCGGCATACGCGGATGAAGCCGTGACTGCGGCGCAGCAGGCGCTGGCGGCCATGCACGAATCGCTGCTCAACCCGGAGGGAACGGCGGCCCAGGAACTGGAGGGAAGAGTGGTGGCATCCGAGCCGGCAGCTTTCGCCGAGGCGAATACGCTGGCGTTGCTGCAGTTCGTGAGCCTGCTGGGGCTGCAGATAGCGCCCACCGCAGTAATGTCCGAGGAGGGCGCCACTGCGAGTGTGACGGTGGACCCGGAGCCCCTCAAGCTGGTGATGGTGAAGCAGGAGGACCAGTGGAAGGTGGACTTGAAGGCTACTCTCGAGGCCCTGCCCGAGGCGACCCGGGCGGCGCTGGAGCGCATGGTTCAAGCGGGGCAGCCGGGCGATGATCAACCTCAGGCGTCTGAGGCTCCGGGCACAGTCAGCGAAGTCACCGACGAGACTTTCGGGGACAAGGTAACGCGGGCGACAGGCTGGGTGCTGGTGGACTTTGGCGCAGACTGGTGCCCTCCGTGCAAGGCGCTAGAGCCGGTACTGAAGGAACTGGCGCCGGAGTATACCGGCAAACTCACGTTCTTGTCCCTGGATGTTGACGGAAGCCCCGAGAGCGCACGTGCCTACAATGTCCGTGGCGTGCCCACCATGATTATCTTCCAGAACGGGCTGGTGGCCGGCCAGCATGTGGGTTACCTGGCCAAAGAGCCCCTCAAGCAGTGGATTGATGGGGTGCTGGCGGGAACAGCAGCGGCGAACGGCATCCGGTAGGCGACGGGAGGCCGCGCTAGGGAGGGATGGCGATGTCTCTGTCAGTGCGAGGGTGGCTCGCGTTGTCGGCGCTCTGTCTACTGGGAGGTCTGGCCGCCAAGGCTGAGGAGGCTCCCGCTCAACCAGCAAGCCCGGAAGCTACGGTCAGCCGCTTGCTGGAGTATTTCCGCGGGAGTGCGGTAGGCAGGTACCGGGGCGGGAACCTGGGTGAACTCCTGGCGCCGGGAAGTGAGCAAACCCAGCTTCGGCAGTGGTACAGCTACCTGGCGGCCTATGCGCTGGTGGCAGCGGGGCGTGCGCCGGAGACGCAGATCACTGGCGATACTGCCAAGGTCGTGGTGCCGGCGCAACCGCTGACGGTCATGCTCAAGCAGATTGAGGGCAAGTGGCTGATGGACCTGCCGGCAACCCTAGCGGCCATGCCGGAGGCAACGCAGAACACGATGAAGGCCCAGCAGTGCATGGGGGCTCTGTGGCGGCTGGCGAGCGCTGTCCGGCAGTACGCAGACAAACACGAGGGCGCGCTGCCCTCGGCGGAGACCTGGCGCGATGACCTGGCCGAGGCGCTGGGCGGCGCGGAGGCGATGAGGTCCGTGCGCTGCCCCCTGGCGTCTCCCGGTGTGTCGGGATTCGCCATGAATGAAGCTCTGAGCGGCAAGTCGCTCAAGAGCATTGACCGGCCGGAGGCGACAGTGCTGTTCTTCGAGTCGGACCGGGAGGGCCCGAACCCGTGCGGTGGGGAGGAGGCACTCGCGGCCCCTCGGCATGAGGGCGGCAACTACTACGTCATGGCGAATCTGCAGGTCAGATACAACCAGGCGCCGCCGAGCTTCACCTACGTGCAGAAGGCGCCACCACCGGTCAACGCCGGGGGTCCGCCGCCGCAGTAACAGATCCCAGGAGGCAGTGATGGCAACCGAGGAGCGCAAGCTGGTGGAACTAGCCGATGATAGTTGTGAGCGCGAGGCGAAAGGTGAGGGCTGGCGCCTGGTGGAGTTCTACTCCCAGTGGTGCCCGCACTGCCGGGCTTTTCGTCCCACGCTGGAGCGGGTGGCGTCGGAGTACACAGGGCCGGTGGGGTTCTACGCCGCGGATGTAGAGCACTGCCGGGAAGCCGCCGAGCGGTTGGGGATCATGTCCATTCCGACCCTGGTCTTGCTACGGGACGGGGAACAGGTGGAGATGCACGTGGGAGGTATGGGCGCCTCTGAACTGGTGGAATGGCTGAAGGAGAAGACGGGGGACTAGAAGCTGTTTCGAAACCCGGTGGCACCGGCGTGTCGCCGGTGCGGCCTGGGCAGAAACCGAGTATACAGGCGATTTCCGCAGTTCGCGACAGGCGGGACGCCTGTCCTACCCGGGTTTTGAAACAGCTTCTAGCCCGGGAGTCAACGCCGATCGGCCAGCAGACAGCCGGCGACGCCGATATTCTCGCCGGGTAACTCGTGAATCAGGACCGTGATGGTCTCTGCAGGCAGACCATAGGTCTCGGAGACGAGTGCGGTGATCTTGTCCACCAGCTCGCGTTTCTTCTCGGTGGGGATTTCGCGGGCCTGGATGGTGACAATGGGCATGTGAGGGTGGTCTCCTTCTGCGGTGGGACACTATTCCGAATTCGCCCGATCTGGCTCCGAGGGCGCGATGAGCACCGCCTGGTAGAAGCCAGCAGCCACCAGGGCCTCCACGATCTTGCCTGCGCTCGCCAGGAGAGCTCCCTGGAGGCCCGGCTCGGCACTGAGGGTGATGGTGGCGTCCGCGCACCCCAGTGTTTCACAGAGGGCGACTACCACGCCGCGCGGAGGTTGGACTCCGTGAAGCGCCGTGCGGAGTTGCTCTACACTCGGAACGTCGGCTGGTTGCGCAGACAAGGGTCGAAGGTCAGCGCCCCGGCCGTCACTCGTCCAGAAGACACCGCCGCTGTGGTGGAGATTGCTCTCGGAGGTCACCGCGAGAAAATCCTTGACGTCCATTGTCAGCGGCGCTCTTTCCACCGGTGTGTGAATGCTGATGGCGGAGGGAGTCGCATCCGGGGCCTCCACAGAGGGGGCCTGTTGCACCGGAAGCTCTTCGGGTGCCGGCGCCTCCACCGGAGGTTCCTCGGCAGGTGGAGACTCCTCTACGGGCAGAGGCTGCTCCTCGAGGGGCTCGGCGGCCTCGCTGGGGAGAGGCGGTTGCGCCGCTGCGACGGTCTCTTGGGCAGGGGGTTCGCTGACGGGCACTTCTGGCCCGGCCTCGACTTCGGGTGCGGCCGCGGGCACTGTCGTTAGCGTCTCGGAGGTCTCCGGGGCCAACTCCTGCTCGTAGAGTTGAGGCTCTTCCTGGAGTTCCTCCTCCTCGATGGGGGTCTGGGCGGCACGCTCAGCAGCGGCCTTGCGGAGGGCAGCCAGGGTGTCGTCGAGCGCTGGGCCTGGCTCGGCAGATTCCGGCGGAGCCTCTTGCTCCTGGGTCTCCACCTCCTCCAGATCCGCCTGCTGGTCGGCGGTACGCAGTTCCGCCTCGACCTCCTCAAACTCCGGCGACTGCTCGATGAACCACAGTCCGCCAGCACCGATGGCATCAGGGTTCTTGGGGAGACGTACGGCCACGAGAATGGGATAGCCGCGCGCACTCTCGCAGTCGGGAATGGGGACCCATTCTTCCTCTGCGGCAACCTTACGCCGCATACGCATCCCCAGCAGGCGCATGTTCAAATTGCGGTAGTTGTAGTGCTGGCCTCGATGGTCGGGGAAGGCCTCGCAGACCGTACATCCCATCATGTCGTCCGACCCCCCAGTCTCCGTATCAGGAGCCAGCTGTTCTTCGGCTGTCTCTTCTTCATCTAGACTCCAACTGGTCCCGAAGAGGTCGTCTTCTGCGGTTTTCGGTTCTGAGGGCGCAGTCAGCGGCGCCTCGGTGGGGACCTCGCTGCCAGGCTCCAGGGGTGGAGGCCCGAGTTCAGCCTCGAGAGAGGTCCCAAGTTGCGGCTCGCCCTCGCCGGAAGTCTCGGCAGTCGGCGCTTCTGCGGCGGTGTCGGCAGGGATCGCTTCCTCCGCAGGGATTTCCTGAAGCAAGTCCTCCAGAGCTTCTGACTCGGGAGTGGCCTCCAACTGATCTTCAGGTTCTGCGGCTGGCTCGGGCGCAGTCTCCTGAATGAGAATGATGGTGCTGCGACCCAGGCGAAGCTTCACTCCGGGGTTGAGAACAGCAGGTTCCCGGAGCCGGGTACGTGCGATGAAGGTACCGTTCATGCTACCTTCATCGGCAACCATCCAGTCGGTGCCCTGCCGGAAGAGGCGAGCGTGGAAGCGGGAAACCAGGCGGTCGCCAGCCAGGCACAGATGATTGGCGGGATCGCGCCCGATAGTGAACTCATCGCCTTCGATGAGCATCTCTCGTTCGCCGTCCTGCTCGCTTCTCACCAACAGCTTGCTTACCGGGGGCGTGTGACCGGACGCACCCATGCTTCATCTACACCTGCCTAGTGGTGCATCTGGGAAGACGTCACTGGCCGGCAGACTTGTGTGTCCGCCCGTCGCGTCGCCGCCCGACGGCCAGTATCTCTGCAGCGCCGGGTCACCAAGCCTAGACGTGCGCCAGCAGGACTTCGTCGTAGACGCCGCCTTGGACCAACAGGTCCACGATCTGCCCTGTGCTGATCAGCAACTTGCCCTGCTGGCCGGGCGGGGCAGAAAGGGTGATCCAGGCCTCGTTATCAGTCAAGGTTTCGGTCAGGCGGGCCATGACGCTGTCTTCGGCGCGGAAGCTTTTGAGTGCAGCCTTGAGCTGTTCCACGCTGGGGCTGGGGCCCGAGCCGGGTAGCGCCCGGATGTCTACGTCCAAGCCATTGATAGCCCAGGAGAGATAGCCTCTCGTCCCTTGTGCCATGTGTCGTTCCTCCTCCTTGGGGAGCGCGACCAGATTCTCCGGCTCCGGCTCAGCCGGAGCGGTCCCAACAGCAACGGTCTTTGGTTCCGATTCGCTCGGAACCGGAGTAGATGCAGGCGCCGGTGGTTCCGGCTCAATCTCGGCGACAGCCACCTCTGCCTCGGCCGCGGCAGGTGGCCTGGGAGGGATCGGTGTTTGCTGTAATGAGGGGACGAAGGAAGCCGCCGGACGTTCCGGTTCCGGTGGCCCCGTGTCCTCCATCAGCGGTCCCTTCTCCTCCAGTAGCCAAATTCCTCCCACGCTTCGCGCGTCAGGGTCTTCAGAGAGATGGGTTGAGACCAGGATTTGCCGACCTGCAGCAGTGAAGCAACCGGGCAGCGGCATCCAGCGGGTGCGGCCCAGAGAGCGTACGCGCTGCGAAAAAAGCAACGTGGTTACGTCGCGAGCCGTGTAGTGAGCCCCTCGATGTCGTGGGAACGCCTCGCATGCCACACAGTTATTCATTTCTTCATCACCCCCATGCAAGCAGCCCTTAGTCCAGACCCCGCTGGTGGCAGACAAACGCCCCCCTGCGCCGACTTGCGCCTTGCAGGGATCCGAAGACCAGCACCGAATAGGCGATTCGGGCGGTCAGCCAACGTGTGGGAAACTCCAGGTGATAGACGGACGCCTGAGCGATCCCAACTCAAGACCGGCAGATCAATCCTGTTCTTGCCTCGGACTTTACCATAACTTGAGCCATTAAGCTATACCCGGACCTGAAAATCTCGAGTTATGGCTGAGGTTGTGGCCCGGCCTAGTCTGCCAAGAGGGCTGCGGTGTCTGCAAGGGCTCCTCGCAAAGCGCTGAGCACCAGCTGTACCTCCTTCTCGGTGATGATTGCAGGTGGCTCCAGGCGGAGGACCTGCGGAGCGTTCAGGGCGAAGGCCGCCAAGACGCGTCGCTGCACCAGACCGGAGATCACCAGTCCCCCCAGGTCTGAGTCAGCGAATTCCAAGGCCACCAGGAGACCACGCCCTCGCACCGCAGTCACCGTCTCGGGGTAAGTGGCCTGGAGCTCTCGGCAGCCCTCCAGTAACTGGCTCCCCCGCGCGCGACAGCTCTCCGCCACGTGAGGCTCCTGGAGCGAGGCCAAGGCGGCCAGGGCGGCGGCGCAGGCCAGAGGACTGCCGCCAAAGGTTGAGGTGTGGAGGTACGGATTGTCGGCGAATACCTCCCAGACAGGAGGTCGGGCCACCACAGCGCCAATGGGCATGACCCCTCCACCCAGGGCCTTGCCCAGCGTCAGCAGGTCAGGGCAGACGTCCTCCCAGTCACAGGCGAGCCACTTCCCGGTGCGAGCCAGGCCCGTCTGAATCTCGTCCAGGATCAAGAGCGCACCGTGGCGATCGCAAATCTCTCGGGCCGCCTGCAGGTAGCCATCGGGAGGGATGCGGATGCCGGCTTCACATTGAATCGGCTCCAGGATTACGGCCGCGGTCTGCTCGTCCACTGCCGCAGCCAGGGCTTCGGCGTCGCCGAAAGGGACGTGGGTGAAACCGGGCAGCAGCGGCTCAAAGGGTTCGCGGTAAACCTGGCGTCCGGAGGCGGACAAGGCACCCCAGGTCTTGCCGTGAAAGGCGCCCTCGGCGGCCACAAAGTGTGGGCGGCGGGTGTGGGCGCGCGCGAGCTTCAGCGCCGCCTCCACAGCCTCAGCTCCGGAGTTGCAGACGAAGGAGAATTGCAGATCGCTGGGGGTGACCTCGGCCAGGCGCTCACCCAGTTCACCGAGGAGCGGGTTGGGAAGAATATGGCTGGAAAGAGGCATCCGTTCCAGTTGGGCCTGAACGGCGGCGACGACTGTGGGGGGGCGATGGCCGAGGGTGAAGACGCCGGGACCGCCCAGACAATCCAGAAAGCGCTTCCCGCTGGTGGCGGTGACCCAGCACCCCTCGGCTTGCAGCTCCGCCTCCTCGAGTCCCATGAACTTGAGCAGCACGGCCAGGCCAGGGTTGAGGTAGCGCTCATAGCGTTGGAGAGTAACCTCGCGGAGGTTGGACGAAACGTCAGACATGGCTGGTCACGGTCCTTATTCGCTAGAGATGGATCATCGAGCTAGAGCACTCAGTGGCACGTGGAGCGATAGCGGGGTGAGAACACGCACACAAGCGGGGTCTTCCCACTGAGTGGAGTGGCGTCGGGCAAGAACCAAGCCAGCGTCCGCATAGACAAGCCCACAGGCCGTCCAGGAGCACTGGGAGGGGGATGGTCGGGGCGGCCAGATTTGAACTGGCGACCTTTAGACCCCCAGTCTAACGCGCTAACCGGGCTGCGCTACGCCCCGACCATATCTTGCGCCATGACGCAGTTCCCGCCGCCTTGGTCGCTACTTGACGGCGTCTTTGAGAGCTTTACCGGCTCGGAACTTCGGCACCTTGGTCGCCGCAATCTTGATCTTTTCTTTGGTCTGCGGGTTGATCCCGGTGCGGGCCTTCTGCTTGACCACTAGCCAGGAACCAAAGCCGGTCAACTGCACCGAGTTACCCTTCTTGAGGGCCGCGGTGACGGTGCCGATCACGGCCTCCACGGCTGCACCGGCGTCCTTTTTGGACAGCCCGGAAGCCTTTGCTACAGCATCTACGAACTGCGCCTTGTTAACGGTGGCCATATGTGTGCCTCCCTTTTAGAGTAAGCCATGGCCCCTGGGGGCCATGTGCTTGACTAGCGGTTCGCCACTCGAACTGCTGATTCCTGCTCACCAACGGGAATTCCTCAGGTTATTCTTCGGCCTCTGCCCGCTCGGGACGGGTCATCAGCGCACGTACGGCCTGCGCGACAGGTACGCCCTCGAAGAGGATCTGGCACAGCGCCTCGGTGATCGGCAAGGCGAGATTCAGCTCTCGCCCGAGTCGCCGTGCCGCCACCGCCGTGTAGACACCTTCCACCACCGAGTAGGAAGACTCTCGGACCTCCTCCCAGGTGCGTCCCCGAGCAAGCTGGTAACCGAGGTTCCAGTTGCGGCTCTCCCGGCTATTGGCTGTAGCCACCAGGTCTCCCACTCCGGCCACGCCCCAGAAGGTTTCGGCGCGTGCACCCAAGCGCGTGCCCAGGCGACACATCTCCGCCAGGCCGCGGGTAATGAGTGCGGCCTTGGCATTGGCTCCGTAGTCCAGCCCGTCAGAGATGCCGGCCCCGACGGCAATCACGTTCTTGAGGGCGCCACACAACTCCACTCCAATTATATCATAATTGCGATAGACACGGAAGAGTGGGGAGGAGAGCAGACGTTGGCCAAGAGCCGCCAATTCAGGATCGGTGGCTGCCGACACACTGACCGCGGGCATCTCGCGGGCGATCTCCGCCGACAGGTGCGGTCCGCTGAGCGCGGCGAGAGGGTAATCCTCACCCAGCACGTCAGCGATGACCTGGCTGATGCGCTGTCCTGTCTTCTCCTCCAAGCCCTTGGTGGCGCTAAGGAGGAAGGGCCGTGTCTGTAAATGTGGCTGCGCCTGCTGGAGGACCTGGCGCAACCACCGGGAGGGCACCGCAGCGACGACTACGTCGGCACCGCCTGGCGAGCCTTCCCTGCTCAGGGCTTCGCCGAGATCAGTGAAGATCTCCAGGTTCGAGGGCAGCTCAATCTCCGGGCGGTATCGGCGGTTGTGCCGGACCTGGCGCATCTCCTCTGCCAGGTCCTCCTCCAGACACCACAAGCGGACCGGGTGGCCCTGGCGGGCCAGCATCCAGGCGAGTGTCGTTCCCCAGGCTCCTGCGCCCAAGACAGTTACATGCTCCATGATGATCAGTTCGTGGGTCTCTGATCCACAGTCATCGATTCATAAACTCCGGGCTTCAGAGCTTACCGGTATTCCGTCTCGCTCTCCGGGCCGCTGGGGACGCCCTCGGCGACCGGGGCAGCGGCCGTCTGGCCGATCTTGCTCTCGGTGCCCGAGAGAAGCCGGCGGAGGTTGGGCAGATGGCGAATGATCACCAGGACTGCCAGCCAGATTCCGAAGAGAGTATACGGCCCCTGCGCCGCGGCATGGGCCTGATCTCTGGGCAGCAGGGCCATCAGGACCGGCACAGAGATTATGGCGGTGATGGAGCCCAGCGAGATGTAGCGCGTCACGGCGACGACGAACAGCCAGACGGCAAAGCTCAGGACGCCCACTCGCCAGTCCAGTGCCAGGACGGCGCCCAGAGAGGTCGAGACCCCTCGACCGCCGCGCAGGCGCAGGTACGGCGAGAAGCAGTGCCCCACCACCGCTGCCAGGCCGATGCCGGCCAGATAGGGAAAGGGATCGCTGATCTGGACCTGGCGCAGCAGGAACCAGCCGGCCCAGGCTGCGGGGAGGAAGCCCTTGAGTAAGTCAGCGATCCACACCGCCGTGCCGACCCCGGGACCGAGGGCCCGCAGGGCGGTGCTGGCGCCGATGTTGCCGCTGCCGACCTCGCGCAGGTCAATGCCGCGGGCCCGGCCCACCAGGAGGCCGACCGGAATTCCGCCGATGAGATAAGCGACGACGATCAATATCCAGGGCAGTAGCATGGGGTGTTCCCCCTCGGCAAAGGGTCCAGGACTCGGGATCAGGATCTGGGAATGACGGCAGGCCGTCTGGTCTTCATTCGCACTCCTGACCGCTGAGTCCTGCATTCCTCTCGTGCCATCACGGCACCTCTCGCCTACTTCCGACTCTCTGAGGACTTGCGCAGGCGAAGTTCCACGGGTATAGAGCCCAGGTCAAACCGCTTGCGCAGGGAGTTCAGGAGATAGCGTTGATAGGAGAAGTGTACCAGTTGCGGGTCGTTGACGAAAAGCACAAAAACGGGGGGCGCCGTCTCCACCTGGGTCGCATACTTGATGCGGGCCGGACGTCCGCCCGGGGAGGGCGGCGCATGCCTGGCGACGGCTTCCTGGATTGCGCGGTTGAGTAGCCGGGTCTCGACTTGTGTGTGATACTGGCGGTGCAACTTCGCGGCCAGGGGCAGCAGCTCCGCTAAGCCCTCGCCGGTCAGGGCGCAGGTGAACAGGAAGGGACACTGTCCGGCGAACTTGAGCCGGTCGCGGGCCACGCGCTCGAAATCCTTGCGCAGGAGACGTTCAGCGGTCTTACGCTGGGGGGGCGAGAGGTCGCTGTCCTCGAAGGCCTTTTCTCGCACCAGATCCCATTTGTTGGCCAGGAGGATCAGCGGGCGTCCGGCCCGGTCTACCTCCAGGGCGATGGCTGCGTCCTGCTGGGTCAGGCCCTCGGAGGCATCAAAGACCACCACGCCGATCTCGGCCCGCTGCAGCGCGCGCAGGGTGCGCAGGCTGGAATAGTACTCCAATCCCGTCGAGCGTCGTCCCCGCCGGCGCAGACCGGGGGTGTCCACCAGCACAAACCCCTGTTCGTCATACTGCAGGAGAGTGTCCACCACATCCCGGGTGGTGCCGGGCATCTCGCTGACGATCATCCGGGGTGTTCCCAAGAGCGCGTTGGTGACCGCCGACTTGCCCGCATTGGGACGGCCCAGGATCGCCAGGCCGATGGCGTCTTCGGGGATCGCCTCGGTCTCGCTTTCCGGGGGGAGGACTTCCAGTAGGGCCTGCTCGACGTCGTGCAGGCCGTGGTTATGCAGCGCGGAAACGGCCAGGGGGGTGCCGAAACCTAGCTCGGCGAAAGGCTCGGTCTCGCCGCGGCCCGACTCCAGCTTGTTCACCACCGGGACGACGGGCTTGCCGCTGCGGCGGGCGGCCTCGGCCACCTCGTGATCCGGGGCCACCAGGCCCTCCTGCCCGTCGAAGAGCAGCAGCAGGACGTCGGCCTCGGCCAGGGCCTGTGCTGCCTGCCCACGGACCTGGGCGATCAGTTCGTCTCCCTCGGCCCCGACCAATCCGCCGGTATCCACGAGCATGACGCGACGGGCGCCCAGCTCAATCTCGGCGTACAGCCGGTCACGCGTGACACCGGCGACATCCTCCACCACCGCACGCCGCTGGCCCACCAGGCGGTTGAACAGCGTGGACTTGCCTACGTTGGTGCGTCCGATTATGGCGATGAGGGGTAGGGACATGGTTGGTAGTCAGAGAGTTGAGTGCATCCAACAGACTCCTGGTTAGGTTCGATCTCTAGTATCGCTGTCAGAATCCCATATGTCTACCGGTGCCCGGCTCCGTGACTAAACCCAGGATCAGGGCAATCAAGGCCATGCGCACGGGTACTCCCCCGGCGGCTTGCTCGAAGTAGGCGGCCCGAGGATCGGCGTCCACTTCTTCAGCGATCTCATCCACGCGGGGCAGGGGGTGGAGCACCATCATTTGTTCGCGGGCCTGGCGCATCATCTCTGCGGTCAGCACATATACGCCGCGGACGCGCTCATATTCCTCTGGCGTCTCGAAGCGCTCGCGCTGGATACGGGTCATGTAGAGCACGTCCAGTTCGGGAAGGACTCCGGCCAGATCGTCGGTTTCCTGCGGTCGGGTCCCGGACAGTTCCTGCACCTCATCCAGGGAGGCAGCGGGCATGGCAAGCTGCGGTGGGGCGATGCAGGTGATCTCATTGCCATACATGGCCAGCACCGGGGCCAGTGAGTGAACGGTGCGCCCGTACTTCAGGTCGCCCGCCAGCCCGACGCGCAGGCCGGTGAGTTTGCCCAGGCGTCGGCGGATGGTGAAGAGATCAGTCAGGGTCTGCGTGGGGTGATTGCGCGTGCCGTCGCCGGCGTTGATGACCGGTGTCTGGGTGGCGTCAGCGGCTGCTTGAGCCGAGCCGGACTCGGGATGCCGGATGACAATTACGTCGCAGTATGAACCGATGATGCGCGCCGTGTCCTGAAGGCTTTCTCCCTTGGCGACGGAGCTGGCCTTGGGGTCCTGCATGCACATGACGCTGCCTCCCAGCCGGAGCATGGCAGCAGTGAACGATAGCCGCGTGCGCGTGGAGGGCTCATAAAAGCAGGTGCAGAGAATGCGATCGAGAGGGGTGAAGGAGGGGCGCTCGGCCTGGTGTTCTACCAGGGATTGCGCCATGTCCCCCGCCACATCGAGGATCAGGTCAATTTCCTCCCGACTGTATTCGGCCAGGGAGATCAAATCGCGTCCGCTCAACGGCATGGAGGACCTCCTAGGGACAAGCGTCCGGTGTTCTCCCCTCGCAGCGAGGAGAGCAGGGCAGGCGGGATCCAAGACCAGTCGGCCGGGGAGTCCCGCCCGGGCCATTAACTCTGCAGCGCGGAGTTGATCTCATCGCGCATCCGGCGTGCAGCCTCGCCAGCAGCAGTGGCAAAGCTCTCTCCCTCGGTGGCCTGCCGGTAGGCAAAGATGAGGCTGCGGGAGGCGTTGACGATCGCGCCCAGCCGGTCATCGTCGAAGGCCCCGATCACCTCTGCAGCACCGGCGCCCTGTGCTCCGTAGCCCGGCACCAGGAAGGGGACACCCGGCAGCTTCCGGCGCAGATGCGCGAGCTGCTCCGGGTAGGTCGCCCCGACCACGGCTCCCAGCGCGGAGTAGCCGCGCTCGCCCCGCAGGGACGCGCCCATGAGCCGGACCTCCTCGCCCACGTGCTCATAGACACGATGGCTGCTGTCATCAATGCGCAAGTCCTGTAGCTCGGCGGCGGAGGGATTGGAGGTGTGCACCAGTACAAATACGCCGCTGCCGACGGCCTGCGCGGCCTCCAGGAAGGGCAAGATGCCGTCACTGCCCAGGTAGGGGTTGACGGTGAGAGCGTCCACGGGGGTCTCGCCGCCGAAGTAAGCCTGGGCATAGGCGGAGGCGGTCGAGCCGATGTCGTTGCGCTTGCCGTCCAGCATGACCAGCAACCCCTCACGCCGGGCCTCGGCGATCACCGCCCACAGCGCGTTGGAGGCAGCGCGGCCCAGGGCCTCGAAATACGCAGCCTGCAGCTTGACCACCGGAGCATAGGGGGCAACGGCAACGCAGATGCGCGTGCAGAATTCCACCACGGCCTCCGCGGGATGGCCATGCGCAGCCAGAAGGTCGTCGGGCAGAAGCTCCAGATTGGGGTCCAGGCCGACGCAGACGCGGCTATCCTTCTCCTCGACAGCGGCAAATAGACGGTCGGCGAAATTGGTCTCGGCCACGGCGCCCTCCTTCAGGCGTGCAGTACGACGGGTGTCTCGCCCGTCGCTCCCCGGGTAAGTGGCAGGGATTATACGTGGCGGAGAGCAGGCGTGTCAAAGCCGCCTGGGACCTTGGGTCTGGCCCCGCAAAGTCCGTGACCGGAGCGTCGGAGCCGTGGTAGGCGAAGAGGTGGGTGAAGGCGCGGGCGAGGAGGCCTCACCCCCCGGCCCCCTCTCCCCGCGTCCTCGCCGCGCTCGTCCTGGGGAGAGGGGGAGTGGATTCGCGGAATTGGGCCGGCCTCCTGACGCGCAGGGCGCGTCAGTCGTGCGGCCCCTCCAGTGGGGA
>JAAYIR010000164.1 GCA_012523355.1 candidate division WS1 bacterium
GTGTTTTGCCAATACCGAGGGTTCCGGATTTGTCGGCCGACACACCGGGATGTGTAGTGCCTGCTTCCTGGACGGTCACGTGAAGGCCTTGAGTCTACCGGACATGTATGCCAACTATGCCTACTACTTCAGCGCCAACTCGAAGATCGCCGGCCAAGGCCAGGCGCTGCCCTAATCTCAGGAGGTGAACAGGATGAAAAGAAGCGCGTTTACACTAATCGAGCTCTTGGTGGTGATAGCGATCATCGCCATTCTGGCGGCGATCTTGTTCCCGGTCTTTGCCCGGGTGCGGGCCAAGGCGCAGGCGGCCTCATGTCTGAGCAACCTCAAGCAGATCGCCCTGGCGGAGAAGATGTATGCTTCAGACTGGGCAGACCTGTGGGCCTATCAGTACCAGAATTTCGACAGACGTCCAGAACAGCTGGACCCCTACATAAAAAACCGGCAGATCTGGACCTGTCCCGGTGCAACACCCAACCATCAGCCGAATGAAGGAGGCACCGCGGCCGAGAAAGCCAGGATCAGCTACGTGTACAACAACTACAACCGCGTAAACCGCGCTGGGTGGTGGTGGTGGAAAACGAGGGAGTCGACGATGGCCGCGCCGGAGGAAGTGGTCATGTGGGGCGATGGCTATGGCTACCGCCACTACAGTCCATCCGTCGGCCGCACCCTGATGATACTGCAGAATACCGAGGGCACTTGTCCCTCCACCCCGGCGATGAATGCGGGCCTGACCGCTGACCCGCCCTTCTGGCCCTTCGTAAACGCAGACATGCGGAACTCACTGATTGCCCGCCATAACGGCATGGTGCAGCTCAACTTCTGCGACGGGCATGCCAAAGCGATGCCCCTGGAAGAGCTGAAAAGCAATACCCTCAGCCTCGCCTACAGCGGAAGTCAGTACATAACAGGGTACAGGTATTTCATAGCCGCTCGAAATCGCAATTAGGCGCGGCGTCCACCTGAAAGGCTACAATTTCAGTCGCTGTCCGCGATGAGATAGCCGGGTTTCATACTCCATTGTGCATGAGGTAGACCGGCTCAGAGAGCTCAAATTGGCACCCTGGAAGCGACCTGAATACCGGAGGCGCCGGCGTCTCGCTGGTGCCGCATAGGGGAAGACTGGCAAAGACGGGCACTCTTTGCAGTCTCCAACGAGTGAGAAGCGCGTCCTGCCAGGGTTTTGGGGCAGCCTCTCGATATAGATTTCACCTGCTTCCCCGGTTTGAAGTGGCTTCCGGGCGGAAGCCGATTTGGCGTGTCGTAGGGAGAGACAGTCCGCAGGCCATTAAGAGGACGTGGGCCCCAGATTAGCCGCCGAAGAGATGACGGATAAGGATGAGCATGGGCAACCACAGTAAGATGCACTTCGGCTACCGATCGTTCTGGCCGGAACCGGAAGCTCACCGGCGCTTTGATGAGCTGGGAGCGGACACCGTCTGCTTCTTCCCCTCGCACACGGCCAACTCCCTGGGAGAGCCATATTGCCTCTACGAGCCGACGTGGGTAACAGATGGCAGCTACTCCCTGGAGGGAGTGTACGACTTTGAGCCAGCCGATAAGCAGTTTGCGGATCTGCGGCAGGCCTCCCCTCACGCCCACTTCATCTGCATGGTGGACCTCAACACGCCGCCCTGGTTGATCCGGCGCCTGCACTGCGACAGCATGACCGAACTGGGCCGGATCTGCTCGGATCCCGAGTGGCGCCGTATCACCGCCCAGTACATGCGGGCCTTCATGGGCCACATGGAGACCCATTACAGCGAGCACCTGGTCGGGTATGTGTTGGCCTGCGGATTGACGACTGAATGGTACGACCATTCAGACCTGGAAGAGAGCCGCTCGCGCTCGGCGGCCTGGAAAGAACATCTCGTGGCCTGCGGCCTGCCGCCGGCGGAAATCCCCGGTCGCACGGCGCGAGAACACGTCAGCTTTGACGGTCTGCTGCGGGATCCGGCGGAGGATGGCGAGGCCCTGAGCTACGTCCGATTCTGCGCGCAGCAGATTACGGACACGATCAAGTTCTTCCTGCGGGAGGCGCGGACGGTGGTGCGCCCCGAGGTCGAGCTCGGGGTGTACTACAGCTACCCGCTGGTGCTCGCCGGCATACGAGTCATCCTGGGGAACAACGAGTGCGAGTCGCTCCTGGAGGCTCCGGAGCTGAACTTCTTAATCTGCCCAACCGGCGGTTTCTCGGCCACCGGGAGGGGCGGCGGGGATCTGTGCGCGACCGAGAGCCTCCAACTGGCAGGCAAGCGCTGTCTTCGCGAATGTGATCAGAAGACCCACACCATTAACCGGCGTCTGGCCAAGCACGTACGCTGGCACGGTGGCGCCGAATGGAAGACCGAGGCAGAGACCGTGGCCGGGATCAAGCGGGAGCTGGCGTACAGCCTGATCAAGCAGAGTCCGCTGTGGTGGTTCGACATGTGGGGCGGATTCTACGACTCCCGACCGGCGCTGGCGACTCTGGAGCAAGGCCGGCGACTGTACCAGGAAGGGGTGGAGCAACCGGTGGAACGCGTGGCGCAGACCGCGCTGCTTGTGGACACCGAGAGCATCTACTATCTCAACCAGAACGAGGAGACGCGCATCGAGTGGTTCTACCAGGGCGCCAAGCGGGCCGTGGACCTGCTCGGGGCGCCCTGGGAGTGCTACTGCTTCAGCGATCTGCCCCGCCTGCCCGACCCGGACCGCTTCAAGCTCTGGCTGTTGCCGGGGATCTTCGAGATCACTCCCGAGAAACGCGAGCTTCTTGACCGCTACGTGCGGCAACCGGGGAACACCGCCGTCTACATGTATGCGCCGGGGATCAGCGACGGGCGAAGCCTAGACCCACAGCGGGTTCAGGAACTGACGGGTACGGCCTTCGGGACACCGGGGATCACGGTCAGCGAGCAGGAGGGCTACCGGTCTGCCTACTGCGCCACGGGACCGGACCTGACCCCGGCGGCGCTCAAGGAGCTGGCAGCAGCAGTGGGCGTACACCTGTACAGCGAACAAGCGCAGCCGGTGTACGCTAACAGTCGTCTGCTGGCTCTTCACACGGCAACCGGCGGGATCCAACGCGTGTCCCTCCCCCGGCGCAGCGCAGAAGTGCGCGAACTGTTCTCGGGCCATCTGGTAGCCAGGGATTGCACGGAGTTCGACTACAGCTTCGAGACCCCCGATACGGCCCTGTTCAGTTGGTAAGGCACTTGGCGGCCCGCCATCTTGGGGAGGAAGACCACCCATGAACTACCTGGAGCAAGCTGAACCATTCCTGCAGCACGAGACCCAGTTTCACCTGGGGTTCTTGCCCACGGGGCAGTCCAGTCCCACCGTGAAACCTGACCGGGCCAATCTGCAGGCGCTGGGGCAGGCGCGGCCGCGCAGCCGAAGCTGCCGCTCAGAAATCGTCTTCTCGCGGGGAGATGAACCTGCCAACTTGACTTCCAGACTGATCCTACTCGTGATTCTCGGCGGACTGCTGGCGGCGCTGGCCGTGCCCGTGTCGGCCGCCCCGGTAGTCCTGGTCCAGGACGGCGCCCCTCAGGCCACTCTCGTCCTGGCTAATCAGCCCACGCGTGCCGCCCAGTTTGCGGCGGCGGAGCTGCAGTACCACCTCGAGAAAATCACTGGCGCCCAGCTCCCTCTTGTCTCCGAGGAGAAGCCCGTCGAGGGCCTTAAGATTTTGGTCGGCGCCAGTAAGGCCGCTGAAGCCCAGGGCGTGATCGCTAACGACCTCAAGCCGCAGGAGTACCTGGTTCGTGTCGGTCCTGACGTCATCCTCTTGATTGGGCGCGACCAGGAAGACTTCGGTGAGCTGAACTATCAGGATTCCAACACCTTCCCGAAGAACTTGGACCTGCAGGGTACCGTATACGCTGCGTACGAGTTCCTGGAGAAATACTGCGACGTGCGCTGGTATGGACCCACCGAGCTGTGCATGGTCCACCCGGAGACCAAGACGCTCTCCCTTACCCCGCAGGCCGAGATCCGCCGCCAGCCCGAACTGAAGTACCGCGCCTGGAACTCGGGCCCGCGCTTCCCGGCCAATCTCTGGAACGCTCGCACCACCCCTCCCGCCAGCCTGACCGATAATGACCTCCTCGACCTGCGCGATAGCCGCCTCTTCTGGCTGCGCACGCGCATCGGCGGCGAGGGCTGGGTGGCCAATCATACCTTTGGGTATTGGGGCTCGCTCTACCAGGACAAGCCTGACTGGTATGGCGTGGGCTATCCCCAGGGCGCTCAGGCCAACTACGCCCAGCCGTGCATGACCAACCCGGAGGTCATTGCCGAGGTCGTGAAGCAGGCTCGCAACTACTTCGACACCGGCGAGCTGACTCGCGGTGCCCTGGCTGTCGGAGACTACTACGCGGTCGTCCCCAATGACAACGGCGCCTACTGTAAATGTCCGAAGTGCCAGGCGCTGCTCAAGCCCAACGTGCAAGGCATGTTTTCCAACGAAGCAGCCAGCAACCTGGTGTTCCAGTTCGTGAACGCCATTGCTCGCGAGGTGCGCAAGACCCATCCTGACAAGTGGATCAGCACCCTGGCCTATGCCAGCTACGCCTACCCGCCGGACTTTGAAATGGAGCCCAACGTCGTGGTGGGAGCCTGTATGCACGCCCGCAATTACTGGGCGCCCAAGATGCAGAAGAACGATGAGGAATTCCTCCGTCGGTGGGCCGATCGTGGCACCCCTCTATTTTTGTGGACGTACACCTGCTTTCCGCAAGAGATTGCCATGGTTCGGGGCTTCTACTGCTTCCCCGCCTTCCAGGCTCACATGTTCCAGTACCAGGCCAAGTTCTACCGCGACTGCGGAGTGCAGGGCATCTTCTGCTGTGGGAATTCCTGGTACACGTATGTTGGGGATTACCGCTACGAAGTGAGGCACACGGGCACCCAGTCCATCGCCGAGCAGCTGGACACCTATCTCATGTTCAAGCTCTTCTGGGATGCTGACTTCGACGTGGACGCGGCCATGGATGAGTACTTCACCCGCTACTACGGTGCCGCCGGTCCCTTCATGAAAGAGCTGTACCAGAAACTCGAGGCTACTTACATGACGCCGTCGAACTACCCCCCGGAAATCGCCTCGGGTGAGAAGGAGGCCCACCAGACCGAGGAGATGGCCTGGGGATACCTGGGCACCGAAGACCGCATGGCCGAGTTCGGCGCGCTTATCGAGAAGGCTCTGGCCGCCCCCACCACGCCCGTTGATAAGCAGCGCCTGGAGATCTTCAAGCGCGGCTGCTGGGATCACATGGTGGCCGGCCGCAAGTATTACCTGATGAAGCAGGAACTACGCAAGCAGCCCATTCCGCAGCACCTGCTGGTTCCCGCCCAAACTGAACCCGCCAACGGCGATCCCGCCCAGGTAGACTGGACCCGGAGCGTCGCTCTGGAGCGCTTCCGCACGATGGTTGGCGAGCCCACCGACCGCGTGCTCTCTGCTCGCTTCGCCCATGACGGCAAGTACCTGTACCTGCAGCTCGACGAGGGCTGTGCCCCCCAGACGCTACTGAGCAGGGACAACCTCGTAGCCGGCGACTACTGGGAGCTTTTGTTGGCCTGGAAGCGCAACGGGCCGCATCAGCGCTTCCTCGCTAACCCGGCTGGCGACTTTGCGACCTACGTGGTTGGTCATCCGAATGTCTACTCCTTCGATAGCGGTGCGAAGGTAATCTCCGACACCGACGCGCCTGACCATTGGCTGGTGCGGGTGGCGCTGCCTCTGGACAAACTCTTGCCCTACGGCTTCAAGCCCGGTCAGCACTGCTACGCCAACCTGATTCGGACCACCAGGGACAAGGCGTTCTATGCCTGGCTGCCGATGCCTAAGGGGCTGCGCGATATCAGCAGCCTGGGCAGTTTAACCCTTGACTTGGAATAGGCAGATCAGATGCGAACTATGGCCTCTCGGAGCGGCGGCACACACCATGAGGTGATTACATGAAGCAGACACTACTGATGGCGACCGGTTTTCTGCTACTGGGCACGCTGGGCGCTGCCGTAGCCGCCCCCACCGTGGAGGTCTCGGGCAAGATTGAGCTCCATGACCTGAACATGGCCAGCGATGACGCGCTCGAAGGCCTGGATATGGTGATGGAGACCGCGGGAGCCTTGTTCAACTACCGGGAGAAGCACAATGCCTGGCCGCAGGGTCTCACCGATGCCTTCGCCTCTGACGCCCCCACCTTGAACATGATCATCTGGGGCAAAGACGAGGTGAGCGTCCGCTGGGAGTTGGGGCCAGTTCCTGCAGAGGGGCGGGAGCTGAAGATGATCCGCGTCTTCTGGAGCATGGAAGATGGCCTCCGCAACCGGGTAAATGTCAAGTTCGCCGTGCGCGACGTCGCCACCGGGGAGTGGCGAGACGTCTGCGCGTATGTGAAGGTCGTAGGCAACGATCGCTGGGCGGAGGACAACACCTACCGCAGCCTGACGCTGCGCTTCCCGGCCGGAGAAGTGCGGAACTTCGACGCGATTCGCATGTACGAGGGCGCCGCGGTGGCCTCCATCTACCCCCCGCGCTGGGTGGAAGTGGACGCCTTTGTAGGCCCGCCTGCGCCCTAGGGAGCAAGGAGAATGACACGCATGAGAACAGTTGCTGCCCTGCTAGTTATCCTGGGCTTGACTCTCGCGGCCTTGCCGGGTCTTGCTGCTCCGCAGGTCGAGATCATCAAGGTGCCTTTCGCCGAGATGACGATGAACCCGAACAACCTGTTGTCGCAGCAGCCCTTTGAGCGCGAGGGTGGCGGCTACCACTACTACCAGGGCACGATCAATCCCGCACCCTTTGGTCTCACTGACGCCCTCAGCGCGACTGAACCGGCAGATATCCTGGTGTTCCACCTGGGAGCTCCGCGATTCGATCTGGGCCGGCCCCCTCGGGAACGAGAACTGCAGAAGATCGTGATCTGGTGGGCGCTTGCCCAGGCGGGGCGGTGTGCGCTTGACGTGAAGTTCCAGGTACACGATTTCACCACCGGGGAATGGCAGGACATAACAGATTCGATCCATCACGACTTCCCCCCGGAGGCGGGCATGGCCGGTTGCCTGACGCTGACCTTCCCTCCGGGCGAGGTGAAGAACTTTGACTCCTTGCGTGTGATAGACAATCGCATCCTTAACAAGGCTGCCGGCACCGGCTGGATCGAGATTGAAGCCTACGCCTGGCCGCATAGCAGGTAGGAAGACCTGGTGCGGAGCGCACTAAACTGTCTCCTCCATAGTCTGTCGCGGAGGCGGTGGCAACCCTCTGACTCCGGCAGACAGATGCGAAAATTGAGTGGTTGAGGAACGCAAACAAGTTGTCTTGGGACCCGCAGTCTACCCTCTCCCTCAGGAGAGGTCGCTTTGGCAGCAATTCTAAGACGTAAAGTGGTCAACAATCTCAAGATGGAGGAGGAGATCCCTGTAGATGAGAGCTGTCGCGTTGTGCATCGTGCTGTGCGTCTTGGCGGGGAGCGTGGCCTCGGCCGCGCCGCTGCAGAAGCTGGCGTTGCAGTGGGCCGTGAGAGCGAATCCCTCACCAGTGTTAGATGGGGAACTGGATGACGCGTGCTGGAAGACGGCGCCCGCGTTCACTGACTATGTGCGGATATATGGCGATTACTACCAGGACATCGCCTTGCGCGCGGTCTGGGACGACGCGGGTCTGTATCTGGGAGTCACCAACCATGAGCGCCACTTGGAGCGGCTCAAGGTCAACATACGCCTGAGAGAGGGGGGGTACGTGTTCGAGGATGACTGCGCGGAGTTCTACATTGATCCCTCCGGGACCGGCTACAGCATGTTCAAGTTCGACATTAACTCGATCGGGGTCATTTCCGACTTCTGGCAGGTGGATATGTCAAACACAGACACTTCCTGGGCCGCAGCTTCGGCGCGCGCAGTCTGTGGAAGGACCACTGAGGCCTGGACCATGGAGTTCTTCGTTTCCTGGGCGGACCTGAAAACGACGGTGCAGCCAGGCGACATCTGGAAGTTCATACACCAGCGCTTCTCCTACACGGCGGAGGATGGGCGGCGCTGTGCGATGAGCACCAGCGGAGGCAATTTCTGGAACCAACGCTTCGGTTACATGTACTTCGTAGACCAGGCTCTCCCCCCACCTCAGCAAGTAGGGCAACAGCTGCTCAAGTTGAGCACACAGCCCTGGGTGCTGTCGCTCAATGGGTCCTGGCTCTATGCTCGAGATGATCGAGTAGAGGAATTGCCCGACACGACGATCCTCGAGCGCCTGAGAGTCGAGGCTCGCGTGGCGTTGGAGGGGGTAGCAGAGGTGCTCAAGCGTGCGCCTAACTCGACCTCGCAGGCGCAGTACACGACGTTGCACAAACGGTTCGAGAGCGCTCCCGAACAGGAGAAGCCCGGAGAGCTCTTCCCGGCCATGGCCGAATACAGCGCCATCGCAGGCGCCGCGTCGGACCTGAAGGACGATGCGCTCTTGGTGGAGTTGATTGCCAAGCTGAGCCAAGCTACTGCACAGGAGGGAACACCGTGAAGAGACTGCTGCTAGTGGTACTGATACTGGGTTGCGCGCCCGCCCTCTGGGCCCAGTCCATGCAGATGGATGGCGACCGCCTGCATAACCTGACGAAAGAGTACGTCACGCCGCACCTTCAGTGGGCGCCCAAGCTCTCCGGGGGACAGCTCAAGGCCCTCTATGTCGTCTCCCTGTCGGAGGCCCGGACCGCGGTGGAGGTAGCACAGCGCATGGACGTCTCGCTCGATGCCGTCACCACCCGCGGAGGACCGTA
>JAAYIR010000165.1 GCA_012523355.1 candidate division WS1 bacterium
CGACCCGGACGCGATCGTCTTCGGCATCGGCTTCACCGGCGTCACGCTGGAGAGAATTGACGCCTATCTGGCGCGGGGGAACCTGGATTACACGGATGCCCTTGATGTCCACCTGTACGGTAGTGTCATTTCCGAGGAGCAATGCCTGGATTATCTCCAGTCCGAGATGAAGCGGCGGGGGAAGATCCGCCCGATCTGGACCACGGAGATGGGCTCCTGGCATCGCGATCAGGACGCGCTCTGCCAGGAGATGGTCAAGAAGCATGTCACAGCCTTCGCTTGCGGAGTGCACCGTGCCGAGTGGCATGCCTTTGGGACCCCGGAGTGGAACCGCGAGGCCTCCATGTGGCGGTATTATTGGGGGTTCCGAGAGCCGTGGCTGTCCTCAGCCTTCCTCGCCGCCGAGGTTCAACCCCGGTACTTCGTCCCCTTCGAGAAGGTGGGCACCTACTACAACCTGGTACGCCACCTGGACTACGTGGAGCCCCGCAACCGCTTTACATACGGAGAGGACGTGCGCGTATATGCCTTTGACCGCGATGGAGAGCGCGTCTACGGTGTCTGGCAGCTACCGAGCGCCACCGGCACTGGCAGGTCCCTGGCGATCAACACCACCAGCTCGGTCACGGTGATCGACGCCTACGGACGGCAGGTGGAGCTGAACCCGGGGCGTTACGGCCGGGTGGCCTTCCCCGTTTCTTTGCGCCCGCGACTGGTGAGTGTCCAGGGATCGCCGGGCCAGCCCTGCGGAGACGCCTTTGATCCGGTTCATTTCGGTAAGAACCGGGACGACCTTGTCTTCCGACCCGGCCCCTTCCAGGTGGAGTACACGACACCCAGCGGCGACCAGCCCGTCACTCTGACAGTACAAGTGACCAACACCTTCGCTCAGGCCTTTCGGGGGCGGTTGCAGGTGGAGCTGGATGACACCTGGCGCCTGGAGCCGGCTCAGACGCGCGTGGACCTCCCGCCGGGGAAGAGCCTGACCACCCGGTTCACCCTCCGGCCTGAGACCGAGAAGGCCCCCGGCACCTATGCGGTGAAGCTTCTGCTGCGCGACGATGAGGGTATCTTGCCCGCCTTTTCTGAGGTGCACTTCACCCTGGGCCAGTGAACCGGGGCTCTCGAATTGAAGGAGAACTCTATGAGCAATTATGACTATGCCCGCATCCCGGACTGGGCGCATCTGCGAGAGCGCTACCTCGCCGCCTGGGAGAAACGGGTGCTGGATGACCGTATCATGGCCCACATCCAGAACCCCACTTTCGGACGACCTGAGCCCGAGCCCTGGATGCTGGAGGCCTCCGCCGATAAATACCTGGACCCGGCCAAGCTGCTGAAACTCACCACCTGGCGGCGGACTGCCTGGCACTGGCAGATTGACCTGTTCGAATACCGGGTGCCCTCTTACGGGCCGAATGTGTTTATCGGGTTCTGCGGAGCGCAGCCGGTGTTTGGGGAGAACACGGTCTGGCATGATCCACTCATCTCCAGCCTGGACGAAGCAGATAAGGTGCACTTCGACGAGGACAACCGCTATTGGCGGGCACACCTGGAGGCCCTGTACTACTTCTCCGAGCACTGCGCCGGGGACGTACAGCTCGCGGCGACCGACTTCGGCGGGCCGACCGACTGGATCGCCGCAGTCATGGGTACGGAGAACTTCCTGATGGAAACCATTGCCCGGCCGGAGGAGATGCGCGACTTCGCCCTGCGGTTAGTGGCGGAGTGCAATCAAGCCTACGACCTCATGTACCCGATCGTCACCTCCAGAAACGATGGTATATGCGACTGGATACCGATCTGGAGCGACCGACCCATGGGGACCGTACAGGACGACATGGCCATCAACTTCTCGCCGGCGATGTATCAGGAGGTCTTTATGCCGGCGATACGCCTTATGGCCGCACATACCGAACATACCGTTTTACACTGGCATGATGGCGCTGCCCAGCACCTTGATAACCTCCTGAAGGTGGATGAGATTGATCTGGTCAAGTTCGGCCACGACCCCAATAGCCCGCCGTATCTGGAGTTATTGCCACTAATGCAGCGTATCCAAGCCGTGGGCAAGGTGCTTTTCATCGGGATCGTAGAAGCCAAGGATGCCGAGAGCTTCCTCATGAATCTGGACCCGCGGGGGCTGTACATGATCATTGAGACCACCGACGATGAGGCTACGCTCCGGATGGAAGAGAAGGTCCGGCAACTTACTCGCCAGCGACTGGACGAATTGGGACCCACCTAGGACAAGAAGCTGCGGATCATTAGGCTTTCTCCTTCCGCGGGAAGCCGGCCTGAGGCCCGGCAAGATCGAGAAAAGGATACCTCTCATGTCTAACCCGAATCGCATTAACGGCAATCAGCTACTCATCGAGGATAGACCCTTCTTCCTGCGTGGAGGGGAACTGCACTACTTCCGTATGCCGATGGACACCTGGCGGAATCGCCTGGAAAAGGCCCGCGACTGCGGGATGAACACCGTCAGCTCCTACATGCCCTGGTACTGGCATGAGCCGGAGGAAGGCACGGTGGATCTCACCGGCCAGACCCGTCCCGAGCTGAACCTGAAGCTTTTTCTCGACCTGGCCGCGGAACTGGACCTGCGTGTGGTGGCCCGGCCCGGGCCGTTCGTGAACAGCGAGTTGCGCTATGGTGGCTTCCCCGGCTGGCTGTTCCGCGACCATCCCGAGACCATGAGCCGCCGCGCCGACGGCACTCCCGGGACGGGGCGTCCCTGCCCCGCTGAGGGGGAGCCGGTCTACCGGGCCTATGTCCGCAAATGGTTCCAGGCAGTCGTCCCTCTGATAGCGCAGTACCAGATTGACCGGGGCGGCCCGGTGATTCTCTTCCAGCCGGACAACGAGCTCTCCGCGGCCTGGAGCTACGGCCTGACCAACTCGCTATATGATCCGACCGTTCTCGCGGAAACCTGGCCAGCCTGGCTCAAGCGAACCTATGGGAGCCTGGAGGCCCTTAATGAGCGCTATGGTGCCAGCTACGTAGCGCTTGATGAGGTGGATGCACCGCGCGCCTTCCCCACCACCCCCGAGGACAAGCTGCGCTGCCTGGACTGGCTGAACTTTAAGCGCTGGTTCTTCGCCGACTGGGGCGCGACTCTGGCCGCCTGGGCCAGGGAGGACGGGATCACCGTCCCTATCATCTTCAACGAACCGGTGGCTGGCTTCTACAACCACGGAGACCATGCCGGGTTTGGCGCGGTGGCGAAGGAACGCGGCCTGGAGGGCGCCACCTGCTGCCACGTGTACTCAGATCGCATCATCGACCTGGAGGCCTCGGTGGGCTCGGCACTGGGAGTGGAGCTGGTCAAATCCAGCCCCTGGGGCGGCCCCCCGATGGCCGTGGAGGTAAACACCAACTGGCACATCCCGCGCCTGTGCCGCTCGCCGATCAACTGGGAGCCGCTGCTGCGCCTGGGATTGGGGCGCGGGTTGCTCGGCACTGTGGTATATCCCTTCGCCGCGGCCTGGGGGCCGCTGGAGGACACGATTGACGGGCCAGAGTACTGGAACCCCACCTGCCTGGACCTGGAGGGTCGTCCGGTGCAGGGCTTCTATCACTTGCAGCGTTTCTACCGCTTCGTTCGCGCCTGGGAGGCGGAAATCGCTACTTCTGAGATGGTTGCCGACGTGACGATCGCCTATACCCCCGGGCAGCGGCTGCTGGACTTCCTGGGGGTTCCTTCGCTGATGGCCCAGCAGGTCTCCGGGACTGCAGGTCCTGGTGGCGAGCGTTTCACTGCGGAGCCCAGCCTCCAGCAGGCGGTGGACACCGGCCATGAGTGGGTGGGGGGCGTGGAGGGCGTCACGAAGCAAGCAACGCCGCCCGAAGCGGGTCTGTGGAAGAAGACGACGGAGGCCGCGCTCCTGTGCACGCGCCTGAACCTGGGTTTCAATCTGCTGGAGCTGACCAACCCGAACCGTAAGCCAGGCCAAGGGTGGATCCTGATCCCGTGCACCGGTAGCCTGGAGCGAGAGGCCCTTGACTACCTGCTGGCACACCTGGAGGCCGGCGGTGGCTGTCTCTTCTTCCCCACCATCCCGGTGCAGGATAGCGACGGCAACCCCGACCTGCGCCTGGCCGAGCGGTTAGGTGTGCGCCTGCGCCAGCAGATCCGGGGTGCGGGCGGGGAACTCATGGACTACGGAACCCGTGTGGTGGACTACGCCAACGGCAAGCAAGTAGGGCTCAACGGCTGGCTGTGGGTGCATGACTTCCCCGAAGGCAGCGAGGAACTGGCCAGCTTTGAGGGGCGGCCACTCGCAGCACGCCTGCCGGCAGCGCGCGGGCAAGCCCTCGTGGCCGGTCTGGACATGAGCTTCACCACGCTTTCCTCACTGGACCTCTGGCAGAATCTCTGGGCTGCCGCCGGCCTCGAACCAGCGATTCGCACTGAAGGGAATTGGTATCACGCTCTCCTGAAACGTGGGCCGCAGGCTGGCCTGCTGAGCATCGCGAACCTGACCGGGTACACCGGCCCCTGCACCTTCCGACTCGCGCATCCCGCGCCGGAGCTGGACGAGGTCACGTTGACGGTTGAGCTCAGCCCCCACGAGGCCCGCTGCCTGCTGATCGGCTTACCCATACCCGGCAATCGTCTCCTGTATGCAACCAGCGAAATCATTCCCTGTGAGGACGCGCCCCAGAAGTGGGAGCTGCACGGACAGTCAGGCACGCCAGGAGAACTGTGTTTTGCTGCGCCGACATCGGGACGCCTGAATGGGCAACCCGTCGCGAGCGAAGAGACGGGGGAGGGACATGTCCTGGCTTACCGGCATCAGGACCAGCCACTCTTCTTCGAAATGAACAGGTAGCGATGAGCACGCGCGGGCAGCAAGCTCCAGGTGCTTGAGCGCCGGACTTTCGTTCGGTTGCCAAGCCCCCGCGCATATGGTACAATAATGAGTCCTGGGGAGAGGTGGCCGAGCGGCTGAAGGCGATCGCCTGCTAAGCGATTATGGGGCGCAAACTCCATCCCGGGTTCGAATCCCGGCCTCTCCGCCAGTGAACAGCAGCAGAACAACAGCACAATAGCAGCTCCATAGCCGCTTCTTCGCTGCCGTTGGGCTGGAGTTCCGGCGGTCGTTGAGTTGCTGTCAAGCTGGTGTAAGGTGCGCGCTCGTAGCTCAGCGGATAGAGCACCGGCCTGCGGAGCCGGGGGTCGGGCGTTCAAGTCGCCCCGAGCGCGCCATTTTCACGACAGCACCACGGCAGCGCGACGGCAGATAGACGACAGCTTCGAAAACGGGGCCGGGAGTTGCTGTTGGGCTGCTGTTGGGTTGCTGTTAAGCTGGCGTAAGACGCACCCGTAGCTCAGAGGATAGAGCACCGGCCTCCGGAGCCGGGTGTCGGGCGTTCGAATCGCCCCGGGTGCGCCATGTCAACGGCAGCACAAACGCCCGCGTAGCTCAGAGGATAGAGCAAGAACCTCCTAAGTTCTAGGTCGCCCGTTCGCCTCGGGCCGCGGGCGCCATTTAACGGCAGCACAGAGACAGCACAACGGCAGCGCAAAGGCAGCCAAACGACCGCTTCAGAGCTGCTCTTGAGCTGGCGTTAGACGGAGAGGTGGCAGAGTCCGGTTGATCGCGCACGACTCGAAATCGTGTAATGGGTAACCATTCGTGGGTTCGAATCCCACCCTCTCCGCCAGCTTTACGCCAGCACAGAAGCAGCTAAACGGCAGCGGGGCGGAACTGCGCAGACCGCGAGAGCGATCTTTGAAAACCCTGAGGGTTAGAGGTCTTACGGCGACTCTCCACCGCCGTAAGCCGGTTTCTGTGGCTGTCGCTGAGCTGTTCGTCTGCTGCCGTTGGCCTGGCCTAAGGAGAGGTGACCGAGCTGGCCGAAGGTGCACGCCTGGAGAGCGTGTTGTCGCGTAAGCGGCACGTGGGTTCGAATCCCACCCTCTCCGCCAGTATACGCCAGCACAGAGGCAGCCCAACGACAGCTGCCGAGCAGTTTCTGAAGCTGCAGGTGCGCTGCTCCTGTGCTGCTGCTGAGCTGTTGTTGGACTAGCGTTCCCTTTCCCGGCCGTGCTAGGCGGGGGACTAGCGGTACCCTGTACCGGCAATCCGCTATAGCCGGGCTGAACTCCCTGCCCCAGGGCTCCGCCTGTGGGGTCTGACCCGCGTAAGTGGTGTTGAAGGTCTGGTCCCGCGCAAGTCGGCGCTGCTGAACCCCGTCAGGGCCGGAAGGCAGCAGCGGTAGGCAATCCGCCGGCTGTGCCGCGGCCCACCGGGCCGGAGCCGGCTGCGCGGGTAACGCCCGTAGGCGCCAGTTCGAAGGCAGGGTGCACGGCCGGTAAGGGGAACGACAGCATGACGACAGCGCAACAGCAGCAGAACGACAGCGCAACGACAGCGCGGGAACAGCCATACGCCAGCTTCGGAGACAATCTCCGGTGTAGGGGTGGCTGGTGCGAAGCCTAGCGACGCACTTGCCACCCGTTCGCTGAGGGTGCTGCAAAGACAGCACAACGGCGCTGCCCAAGACCAGCGAACGGGCGGCAGCAATGGCCGCCATGCCATGAACCTGTAACCGCGGGAGGGTGGCACATGCTGATAGTCTTTGGATGGGGACATCAGAAGACCAAGATCCTAGGTTCGGTGCTTCCACGGGAATGTGAGAACTGTCACAACTGCGATGCATGGGTATTGGTTGATGTATCTAATTGGTTCTCTCTGTTCTTTCTTCCCATATTTCCGTATCAGGTGCGTCACTTGCTCGTGTGTCCAGTCTGCGGCTCCGGCATAGAACTCACAAGAAATGACTTTCTGACATTGCGAGGTGGCTCTTCGCTAACCGACCTGCCAGCGCAGGCTCCGCAGGTGCAAGGGCGGATGATATTACCGGAACCCGTTGAGACAAGATCGTCGTCGAACGGCCTGAAGGCCGAGCGACTACTTCGAGACCCGATCGAGGGGATGTGGAGACTGCACTCCATCAGCCATACACGTATGGGCGAACGACGTTTGAATCCTGTTTCCCTGGGACTAGACGCCGTCTACCAGTTTGACGAACGAGGCCGGTGGTTTGGAAGTCGCTCCACCCCGACAGGGGAGGACGACGACAATGGTACGTGGCACAATGCGGGCGGCGGCGAGTATGTACTCAGCAGCACGTGGTCAGGTCTTCCAGACGATAGCGAGTACAGCGACCAGTGGTCCGGGTTTCTGCAGGGAGATGAATACTGCGAAGCTCCGCCATGGTCGAACGAAGGCTTGTGGCTCTGGTTCCACAAAGTCGCCCAGTAGTTGTGTATGCCTGCCGTTCACACTGCTGAACTCTCTGAGCCATAGCGGACGCGACGATGACAGGCGAGACGCCTGTCCTACCGCCGGGAACGGCGGGCGGAACTGAAGTTCCGCCCCTGCATCATGTCCTACCAACCTTTCGCGCTAAAATATCGGCCTCAGAACTTTGAGGAGATCGTGGGGCAGGAGCATGTCTCCCGCACGCTGCGCCAGGCTGTCGCCTCGGGCCGCGTGAGCCATGCCTACCTCTTCGCCGGGCCCCGTGGGACCGGCAAGACCTCCACCGCCCGCGTGCTGGCCAAGGCCCTCAACTGCGAGCACGGCCCCACTCCCGAACCCTGCGGAGTCTGCGCCGCCTGCCGCGCCATCCAGGCCGGCAGCTTCATGGACGTCATCGAGATTGACGCCGCCAGCCATCGCGGGATTGACGACATTCGCGAATTGCGCGAGAAGGTCAAGTACGGCCCCGCCGAGGGGCGCGTCAAGGTCTACATCCTCGACGAGGCCCACCAGCTCACCAATGAGGCCAGCAATGCGCTCCTCAAGACGCTGGAAGAACCACCCGCACATTCGTATTTCGTGCTGGCCACCACCGAGGCCCATAAGTTCCTGCCCACCATCATGAGCCGCTGCCAGCGCTTCGACTTCCGCGCCATCCCCGCCGGGCAGATCGTCGAGGCCCTGCGCGCCATCGCCGGGCGCGAGGCCGTGGAGATTGATGACGGCGGGCTGTGGCTGATTGCGGAAGCCGCGGCGGGCGCCATGCGCGATGCGGAGTCCATCTTTGACCAGGTGGTGGCTTACGCCGAGGGCGCCATTGACCGCGAGGTGGTGGCCCAGGTCCTGGGCCTGACCCGCCAGGAACTGCTGGAGCGCACCCTGGCGTTGGTGGCGGAAGGGAACCTGGGGGAGCTATTTGCACTGGTGGATGAGCTGCTTCGCGAGGGCCGGGACCTGCCACAGTATCTCAAGGACCTCACCGCCTTCGTCGCCGAGCTGCTGCGGGTGCAGTTAGGCGCCGAGGCCCCCGGCTGGAGTCGCACCGCGCCGGAACGCGCCGAGGCGCTGCACAAGTTGGCCGCGGACCTGGGGCGGCAGCGCCTGATGGGGATCATCACCGCGCTGGCCATGGCTCAGGAGCGGCTGCGCGAGGGCGCCCAGGAGATACTCACCGTGGCGCTGGTGCTGGCAAAAGTCGCGTCGCCGGCCTCACCCCCCACCCCCCTCTCCTCGCAGGAGAGGGGGAGTCAGACTGCCGAGGAGGCGCCGAGGGCACCGGAGCAGGTGGCAGCGCC
>JAAYIR010000023.1 GCA_012523355.1 candidate division WS1 bacterium
CCGGTGCCGCACGCCTCGTGGCTGACCAACTCAACGCCCGGGTCCTGGTTTTCGGCGTCATCTTCACGGACCCCGCGCGCCAGCGTTCTCTCCAGATGTCCGCTGTGGACTGCCGCCCGCGTACTCCCCGCCTCTACGCCCTGCCCCCGCAGCCCTGGCCCGATGCTCCGGCCCAGCAGCGTTCTGCACTCTTGTCCAATTTGCAGGCCCTCCTGCCGCCGGTGGGCCGTGTGCTCGCTATTATCACTGCCGGTGGTGAGACCACTCTCCAGCTCTTTCCCTTCGCCGGGATGCCCTTCCGTGCCAGCACTGCCTACGCAGCCTACGGCGCTTTGCAGGAGGAAGCCACTCCTGAGCGCCCTGAATATCTGCCCGTGCTCTGGAAAGGGGCTTATGCCGGGAAGCTGCTCACCGCCGCCGAACATCTCGACGACGTGATAGACGCCACCTCTCCCGATGTCGCCCAGATCCAGGTCGGCGACCTCGTCGGCCTGCTGCTAACTGAGGAAATTACTCCGGTCCCCTCCCCCGGATACTTGCTGGTCAGTGAGCCGCCCCTGGCCCAGGTCCGCAAGGGCGACCAGGTCCTCGGCCTCACCCCTCTGCTGCTCTCCCGCGAGCAGGCCACCGACCAGCTTACCCTGGCCTCCGAGGACTACAATGACTTGCCCGTGCAGTTGCCGCCCCCTGAGGCCTTGCTCCAGGCCACTCAACTCGTCATGGTGCCGCTCCCCCTGGTGGGCTCGCTCGTCGTCACCACCCACCCGGCGGGCGCTACCCTGCCGCTCGACGGCCAGAATCTCGGGGCCTCCCCGGTCACCGAGGAAGCCGTCAAGCCCGGAACGCATACGCTGCTGGCGACGCTCCCCGGCTATCAGCCTGTCGAGCGCCAGATCGCGATCTCCCGCGGCGAGCGCACTACTGCCGAGCTCATCCTGGAGCGCCTCACACGTGACCTCACAATTGTCTCCAAACCCGAGGGCGCTGAGGTCACTTGGGACGGGCAGGCCCTGGGCAAAGCCCCGGCAACGATCGCCAAGGCGCCGATCGGCAAACACAGTCTGAAGCTCACGCTTCCTGATTACGAGGAGCTTGTGCGGGAGGTGGAGGTGGCCGCTGGCGATCAGCCGGCAGAGATGCTCTTCGAACTGGCGCGCGTCTCAGGCACCCTCCGGGTCGTCAGCACTCCCGCGGGCGCGCAAGTCTCCTTCGGCGGTCAGACTCACGGCGCTACTCCGACCGAGATCACGGGCCTGATCCCCGGCGAATATGAGGTATCGGCCTCTCTCGTCGGCTACCGTCCTGCCCAGCAGAAGGTAACCGTCCGCCCTCGCGAGACTACTACTCTGGAGTTCTCTCTCCTGCGCCAGGCCGGGCGCATCAGCATCAAGACCGTCCCCGTGGGTGTCACCGTCAAGCTTGATGGCAAGCCCCAGGGCACCACGCCCCTCACCCTGGAGGACGTCACCCCGGGCGAGCACACCTTGCGCCTGGAGCTAACCGGATTGCGTCCCTGGGAGGGCAAGGTCACCGTCGTGGATGGGGAGACTACTGAAATCCAGGTCGGCCTGCTCCCCTTGCAGATGGAGATTGCCGGCGCCCAGCCCGCTCCTGCGGCTCCCGCGACAGTCCCGGTCGCCGCCGGAGACCTGCATCCCGGAGCGTACGAGGGCGCGGACGAGGAACCTGCCAGCTTCCCCCTGTTGGACCTCAGCGGCGGACACGCCCGCTCCTGGACCATCGCCTTGCAGCGCCCGGGCAACCCTGAGGCCAGCGCCGCGGAAAAGCTGCAGTTGCACTTCCAGCCCCATGCGGACGGCGGTCTCACTGTTTCGCTGCGTACCACCGCCGCCCTCTCTCCCGACGCCACGGTAGAGCAGTCCCCTGGGCTGGTGTCGGCCTGTGTTCCTGACGTCCGGCTCTTGCACAATCCCTCCGGTCTCCAGGTGGCCGACGCCAACCTGCGCTCCCTCCGTCTGACCAACACCGGACCGGAGGGCGCGCTGCGCGTGGACCTATCCATTACCACCGGGGTCAAGGCCACTTACACCCGTTCTGCCGGGCCCTCGCGCGATCTGGAGATTCGTCTCACGCGACCCCGGGCCCCACTCAACCGCCAGAAAATGGTCGCGCTCACCTTCGACGATACACCCTTTCCCCAGGGCACCGGCCGTCTCCTCGACATCCTTCGCGAGCACCGGGTGGTGGCTACCCTCTTTGTAGTGGGCAACAAGGCCGCCAGGTATCCTGCGCTCATCCGTCGCGCGCAGAACGAAGGGCACAGTCTGCAAAACCATAGCTACACCCACCCCAACTTCACCCAGGTCGCCCCCGCGGAGGTCGCGCTGGAACTCACTCAGTGCAACCAGGTCCTCGAGACTCTAACCGGACACAAGCCAACCTGGTACCGCCCCCCGGGCGGCGCCATCAATGCTCAGGCCCGGGCCGCCGCCGGTGAACTTGGTCTTCGTTTTGCTGGCTGGGATGTCAACGTCCACGACTACAACACTCCCTCCGCCAAGACGATTGCCGACCTGGTCGTTGCCAACACCCGTCCGGGGGATATCATTCTGCTTCACGACGGGGTCCGTCCCACCATGGAGGCCTTGCCCGACATCATCCAGCGCCTCCGCACTCAGGGCTTCACCTTTGGCACTCTGGACCAGCTCTTCAGCTCCGGCGGCTGAAGTGGTCGTATCCTTCCTTCAGCCCCTCCGCGCCTTCCACCACTACTCCCTGCCCTGCGCGTGCCCGTCCGATGACCGTCACTGCTCGTGCTCCCGCCTCGCCAACCGCCGCCAGCACCCGCCCCACCGCGTCGGCTGGAACGGTGAAGGCTATCTCATACTCCTCCCCGCTGCCCAGCGCCAAGGCCATCGGGTCCAGCCCCAGTCGGTCTGCCACCACCCGCGTCTCCTCGGCGATGGGTATTCGGTCCGCCTCTATTGAGAGTTGTACCCCACTTGCCTCCGCGACGTGCCTGAGATCACCCAGCAGTCCGTCGGAGATATCTATCGCTGAGGTCACCACCCCCAGGGGATGCACTGCCTCCACCATGTCGAAGGCCGGCTGGGGGGTCAGAAACCGTTCCCGCAGCGCCTCTGGCAGGCTCTCCATTCCCCTGCCCGCTTCCAGCCACGCCAGCCCCGCCGCGCTCCGCCCCACGTCCCCCGTTAACAGCACCGCCTCGCCCGCTTGTGCGCCGGATCGCGGCCAGTAGCGCACGGTCTCGCCCACCACCACCACGTCCAGGAAGATCAGGCCTGGGGAGGCGGTCAGGTCCCCGCCTACCAGGCAACACCCTGCTGCGGAGGCGGCGCTGTCCAGCCCCTCCATCAGCGCCTCTGCCTCCTCTGCCGCCATCTCCGGCGGCAGCGCCGCCGAGGCCAGGAGCCCTCGCGCGCGCCCGCCCATCGCCGCCAGGTCGCTGAGAGCTGCCGCCCCCGCCCGGTACCCAATCTGCTCGGGAGTCAGCCATTCTCGCCGGAAGTGCCGCCCCTCCACCATCGCATCCGTACTCACCAGCAGATAAGCACCCTCCCCAAAAGCCAGGACAGCGGCGTCATCGCCGCTGCCCAGCACTACTCCTGAGTCCGGTCCCCTCAGTCGAGGCCAGATCCGGCCCAGAAATCCGAATTCGCCCAGCTCGTCTAACCGCACGGGTTACACTCGGTCATTCCTAGGCTTCCGGCTCGGGCGCGGGTGTCACCACCGAGTATTTGGACGTCTCCTCGGTGCTGGGCCCGACCGCGGGGCTGCATTTGTAGAGCATGCTCTGGGTTCCCGCCGCCCACTGTTCCGCTAGAGTCCTCATATCGGTGCCCATGGCCGCCGCATCCTCCGGATACACCGTTACCAGCCGGTAGGGGCCCACCCAGATCGTCGGCTTGCCCCGTATGTCGCCAATCACCAGCGGGCCCACGATCCCGGCCGACAGGATTTCAGTGATGCGCGTATCCAGGATCGCTGCCCGCACCGCCAGCGGGATACCTCCGCCGGCTCCGGGGATCCTCATGACCAGTGTGTCATCCACCCGAATATCCCCCGCCGTCTCCGCAGGCAGCCTCTCCGCCAGCGGCAGATCTTCGTCGCCGCTGTAGATGACGATCTCCGCGCTGGCGATCGTCCCCGCCGCCAGACCCAGCGCCAGTACGAGCGCCAAAAGTGTTGCCGTCTTCGAGCGTAGCATGCTAGACACTCTCCTTTTGTACCGCGATTTGTACTGCTATTCCGGCTCAGTCAACGCCCCGAAGCGCCGCTGCCGCTTACTGTAGTCCCGTATGGCTTCTAACAAGTGTTCACGGTCAAAATCCGGCCACAGCACGTCCAGGAACACGTACTCCGCATACGCCCCTTCCCACAGCAGGAAGTTGCTGATGCGTTTCTCTCCTCCGGGCCGGATGATCAGGTCCGGATCCGGCAGGTCCGGCGCATACAGCAGCCCCGGAAAGCTCTCCTCGTCCAGGTCCGCGGGCTGGGCCCGCCCCGCCTGAACCTCCTCTGCGAACCGGCGCGCCGCGTCCACAATCTCCGCGCGCCCCCCGTAGTCAATCAGCAGATTGAACGTCATCCTCGTGTTCTGGGCCGTCTCCTGAATCGCAAACTCCAGAACGTCATTCAGCGCCTTGGGCAGTTCCGCTCTCCGTCCGCTCACCAGCACGCGCACCTTATTACTCCGTAGATCATCCATCTCCTCGGTCATCGCGGTCTGCATCAGCTCCATCAGCCCCTCTACCTCGTCCAGGGGCCGACGCCAATTCTCCATGCTGAAGGCATACACCGACAGTGCCTGCAGGCCGAAATCCAGCGCTGCTTCCACCACCCGCCGGGTCGCCTTCCGCCCCTCCACGTGTCCCGCCAGCCGTGGCAGGCCCCGCTCCTCCGCCCACCGCCCATTCCCGTCCATGATTACCGCCACGTGTCGCGGTATGTGCAGGCCGGCCAGCGGGTCCTCCGCATTGTGCGTATGCTCCGAAATACCGCCCACCTGCACTTCCTTTTCCAGGTTCTACGCGCCCTGCCCCCGACCGCAGTCTGCCAACCTCATCTCTTGCCCCCGGTCCATCCCTTCACCGAAGTAGTAGTGGCTTACGTCCTGGGTCGCCGGTGGCGAATTCGAGTCGCCGTAGCTCCACATCACCTGGAATCCCCCGTCGCTGGCCCGGTGATTATGGACCGCCTTCACTTAGTTGTGCGAGAGTGCGGAGCCCTGGGTGACGTGCCGGGTATTCCTCCAGGTCGCCCCCCTATCCCTGGACCGCCACTCCTCGATCTCCCCGCCATCTTCCTGCGGTTGCGTCGCGGTCGTCGGGGCGTAGAGGCGCAAGTCCGCGCTGGAGAGCACCACCAGGGCCCCGTCATCGTACATGTGGTCGCTCGTCGTCACGCGGTTCACCACCCACTGGTCCCCGGCCCGACGTGCCACCTTCCACCCGCTCTCATAGGTCGCTACCTCAGCGTCCACAAACACCAGGTACGGGTCGCCGGCCTCGTCCAGCTGGATGTCTTTAAGCCATACCCCATGCGGGCCTGAATCCCACACCTTCTCAGCGGCTTCCTCCGTGATGGGCATCTCGTACGGCGTCCCGTCGCTTCTCTTCCAGGTCGTCCCGCCATCCTCTGAGAAGGCGTAGTAGACGTTGTAGCGTCTGGCCCATAAGTGCTTGGTCTGTATTTCTTCGGGAGTGCCTCCGCCCAGTCGTGACCATGCGATATGGACCTTCCGCGGGTACGCGCCCGTCTCCGCCACGCTGACCGCATAGACGGACTGCTCGCCGAGTCCCTCGCCCTTCTCCGCGGAGAAGGATATCAGTTGCGTGGGAGGATCCCAGCTGCGGCCGCCATCCCGTGACTTGATGAAATGCCAACTGGGGCGGCGGCGATAGGAGACAAATATCTCTCCGGCCTTCAGTTGCCAGGGCTGGGGATACGAGGTGCCCGCCTCCTGTGTTGGCGGCAGTTCAGTCCAGGATAAGATATCGTAAGGAGCTTCTGATCTGAGTACCCGGGTGTGATGGTTGTGCGCTCCCCAGAAGACCAGCAAATACCCGTCCTCGTCTATCAGGAGTGTGGGGTTACGGTGGGCGTCTCCGTCCGGGTTGCTCCCCAGCACCACGGGTCGCCCGAAGCTCTGGGTGTCATGGTCATACAGGCTGATAGTCGGGGCATTGCCTTCCTTGCCGTAGACCAAAAAAGTCTGGTGGACTTCCTCGGCGTAGAGGGCCATGGGACGGTGCCAGGCGCAGTAAGTGGCCGCACCCCCGGAGTACACATGCCCGTGACCAGGCAACGTATTCGCTGTCCCGCAGGCGTACCACACACCTCGGCAGTCCGACGGTATCATCTGGCCTTGCTCCTGTTCACGTGTCGCCGCAAGAACACGGCCCTGCCACGCAACTGACGACTGATCCAGCCGATGCACCCCAGAGCCCAACGGCATCCACATTATACCACAGGCCCCGTTGATTCCCTATCCTAACCGGGCGCTGAGATGCGGTCCTGCAGGGCAATCACGCGGCCTACCACCAGCACCATCCCCTCCGTCCCCTGCCGCTGCTGAATCACTCGCCACCTCTCCCCCAGCAGGCGCGCTCCTCGGCTTCTCTCTGGAGGGGCCGTCTCTCGCACCTCCACCCTCACGCCTCTCTCTGTTAGCCGCTTCTCCGCCAGCGACACCTCCAGCCCGACGACCTCGGCCGCCTCGCTCACAGCGTCATGATCTCCTTGGTCTTGGCCTCGGCAATCTCGTCCACCTTGGCCACGTACTCATCGGTGAGCTTCTGCACGTCTTTCTTGCGCGCCTCCAGCTCATCCTCTGAGATCTCCTTGGCCTTTTCCCTCTTCTCCAGCCCCGAGTTGGTGTCTCTCCGGATGTTTCGCAGCGCTACATGAGCCTCCTCGGCCCGTTTGCCCACGATCTTGGACAATTCGCGCCGTCGCTCCTCGGTCAGCGCCGGAATCTGTAGGCGAATTACCTGCCCATCGCTCACCGGTGTCAACCCCAGATCCGAAGTTAGGATGGCCTTCTCGATCGTCGGCAGTTGACTGCGATCCCAGGGCGTAATCACCAGCAATCGGCTCTCCGGTGCCGCCACCGTGGCCAGTTGGTTCAGTGGCATCTGCTCACCATAGGCTAGAACCCGCACGTGATCCAGCAGCGCTGGCGAGGCCATGCCCGTGCGAATTGTCGCCAACTCGCGCTGGAAAGCCTCTAACGTCGCCTCCATGCGTTTCTTTTCCTCTGCTAACAGTGGGTCCATGAGCTCATTCCCCTCCGTGGGTTAGGTTGCTTCGTTCCCACCTTCGACTCGTGTCCCGATGTCCTCACCGCGAATGGCGCGCACGATGTTCCCGGCCTGCGTGACGTTGAACACCAGGATAGGCAAATCGTTGTCCATGCTCAGGCTGATGGCAGTGGAATCCATCACCTTCAGCCCCCGCGCCAGGACCTCCAGGTAGGTGATCCGTTTCAGCAGTTGCGCGTCCGGCCAGTCGTGCGGATCCTTATCATAGACCCCGTCCACGTTGGTGGCCTTGATGATGACATCCGCCCCGATCTCATTGGCTCGCAGGACCGCCGCCGTGTCGGTGGTGAAGAATGGGTTGCCTGTTCCTCCCGCAAAGATCACGACCCGCCCCTTTTCCAGATGGCGCACAGCTCTCCGGCGGATGAAGGGCTCGGCAATCTCCCGCATCTCGATCGCCGTCTGTACCCGTGTCTCCACCCCGAGCTTCTCCAGGGAATCCTGCAGCGAGACGGCATTGATCACCGTCGCCAGCATGCCCATGTAGTCGGCCGTGGTGCGATCCATCCCCTGCTCGGAGGCCTGCCGCCCGCGCCAGATGTTTCCGCCGCCCACCACGATCCCGATCTCTACTCCGCCCGCGTGTGCGTCGCGCACCTCCCCCGCCAGCCGCCCTACCGTCGCCGGGTCCAACCCAAAGTCCTTATCGCCGCTAAAGCAGGCTCCACTCAGCTTGAGCAGCACGCGACGGAATCGCGGTTGCGCGCGCTTCCCACTCACTATTCCTCGCCTACCTGATAACGGCAGAACCGACTGACGATACAGTTCTCTCCGGTGCGGGCGATCAGGTCCGTTAGCAGGTCCTGAATGGTCTGGCTGTCGTCCCGAATGAAGGGCTGCTCCAGCAGGCAATATTGCTCGTAGAATTTCTTGAGCCGCCCCTCCACCATTTTCTCCACGATGTGCTCGGGCTTCCCCTCCCCCAGGGCCTGCTCGGTCAGTATCTCCCGCTCCTTGGCAATGGCCTCCTCGGGGACCTCCTCCCGACTCAGCCACAGGGGACGCATGGCCGCGATCTGCATTGCCACGTCCTTGCCGAACTGCCGAAAGTCCTCGTTGCGCGCCACGAAATCGCTCTCGCAGTTGACCTCCACCAGTACGCCGATCTGATCCCCCGCGTGCACGTACGAGTAGACGATGCCGTTCGCGGTCTTTCGCCCCTGACGCTTGGTGGCGATCTCCTCCCCCTGCTTGCGCAGAAGTTCAATGGCCGCCTCCATGTTCCCTGCGCACTCCACGAGGGCGTTCTTGCAGGCCATAATTCCGGCGCCGGTTCTCTCACGCAGCGCCTTGACTTCTTGGGCACTTACTTCCTTGCTCATGTCTATTGCCTTTCACTCGACTTATCCGCTCTACAGTCTGCCCCCGCCACCGGCCCGCGCCACGGGACTTTCGCCCCTGCCTTTCGGGGACAGACGTGTGTGCGAGAATTGACCGCTCTTCTTCCGGGGTTCCCCGGCTCGTGCGCCTACTTCTCTTCCTCGAACAGGTCCACAAACTGCCCGGCCACGTCATCCTCGTCAACGAACAGAGTCTCCGGCTCGTAGGGTAGGACCTCTCGCTCCTCCACGGGGATCGCCGCCGGTCCGGTGGGAGCCTCCTCCTCAATCTCCTCTCCACCCGCTTCCACTTCGGCGCGCCGTGCTTCCATCTCGCCCCGGCCCTCGTTCACGGCCTCCGCCAGCTTCGAGCTGATCAGCCGAATGGCCCGGATAGCGTCGTCATTGCCGGGGACTATGTAATCCACCACGTCCGGATCGCAGTTCGTGTCCACGATCGCCACCACCGGAATATGCAGCTTGTTAGCTTCCGCCACCGCGATCTCCTCGCGCTTGACGTCCACCACAAACACCGCCTGCGGGGCTTGCCTCATGCTGCGAATGCCGCCCAGGCTCAGCACCAGCTTCTCCAGCTCGCGATCCAACCACAGCGCTTCCTTCTTGGTGAGCCGTTCCCACTCGCCCTCGGCCTTCTGCCGCTCCAGGCGCTCCATGTGGTCAATTCGGCTGCGCATCGTCTCAAAGTTTGTCAGCATTCCGCCCAGCCAGCGCTTGTTCACGTAGGGCATGCCGCAACTGTCCGCGGCCTCCTCGATGGCCGACTGCGCCTGCCGCTTTGTCCCGACGAACAACAGGCTCCCTCCGTTGGCCGCTGCGGACCGGATGAAATCATACGCCTCATCCATCATGCGCAGCGTCTGGTGCAGATCAATGATGTAGATCCCGTTACGCTCGTGGTAGATGTACGTCTCCATCTTGGGGTTCCAGCGTCGGCTTTGGTGGCCGAAGTGCACCCCCGCTTCCAGCAACTCCTTCATGCTTACTGCAGACACAAGCTTCTCCTTTCCACGGCCCGGGGGCGAGGGTAGACTAGGACAGGCCGCACACCGCCGGAGTCCCGTTTTCCGGGTCAAGTTCCGGTCAGCGTTTCTAGAAGACGGACGTGAGCGGCACGACGGGCTTCTCACCCATCAGTGCACCCCGTACCCGTCAGATTGAGCGCCGGAGTCTCCTGGTTAGGGTTCCCCGCGACCCGCAGTAGGCCGGGCGTCAGCCCTTTTCTGGTCCCCTCTTCCCTCGCCAGGGGAACAGAAAACAGGGCCGGAAAGACGGCTTCCCTGCCGCCACGCTGAGAGCCAGATTAACACACCGGTGCCCCTCCCGTCAAGTTGGGTTTCTTCCATTTACCCCAGCGCAGACATCAACTGTCCCGCCGCAACTGCCGTCATCGCCAGCAGGAACAGCGCCGCCGCCTTCTTCGTATCCGGGGGGCGTTCCCGCGCCCACTCCTCGACTTGCGGCAGTCCCCCCACCTCCACAGCCACCACCACCGTGGCAATGACCGGCGCGCAGTACGCCACCCAGAACAGCAGCGTGCGTCCTATCCCCGCGAGTGTGATGCTGTGGAGCCCGAGCAGCGCCGGCAACGAAGCCCCCAGGGCCGCCCCGGTGCAATACGAGGTGATCACTGCCACCACCGCCCCCGCCAGCAGTGGCCACACCCAGCTCCCTGCCGACGCCGCCTTAGCTGCTGGCGCTTCGGCAGCAGCCGCTGGTTCTGTTGTCAGGAGCCAGGCCCTGGCCACTCGTCGGTACTCCAGATAGGCCCGCGCCGTGAGGACCAGGCCGATCAAGACCAGCAGCCCCGCCGCCTCTGCACGGGGCCACGGCCCCCGCAGCAGCGAGGTCAACGGTGTGAGAATGCCCAGCCAGATCAGCAGATGCGTGAGCATCAGGCCCGCTAGGGCCCAGTATCCCTGCCGCCGCAGCCGCCGCCGGTCCCGCCCCATGTAGAACAGGTACAAGGCCAAGAGTACCACGGGGAATAACGAGCAGCGCCTGCCCACCTGGTCCTTAGCGGTGTCGTAGACGCCTCTCAGGTCGCTCCCTTTGAA
>JAAYIR010000166.1 GCA_012523355.1 candidate division WS1 bacterium
CCAGGAAGGCGGGTTGGTGGAAGTCCGGGGAGGTGAACTCGAGCACTATGCCGCTGTAGTAGGCGTTCTCACCGATCAAGTAAGTGATGGGGTACAGCACGCCCTCCAGGAGGTTGGGGTTGATAATCGTGACAAGCACCGAGGCCAGTAGGGGGAGAAGCAAAGGCTTGATCACGCTGGGTTGCAGCTGGAAAAAGCGGCGCCGGGAATCGTCACTTGGCGATTGCAGCCCGCGGCACAGGCCGTAGAACGCCACGAGCACCCAACCCGCCGGGAAGGCGCCGTGAGTATTGACCCACAGTAAGAACACGAGTGGTAGCCACCAGAGCGTTCGTGGTCGACCTTCCTGGTAGGAAGTCAAAAGGTGCAGGATCACGAGCACACCAATCATGTCCAGCATCTGGGGGCGAGCATTGACCCACGGACCCACGGCATAGCTAAGCACGATGGCGGCGACCAGCGCTGGGATCAGGCCCGCGCCCCAGCGAATCGCAAGGTGGGCCGCCAGCAGAGTCGTGACGCCGACCATCAGCGCCTGGAGGCAGATGATGCCTGCCCATCCTGCGGCAGCATAGGCCAGGTAGAGCAACACCTCGTAACCCCACTCATGCGCTATCCAGGGCGCTCCTGGGCGAGTGTAGGAGAAGGGATCTGCGTCTGGGATCGCCTGCTCGGTGACGATTAGTCTACCCGTCTGTAGGTGCCACCAGAGATCTTCTGACCATAGCTTGCCGGCGCCGGAGGCGAAGCCGACGTAGAAGGCAGTGGCGAAAACCAGCCAGCGAAGATGCACTAACCCCTTGCGCATACGCATAAGTTTCTCGTTGAGTCTGCCTTGACCTGCTCGGAAGCCGGGCGTAAAGTGAGCAGGGGAGTACTCTGTTGTGCCATGGCTAAACCTTCACTGGTCCGTAACCGAATAGTACCTCCGAGCCTTGTGTTGGCGACCGCCGGAGTCGCCTGGGAACTGGCCGAAATCCTGAAGGTGGGAGAGTTGATGGAGGTCACAACGGGCGACGAACTGTGGGAGGCGGCGCCGGGAGCCTCCCTGGCTGTGATGGGGCAGGAGTTGAGTGATGGCTCCTCGCTGGAGGCAGTCCGGAGACTGCGGAAGGGTTCAGCCGGAGCAGGGCTGCCCGTATTTGTGGTCACAGAGCGGTATAGTGATGCAGCGGAGGTCGCAGCGCTAGAAGTGGGAGTGGACGAGTTCATTGACGCCACCCAGGTGGGCCCCAGGCTGCTGCGCCGCCTGCGAGCTCGACTGCGGCAGGCCGCGGAGCGGCGTGAGGAGAACCCGCTGACCGGGCTTCCGGGCCGGGGACGGCTAGATCGGGAGTTGGCCGGAAGCCTGTCGCGGGGGGAGCAGGTGGCTCTGGTGGCCTTGGACGTCCAACACTTCAAGGCCTTCAATGACCGCTACGGCTATGAGCGGGGCGATAGCTTGCTTCTCCTGGTGCGGGACGCGTTGATCGGTGCGGTGCGCCAGGCAGGCGAACCCGCCGACCTGGCCTTGCACCTGGGCGGAGACGATTTCTTCCTGCTGACCCACCCCTCCCGCGCCGAGAAGCTTTGTCAGCTGGTGCGCGAAAGGTTTGACCAAAGCGCTCCGGGGCTGTATGATGAAGCCGACCAACGGGCCGGAGGCTTGACCGTTCGTAGCCGGGAGGGAACGCCGGTGTTCGTCCCGCTGGCATGCCTGACCACTGTCGCGGTCAGTAGCGAGACCAAGGGCTGGGGGCAGGCCGGGCGAGTAGCGCAGGTTCTGGCAGGATTGAAGGAGTTTGCTCGCGAGAGCGAGAACGAGAAGCTAATCTGGGATGGGCGTCGCGATTCCCACCCTGGCACTGGGGGTCCCGCCGATCCCGGCAGAGAGAGGAATGAGTATGGCCGAGACTATTCTGCTGGTGGATGACCATCGGGATTTCGTCTTTGCCTCCAAGCTCTTCCTGGAGAGCCAGGGCTATCGTATCCTTACCGGATATGACGGCATGGAGGCGCTGGAAGTTCTTGAGCAGGAGACACCGGACCTGATCGTTTTGGACGTGATGATGCCCCGGATGGACGGCTGGGCAACACTCCAGGCCCTGCAGGCCAAGGATAAGACTGCCAAGATCCCCGTGCTGATGCTCACGGCTCTGAAAGAGCCGGTAAACGTGCTCACTGGGTTTGATCTGGGCTGCACCTGGTTTTACACCAAGCCGGTCACAGACTATGAGGACCTCGCCCTGGTGATTCGCCGCATTCTGGATAGCGCACAGGGGACCGGGGAGCCACTGCCTCAGCAAGGCGCTGAAGAAGACAACTGATAGACTCGCCGTGGAATCCCTTCGCAGGTCGGGCCGCGTTCGTTCTGCTCGACAGCGACCCTGGAGCGGCGCAGACAATGATACGATTCTACGAGTATGTTCGTACTATCTGGCTGGGGGCGCTTCCTCAGCAACTCATTCGCGCCATCCTCGTCGCGATTCTGTTTGAGCTCTTGCTCGTGTTGGTGAGGCGCTATATCCAGGCCCGGCTGAAGCCCGTACTGCTGCGCGACGCAGGTGATCCTCCGGCCATCCGTGTGGCCCGCCGGCGACTGCTCCTCGCGGTGCCTATCTTCCTGAGCCGCGCTGTGCTGTATGTCATCGCTGTGCTTATCATCCTGCGTATCTTCGGCTTGCAGACGTGGGCCGAGGTGGTGCCCATAGGACTGGCGCTGGTGGTGGTGTGCCTGGTGGCCTTCTGGCGTGTTCTGCGCGACGTGGCGCAGGGCTATCTGATCCTCTATGACCACCTCTACACACGGGGGGAGCGGGTGATCATTGCGGGACGAGAGGGTGTTGTGCAGGAGATCGGTCTGCGCTCCACGCACCTGCACACGACCGAGGGCGCCAACCTGATCATACCGCACAGCCAGGTAAATGAGGTTGTGAATCTCTCCCGCGGCAAGCGCGCAGCCGCAGCCGAAGATACGTCCTCCTAGCGAGGCTGAGATTGCCGTCGTTGTTTCCTCATGATCCGTAGTCTTCCCCTTGGAGGAGCTCCATCATGCTGCCAGAGGCTGGAGACAAGAGCACAGAGGTCAGATGCGAGGACGTCACTGCCGGTGCGCGTGCCGCGGGGATCGTTCCTGGCGATGTCCTAATGTTCCACAGTTCACTCAGTAGCATGGGACATGTGACGGGCGGGCCGGAGAGCGTGATTGACGGGCTGCTAGACGCCGTGGGGCCGGAAGGGACGGTAGCTGTCCCCACTCTGTGCAACTGGCAGCCGGGCGAAGAAGCTCTGGTCTTTAGCAGAGTGGACTCGTGTATGGCCCCCTCTTACGTAGGTATCCTGACGGAGACTCTGCGGCTTCGTCCCAGTGCTCTGCGGAGCAATCACCCCACTCATTCCATTGCGGCGATCGGTGCGCGCGCGGAGGAGCTCACGCGTGACCATGGCGCCGCCGGACTGCGCCTGGGCCCCTTCGGGGACCGTGCTTTTGCGGTAGAAAGCCCGTGGGAGAGACTGCGGCAGTGGAATGCGGCCTATTGCTTCATCGGTGTGACCTTCCAGGTCAACACGATGGTGCATTACCTGGAGAGCCTTATCGTCGAGCGGGCTTTGCAGCGGGCAGCTCCGGAGAAACGAGAAGCGCTCGCTGAGCAGGTGGTGGGCTGGATGAAGCCCGGAGTGTGGCCGTGGATCAAGCCGGAGGACCGAGAGACTCACGAAGCGATGATGGCCGAGCAGGGGATAGTGCAGTACAGTCGCATTGGCTCGGCAACCTTCCGCTGTGCCCGCACCGAACCGATGGTCGCCACCTGGCTGGAGATCGTCGAGAGCGACCCGGAGCGGTGGCTGCCCGAGGATTTCCTGGAGTGGCTGCGGGAGGTGGACTGAGACTCAGTTCTCAGGAGTCAGAACTGCCAGGAGCTCGGGGAGCCTGAGGATATCTGAGATGCAGGGTGCCCAGTGAGGTTTGGGGCGAGGGTGGCACAGTACCGCCGGGAGGCCCATGCGTGCAGCGGCCTCCAGGTTGGCCACTGAATCATCCAGGAACAAGGTCTGCTGCGGCTCCGTGCCCGCTACCTTGAGCGCTGCCTGGTATGCTTCCTTCTGCGGTTTGGCTTGCCACCCCATAGTCTCGATTGTTACGAGCCCCGCGAAGCAGTCCTCCAGCCCCAGCGCCTCTAACACCTGCTCGCAATAGGGCCGGGTGGAGTTGGTGAAGACGTAGACAGGCAGACCGACACTGAGAAGAATCTTCCGCACCTGGGGACGGGGCCAAACGTAGTCAGCGGGGCGCAGGCGCTCTATGCTCTGCTCGTAGGTCTTGCTCTGAGGAATCCCGTATTTCTCCTCTAGCCCCCGGGCGGTGGTGCCATACTGATCCCGCAATTGGCGGCGCAGTAGGTCCACTTCGAGCGAAGATAGGCCGAGGGACTCGGTCATCCACTCGTTAATCAGACGGTCTCCGGCCTCTTGCAGGCCGGTTGCGGGCGGGTATAGCGTGCGGTCCAGGTCTACCAGAACGGAGCGGAGAGAGTGGTTGTCGGTCATAGACAGCTAGGTCCCATCCCCCGCGGCTGGAGGTGGGATGGTGATCCCCATCATCTCCAGCGCGCTGTCCAGGTATTTCTCCGACTCCTCCCACTTCAACGCGGCCTTGGCGGCTCGGGAGGCGGATAGAAGATTGCCCACCTGCGAATAACGTGTCGGATCGCTCGCCTCCAAAGCATAGTAGGGCTTGGTCGCCAGCTCGAACTTCTTCTTCAGGCGATCGCCGGGAGACAGCGTATGCCATTCGGCGGGCACGGTGAGCGCGCTGGGGGTTGGCGGGGGCAGATTGACGGTCGTAACCGGCGTCGGCGGTGGAGTGGTTGCCGAGGGGGGTGGCACCGTGACTGTGCTGGGAGGCATTGGTTCACCGGTGAAGAATGAATTCAGCTTGGTCAGCAGGTTGCCGGCCAGCTCCTGGCGGTGGGCCAGGTACTGATTCTCGGGGAGAGACCGGGCGGTATTGAGTGCGTCCACAATCAGCAGCACTGCTGCCGATTGCGTCAGGGGAGAAGGTGCGGGAACCGTGGCTGCGACCGTGGCTGGCGGGGTTGCGGATGGCAAGGCACTGGGAGGTGTGGTGAGGTTGGCCGCCGGAGGCTCTTGTGCGGGCGGGGTGGTTGCAGTTTCGGCAGGGGTGGTGCCCGTGGCCGGGGCCGCACCGGTCGCCGCAGTCGGAGTGGTGTCGCCAGGCTCGGGACCGGATTCTGCCGGCGGCGTAACCAGTGGCAAGAGACGCTTGAGGTTGGCGGCCCACATCTCCGCCACCTCCTTCTCGGACATGTTGGCTCCGGTGGCGTCCTTGGGTAGGACACTCAGCACGCGCACCGGGCCTGCATAGACGGTCCAGATGCCTTGGTCCTGCTGGGTGCGGACGCTGGGATGCTGGAGGTCCTGGACAGCGACCACCTGTGCCAACCCTTCCTCTACCTTGGCGACGCGGTCTGCAAGGGCGGGAAACTTACCGGGATCGTACAAGCGGGCCAGAGTCTGCCCGGCCAGTGGCACATCCTGGTACTCTGCGGCCCAGACTGCAGCAGCAGCGGCCAGCGCGAATACGGGCAAGAGGATGAAGCCATATATGCGTGGGCGTGACAGGGTCATCACGGAATCGCCTCCTGGTGACGGGATAGGGCAGCAGACGCGGTTCAATATACCGCATCCAGGGGCGAAAAGCAATGGCGGGCAGGGACTGGCGACCTGGAGGCGGGCGGTGGCCCGTAGCGGTCAGCTGAGGACCTGCAGGTTTTCAGTCACGCGAGTCAGGCAATTACCAACGAGCACTTCCCTCTTGGGGCTGGCTGTATTATCATAGCCGCTGCACGCAGCCAAGGAGTTTCAACATGGTCATCATCGTTCGGCCCGGAGCAGACAAGGATACTACTGAGGGAGTAATCAGTAAGGTCAGAGAGATGGGTTTCACCCCCCATCCTATCTATGGCGTGATCAACACCGTGATTGCGGTGATCGGGGAACGCACGCAGGAGGCCATGGAGACCCTGGAGGCTATGCCCGGGGTGGACCGTGTGGTACCGATCCTGCGCCCCTACAAACTTGCAGGCCGAGAGGTCAAGCCCGAGCCGACGCTGGTATCCCTGAGGGATGGCACCCAATTTGGGGGCCAGGCTGTGGTGGTCATTGCCGGCCCCTGCGCGGTGGAGAGCCGCGAGCAGTTCCTGGAGACCGCGGCTTATGTCAAGGACGCCGGCGCCCGGGTCTTGCGCGGCTTTCTCTACAAAGCGCGCACCTCCCCGCATGATTTCCAGGGCCTGCACGAGGAGGGTCTGGAGATACTGGTTGAGGCTCGCGAGCGCTTGGGCATGCCCATCATCACCGAAGTAATGGATCCGCGTGATATGGAGAAGCTCGATCCCCTGGTGGATATCTGGCAGATTGGCACGCGGAACATGCAGAATTACACGCTTCTGGGCGAGGTCGGCCAGGGAGAGAAGCCGGTGTTGATGAAGCGGGGAATGAGCGCCACCATTGACGACTTACTCAAAGCTGCCGAGTATGTCCTCGTCGGTGGTAATCAACAGGTCATCTTATGTGAACGAGGCATCCGTACCTTCGAAACGCAGACCCGCAATACCCTGGACATCTCCGCAGTGCCTGTGCTGAAGCGGTTCTCGCACTTGCCGGTGGTAGTGGATCCCTCTCACGCCAGCGGTCACGACTGGATGGTCCCTGCGCTCGCCAAGGCTGCCATAGCTGCCGGAGCGGATGGTCTGCTGGTGGAGACGCATCGGAACCCGGCGGAAGCTAAGGTGGACGGGCCGCAGTCTCTGACCCCGGATGCCTTTAGAGAGCTGATGGCGGAGTTGCCGGCTTTTGCCACTGCCGCAGGCCGGAGCATGTGAAGCCTGGCAGGTCAGAGGCGACTACGAGGGCATGAAGGCTGCCTCTCTCTAACTTACAGGCTTCCCCTCGTGCCATCAGGAGGTCTGGGATGAACCCCCATGACAAACGAATTCTGCGCGATCTGGCCTGGCACGTAGCTGAGGCAGCGGCGCAGCCCGAGATGGAACAGCGGCGACAGGAATGGTACCGGCATAACGCCTTACAGCCGGGTAAGCCTCTCATCTTCTGCTCGCCTGAAGGTGCTTGGGTGGAGCTCTTGCCCGACACGGTGCTCCAGTGCCAGGAGGAGGAGGCGCGGGGCTGGGAGTGGGGCCTGCGCATGCGGCTATATGCCTGGGAGCATTTTGCCGATGACGAGGTGCTGGACGATGAAATGTCCGTCGGCGTCTGCCTCGTGAACACTGGCTGGGGACTCGACCCGGAATACGAACGGACGGCGGAGCGCGGCGCCTCGCGCTGGGAAGGCCGCCTCCAGGATGCCGCGGACCTGGAGAAACTGACCCCGCCCACCACGCAGGTGGACGAGGCCGCCACCGAGCGCCGGCTGGCGGAGGTCCACGAGGTCTTCGACGGGATACTGCACGTGACGCGCAGGAATGTCCACTGGTGGGGCATCAGCCTGATCGGGGAGTACGCTCGTCTGCGCGGGCTGGAGCAGATCCTTCTGGACATGGCCATGCAGCCGGAGTTCGCCCACGAGACCATGAGCCTGCTCCAGGCCGGGCGCCTGGCCTGGCTGGACTCCTTGGAGTCCCAGGATCTGCTCGCGCTCAACAACGGCAACGACTACGTCGGTTCCGGAGGCTTCGGCTTCACGTGCGAACTCCCCTCACAGGGCTTTGACCCGGAGCACGTCCGCACCCGCGACCTGTGGGGCTTCGCCGAGAACCAGGAGGGAGGGACAATCTCCCCGCGCATGTTTGAGGAGTTCGTCCTGAGGTACCAGCTTCCCATCCTGGAGCGCTTTGGTCTGAACTGCTACGCTTGCTGTGAGCCGGTCCATGATCGCCTGGATGTCATCCTGCAGATACCGCGTCTGCGGCGGCTCTCCATCAGCCCCTGGACCGACCGCGAGATCGCGGCGGAGAAGCTCGGTGACCGGGTCATCTATTCCTGGAAGCCCAACCCCGCACGCCTGGCCGGGGTGGGCTTCGACGAGGACCTGGTGCGGCGGGAGATTCGGGAGACGATTCAGATCACCCAGGGTTGCCGCTTGGAGATCGTGCTCAAGGACACCCACACCTGCCAGGGGCAGCCGGAGCGCTTTGACCGCTGGGTGCGTATCGCGCGGGAGGAAGTGGACCGAGTCTAGGACGCAATCCGCACGAGGAAAGCGAAAGCGAGGCCGGGTCGGGCGTCGCTTACGGGTCCTATCTTACCACCTCAACGCGTGCAGTCGTCGTTCCTCTGAACCTTCCCTCCGGTCTTTCGTCAGTGTCCCCAGCAGGAGGGATTCTCAATGAAATGGATGAGCACCTCGGTGAATATCGGCCCAACGGTCTTTGTGGGTGAAATCCGTGGTCACAAGCTTTTCGGTGACGTTCCGCCAGACCTCGGCGGGCACGATGCGGCGATGATCCCGCCCGAAGGGCTGCTGGTCGTGCTCGGCAACTGCATGGGCATGGAGATCGCCCTCGCCTGCAAGAACAAGGGCCTTCCCTATGAGAACATGCGGCTTGAGGTGGAGGCGGAGTGGGATGAGAAAGAACACTTCCTCTCTAACTTCAAGATGAAGATCATTATGCCCCAGGAGCTGGACGAACGGGGAAGGCGGACGGTGGAAGCCGGCGCCAAGCTGTGCACGATTCGCAACACGCTTCTGCGCGGCGCCGAGGTGGCGCTGGAGACGGAATACTAGCTGGCATGCTCGGTGAAGTCGAGGAGTGTGGAAAGACTATGCGCCGATACTGGCTGGCCCTACTGATTGTTCCTGGCCTGCTCGCTATCGCTGGACTTCCTGGTGTGGCACCGGAACGCATCCCGGCCGGCGCCGCGTACGCGGATACCAACTCAAACGAGGTGAAACGAATGCCCCTGACCCTACCCGACCTGCCGTATCCCTATGACGCTCTCGAGCCCTTTCTGTCCGCCGAGACGCTGCATCTGCACCACGACAAGCACCACCAGGCATACGTAAACGGCTACAACGAGGCGGAAGCGAAGCTGAAGGCCGCCCGAGAAGCCGGCGACTTCGCCGCCATCCGCGCCCTCTGTGACGCGCTGGCTTTCAACTACTCCGGACACTTGCTGCACAGCATATTTTGGACAAACATGAAGCCGGGCGGTGGGGGAGAGCCATCAGGCGACCTGGCCAAGCAGATTGCCGCGGACTTCGGGTCTTTCGCGACCTTCAAAGCGGAGATGATCGCCGCCGCCAACTCCGTCCAGGGCTCCGGCTGGGCCGTCCTGGCCTGGCAGCCACTCGGCCAGCAACTAGTCGTGCTCCAGGCCGAGAAGCATCAGAACCTCGCGGAGTGGGGAGTCACGCCGGTGCTGGTGCTGGACGTCTGGGAGCATGCTTACTACCTGCAGTACCAGAACCGCCGGCCAGACTTCACCAAGGCCTTCTTTGAGGTCGTGAACTGGGACGACGTGGCGCAAAGACTGGCGGCAACGCAGGAGTAGTCTGGCGGCCAGCTTTGGACTTCAGGTGGGGCGGCACTACGGTGTCTCCTCAGCACTCACCAGGAGGCTCACACGCCCCTCGACCTCAACCTGCGCCTGAGCGGTGAAGCCGGGCAGGGAATCGACACTACCGGCTCGCTGCTGTCCAAGGTCTTCCATCGCGACGGCTACCATGTCTTCACGCACCAGGACCACATGTCCCGGATTCGTGGGGGCCACAACTACTTCCAGATTCGTGTGGCGGACCGTCCCGTGGAGGCCCTCGAGGAGCAGGTCGACTTGCTGGTGGCGCTACAGCC
>JAAYIR010000167.1 GCA_012523355.1 candidate division WS1 bacterium
GTCGTGAACTCGTGAACCTGGAACTTCACGTTGATTCCACATCGGGCGGAATCCGCTAGCGACCACCAGACCACGATCTTGTCCAACTGGCGTTCTCCGCTGGGCCAGCCCAAATCGAAACGCACGGTGGAGTCGTGGAACAAGTCATCCGCCGGCGCGGTCGCGCTGATCGCGTCAGTCAGGCCAAAGGGCGGCGGGTTATACTTGCCCTGGTAGTGGTAGTAGCCTCCAGCACCCTCCAGCTCAAAGGGTCGCTGAGACAGAGCGTTGTCCGGGTTCATGGTCATCTCGGCAACCGCGACCTTGATGATCTCCACTTCCGGAGCGGCAAGCGCCGCGGTGGCTATCAACATCGTGCTAACTGCAGCTACTAAGAATAGAGGGATCTTCATGTGCTCCATACAAATCCTCTCTTACTTGTTGTCCGGCGCGGTGTAGGCCTCAACCTCAATCCAACGTGTGCCGGGAGCCTTGAACAGCCTGCGGCCGTCGATCATCCGCAAGGAGTCGAAGTTCTTGAACTCGCCCTCGGGAAAGGTCAGCGTCAGGCATCCCGCCATACCCTCCTCACGGGGCAAGTCCTGGCGGACAAAGTCGGTCGCATTGCGCCATTCCCCGGTCGTGAAGTCGTGGACCTGGAACTTCAGGTTGATTCCGCAACGCGCCGGATCGGCTAGCCCCCACCAGACCACGATCTTCCGCAACTCGCGCTCCACGGCAGGTCGGCCCAGGTCAAAACGCCAGCTCGGCGGCTCCGAACCGTCAATGGTCGCGTTATCCGCAGGAGTGGTGGACGAGGTGGCGTCGGTCAGGGCAAAGGGCGCTGGCATGTGCAGGCCCCGATACCAGTACATGCACTTGCCTTCCAGCTCGAAGGGCCGCTGAGACAGGGCGTTGTCCGGATTCATCGTCATCTCGGCCAACGGGACCTTGGTGACGCTCACCTCCGGGGCGGCCAGTGCCGCCGCCGGCATCAGCGTACTGAGAACAGCTATCACGAATAGAGACCGTCTCATGTGCTGCGTGAGAGCCCCCCTTCTACTTATTGTCTGGAAAGGTGTAGGCCTCAACTTCAATCCAGCGCGTGCCCGGAGCCTTGATAAGCCGGCGCCCGTCTATCACGCGGAGAGAGTCGAAGTTCTTCACCTCACCCTCGGGTAGAGTCAGCGTCAAGCAGCCCACCATCTCAGCTTCCCTCGGATAGTCCTGCCGAATGAAGTCGGTGAGGTCGCGCCACTCTCCGGTCGTGAAGTCATGGACCTGGAATTTTACATTGATCCCACTTCGCGCTGAATCCCTCAGCGACCACCAGACCACAATCTTGCGCAGCTCTCGTTCTCCGTTCGGCCAGCCCAGATCGAAGCGCACGGTTCCGTCGTGGAACAAGTCATCTGCGGGCGCTGTCGCGTTGATCGCGTCGGTGAGACCAAAGGGCGGAGGGTTGTACTTGCCCTGGTAGTGATAGAAGCCCGCACCACCCTCCAGCTCGAAGGGCCGCTGAGACAGGGCGTTGTCCGGGTTCATGGTCATCTCGGTAACCGCGACCTTGGTGATTTCCACCTCTGGCGCGGCAAGGACCGGTGCGGCGGCCAGAGCCAAGGCCAGGACGACTGCGAGTACGGCATGGGTTCTCATTCGCCCTATTCTCCTTCTTCCCTATTTCCCGGGCGGGCCGACAAAGGCGTCTACCTCCACCCAGCGCGAGGGGTAAATGGAGGCCACTCCGGCGCCCTCGTACATGCGAATCGCGTCGAAGCCTTTGACTTCTCCCGCCGGGAAGGTCAGCGTCACGCTGCGGTAAGTGTTGTCCTCGGTCCAGCGATCATTCCCCACGGCCGGGATGTACGCGCAGACGTCTCGCCATTCCCCAGTGGCGGCGTCGCGCACGGCGAACTTGACGTTCACGCGGTTGCGCGCCGGATCCTCCATGCTCCAGAAGGCGCGGATCAACTTCAGCTCTCGCCCCTCCGCCGGTACCGCCCCCAGCTCCCACCGGACAGTAACCTCGCCCTTGCCCGATATGATCATGTTCCGGGTAGGAGCATCCGGGGCGAAGGCATCGGTCAGACCCCGCGGCCCAGCATTGTGCCTGTTCCCATAGTGATAGTAGACCCCCGCGGTCTCCACGACCATCTCCAGGCCGTTGAGCGCGTCATTGCTGGCCATGTTTAGTTCGTGAAGCTCAATCTTGCCCGAGACCTCCACGGTGGGAGCGGCTACGGCGATGCTCACCGCTCCCAGTACCAGAAGACAGATTGTGATCAGTAGTATGCGCTGCATGTGATCCACCTCACATTAATTGCTGTCGCTCGGACGGGCCATCTCTCACATCTGGCCCCTCTATTCGAAATCGAGACCTAGACTGCCCAGGCTGCGGATGTCGCGGAAGCCCTGGGGCATCGGCAGCCACACGTAGAACTCCTTCTCCCGCGTGGTGCGAATCAGGTTGGCGTAGAAATGCTGCCCGGGCTTGACCCCGTGGGGCAGGAGCTTGTCCAGAGGTAAAGCCACGCGCACCAGCCAGTGATCAGGCGCGCTGGTGTCCGAGACCACCTTCGCGCCGCTGTCAAAGGAGTAGACGTCCGGCTGGCCGACGACATAAGCGGCGAAATCGCCAGCCGGATTGACCAGGAAGCGCTGGTACGGCCCGTTGCGCTTCCAGGCCAACATGAGCTCCCAGTAGTCCCCCGCAACGATATTGCCCTTGCTCAGCAGTGTCCGGGGGTCACAGCCCTCATCGAGCTGTAGGTACAGGTACTTGCCGTCCTGGGCGAAGCGAGCAGAAAGTACGCGGTCGGTGGGCTCGCCCACCACAGTGCGGAAGCGCTCCATAGCAACGCTGCGGGTCCAGTCTACCTGGGCAGGGTCGCCGTTGGCGGACTCAGCCAGGAGCGGCACCTGCAGGTTACTGGGGATCGGCTGCTTGCGTAGTTCCTGCTTCATCAGGTAGTAGTTGCGACCCGCCACCATGTAGTCCCAGCAGCCGCGCTTGAAGTTCTCCAGACGTTGCTTCTCGACGGGCGTGGTGGGGGCGGCCAAAGCCTTCTCGATCAGCGCTCCGAACTCGGCCATGCGCTCCTCGGTGCCCAGGTAGCCCCAGGCCATCTCCTCGGTCTGATGGGACTCCCTCTCACCCGAGGCAATTGCGGGGGGGTAATTGGAGGGCGTCATATAGGTAGCCTCAAGCTTCTGGTACAGCTCCTTCATGAAGGGGCCGGCGGCGCCGTAGTAGCGGGTGAAGTACTCATCCATGGCCGCGTCGACGTCAAAGTCCGCATCCCAGAAGAGCTTGAACATGAGATAGGTGTCCAGCTGCTCGGCGATGGACTGGACTCCCGTAGACTTGACTTCATAGCGGTAATCCCCGTCGTAGAGGTACCACGAGTTTCCACAGCAGAAAATGCCCTGGACTCCGCAATCGCGGTAGAACTTGGCTTCGTGCTGGAACATGTGAGCCTGGAAGGCGGGGAAGCAGTAGAAACCCCCGTTTTTGGCGATCTCTTGCGGGAAGCAGGTGTAAGTCCAGAGAAATAGCGGCGTGCCACGGTCGGCCCACCGGCGCAGGAAATCCTCATCGTTCTTCTGCATCTTGGGCGCCCAGTAGTTGCGGGCATGCATGCAAGCCCCGACCACGACGTTGGGCTCTAACTCAAAATCAGGGGGATAGGCGTAGCTGGCATAGGCCAAGGTGCTAATCCACTTGTCGGGATGGGTCTTGCGCACCTCGCGAGCAATGGCGTTGACGAACTGGAACACCAGGTTGCTGGCGGATTCGTTAGAGAAGGAGCCCTGGACGTTGGTCTTGAGGAGCGCCTGGCACTTCGGGCATTTACAGTAGGCGCCGGTGTCATTGGGGACCACCGCGTAGTAATCGCCGACAGCCAGGGCGCCGGGAGTGAGCTTGCCGGTGTCGAAGTAGTCCCGGGCCTGCTTGACGACCTCGGCGATAACCTCCGGGTTGGTCATGCACGGCTGGGCATAGGTGCCCTGGGGATAGCCCACGCCATACCAATCAGGCTTGTCCGCGTAGAGCGAACCCCAATGGTTGAAGGTGCGATTGCCGACCCAGCCCTCGCCCCCGATACGCGTGCGCAGCCAGAAGAGGCGGGTATCGCGCCTGTTGAGGACTTCATTGTCGGTCAGGCTGGCGGGCGGGGTGGTGCGAGTGTTCCAGAGATTAGCCGGGAAGCCCGTGCCCGAGTTCCAAGCGCGGTACTTCAGTTCCGGCTGGCGGCGAATCTCGGCCTGCGGGGTGACGGTCAGTGTCTTCTGCTCAGGATGGACCATGCACAGCTCAGTGGGCCAGTACCAGCGCACGTCGCAGTACTTCTCCAGGAACTCGTACGCCGCGTAGACGGTGCCCTGCAGGTCCAGGTTGGCCGGGAAGGTATCAGCGTTCTGGTAGTCCAGCTCGCGGAAGTCCTCCTTGTCGCGGCCAATCAAGAGGATGACGTCAGGACCGACACGAACCAGGTACTCCTGAGGTTTGAAGTCCGCAGCGATCAGGCCCTGGGCCTCGGCGGCCTTGCTGGCACCGACCAGGATCTTAAGGCCCTGCACCGGTTCTTCCTCAGCGACGATGGGGAGCTCAGCGCCAGTGATCTTCTCTACATGATACTGCAGCTCCGCCGCGGCGAACTGGGCCGCACGGGTGGGTTGATTGGCCAGGACCAGTGTGGCCTGAGGAGTACCGTCCTGGACCAGCACCAGCGGCGCGGCAAAAACTGGAGCGGCCAGCAGGCAGAGAACCGGCAAGAGCCAGGAGAGAGACCGAACAGGGGAGATTATGTACATTTTGCGCATATCCGTCTCCTATCCAAAGGTACAAGTTGGGCTTCTATTCGATATTTCGGACACCGTGACCTCCCTGGGGGTTCCGGAATTGCTGAGAAGGTAACGGTAGGTCGGCAAGGGGAATTGGGCGGCGTAGTTATCCAGCTAAGGAGGCGTCGAGCAGAGATGGCAATACGAATAGGTCTATATGGGTGCAACATGTACCGCACGCGAGAACTGCTGGAGGGCGCTCAGATGCTAAGCGCAGACCAGTTTGAGGTGGTTGCGTGCTACGACATTGACCGAGCCAAGGCGGACTTTGCCGCTGAGAGATTTGGGGGGCAGGCGTACTACGCCGAGGAGCCGTTCCTCAAACACGATATGGACGTGGTAATCATTTCACTACCACCCTACCTCCATCCAGAAGCCTTCTTGCACACCGCACAGGCGGGGAAGGATGTGTACCTGGAAAAGCCGGTGTGTGTGGACCTGGCTGGCCGAGAACTTGTGCTCAAAGCTGCACGAGACTATCCGGTGAAATGCTACGTGGGGCTGTCATATCGTTTTATTCACCCCTTCCTCAAGGTGGCCGAGATCGTCCGGCGACCCGACGCGGGCAAACTTCTGGGGGTACACGCACACTGGCTGGCGCCCGGCCCTCTACTGGGCCCCGCCCCGGACCCGGCCAAGCTGGGCTGGCGGCAGCGGCTAGAGCAATCCGGGGGACAACTGGTATTCCACTGCTGCCACCTGTTGGATTGGTTCCGCTGGATCGGTGGAGAGATGAGCAGCGTGACCGCCACCTCCTATACTCCTCCGGAGGCTGCACTGCCTCACGAGGAAGTGGAACTTAACGCCGGCTTCACCTATGAGCAGGGAGGCCTGGCGAATTTCACCCTCTCGCAACATAGCCATCAGGCCTACCTGTACGGCTCCGTTGAGACGGAGAACTACGGGATGCTCTGGGGCTGGCGCCCCTACAGCTTCGTGAAGGTCTACCGCTCACGACCCCGCGCCGCGGATGAGACCTTTGAGTGGGCGGGAACTGATGGCGTCGAGGACAACACAGGGGCGGGACGCAACGCCCTGCAGATGAAGGACTTCATAGACGCCTACCTGGAGGGGCGGCCCATGCCGTGTAACCTGCAGGACGGCATCGCCAGCTTTGATATGGCTTGCGCAATCCGCGAGAGTTACAGGGAAGGCCGACGGGTATCTGTGCCTCCACTGGTGGACCTGCCCGCTTGAAGGACAGGGTAAGACATGCTATTCTTCTCTAGAGGTATGGTCACTTTGGGAACAGCAGGAAGATGGCCGCGTGCCGGTGAGTACAAGAAAGGGCCCCCAGGTAATGGCAATCAGCGCAGCACTGATAACCACCGCACAATCTCCCCGCATTGAGAGGTTCGCGGCCGCCTCGCGAGAACGCGGACTCAACCAATCGCCCAATGAGTACCCGCGCCTGCTCATGGAGGCGTGGGAGCGTCATGCAGACAAGCCCAGTCGCGAGCGTCAGGCCCGGGCACGCGCAGAAGCGCTGGAGCATATGCCAGTGTACCTCTTCCCTGATGAGCATCTGGTGGGGATGATCCATCACCAGGGCCCCACACCGGTCATAGAAGACCCTCTAGACTATTACGAACCTGCCGAGAGGCGGACCGCGAACGAACTGCCGCAGAACGCCGAGCTGGTAGAGCTCAACGTCATGTCCGGAGGGGGTGCGCCAGGACATGTGGCGTGGCGTTGGGACTGGATTCTGGAACGAGGTGTCCTGGGGATCCTCGAGGAGTATCGGGAGGCGCAGAAGCACCCGCGGGATGAGACGGCAGCAGAGTTCTATCAGGGCGTGATTCTGGGCCTGGAGGCGGTCCTGCACTGGAATGCCCGGCATTGCGCGGCTCTGGAGGAAGCGCTGGCCGCGGCGCCGTACGAGGAGCAGGAGCGGCTAGCCAAGCTGCTGGAAATCTGCCAACGCGTGCCAGCGCACCCGGCGCGCACTTTCCACGAGGCGGTGCAAAGCTACTGGTTTCAGCACCTGTGCGTGATGCGCGAGGAACCCTACGGCGGCAACAGCCCAGGGCGTCTGGACTACTTTCTCTGGCCATACCTGGAGCGGGACCTAGCCGCAGGACACGGCGACATGCATTACGCACGGGAGCTGGTGGATGAGCTCCTGATTCGTATCAATGAGCGGGTGTTCGTGTCTGATGGGCATGTGGAAAGCGCAGTTATCGGCGGCAGCCATCCCGACGGTACAAGCTCTGTCAACCCGCTGTCCTATCTACTGGTGGAGTCGTTCACTGCGCTGGACCAGACGCACCCCTCTATCTACCTCCGGATCCCCGAGCAGGAAGACCTGGCTTTCCTAGAGATGGCAGCGGGATACCTGCGTACCGGGAATAACCGCGCACAGATTCTCAGCGACAAAAACATAGTCCCGGCGATGTGCAACTATGGCATGCCGATTGAAGATGCACGCATGTATATCTGCGGGGGGTGCATGGAGATCAACCCCCACGGCATGAACAGCGACCTGCTCTGGACGGGGACGTACAACGTGCCCAAAGCGCTGGAGCTGTGCCTGACCGGCGGGGAATGCTTGAGGACCGGACAGCGCCTGCAGCGCGTGGAGCTGAAGCCGCTCAGCGGGTACGACCGCTTCGAGGACTTCTACGCCGCTTTCCGCACAGAGATGCAGCGGCAGCTGACCACCTTTTTCAAACGGCTGGACCTGGTGAGTGAGACGATGGCCGAATATCGGCCGGCGTATCTGCTGTCCAGCCTGATCCTGGACTGCCGGGAACGCGGCCGGGAGCAACAGGACGGCGGCGCCCGCTACCATGACTACGGCGCCACACCCATGGGTATCCCGAATGCGGCGGACGCGCTCTATGCCCTCAAGCGCGCGGTGTATGATGAGCATTGGTTGACCGCTGAGGAACTACTTACGGCCATCCGCGCGGACTTTAAGGGATACGAGTCGCTACGACAGCGTTTACGGAACCTGCCGAAGTTCGGCCAGCAGCACCCGGAGGCTGACGCCATGGCCGACCGGCTGCTGGGCGATATCTGCGACATCTTCGCGGGTTACCGCACCCGGTGGGGCGGACGAGCCAAGGCGATCATCTTCACCTTCGTCTGGGCGTCCAGCGCCGGGGGCCACCTGGGGGCCACAGCGGATGGGCAATTCGCCGGGAAGCCGATCGCGCACGGTCTGACCCCGCAGGCCGCGGGCATGTCAGAGGGACTGACGGCGGCGATCGGTTCACACGCCAGTCTGTGCCTGGGGCGGGTAGCAGGGGCCGCCTCCAGCATGTGGGACCTGGACCCGGACTGGGCCAATCCGGAGCTGGTAGCCAGCGTGCTGAAGAGCTTTGTGGAGATGGGCGGGCAGATTTTTCAGGGCAATATGACGGACGTCCAAGACCTCATCGAGGCCCAGGAGCGTCCTGAGGATCACTTTAACCTGTTCGTCAGAGTGGGAGGATTCTCAGCGCGGTTTGTGAACCTGGACCCACAGGTCCAGAATGAGATCATCGGACGTTACCGGCACCGAGGCTAACCCCGACGGAAAGCAAGGGCGCAGTTTGCAGCCAACGGAGGCACGCAGATCATGGCTGTTTTGGAGCATACCTCACGCACTTACCGGCCTTCAGAACGTATCGAGCAGCTCAGAGCCCGGGCCCTTAACCAGGGGCCGGAGCTGTTCCAAGATGCCTGGCGGCGGGCTTATTTGTACCTGGAGGGCTGGATGGGCGCGTCGCAGGTTTCCAAGCTCACCATCCCGAAGCTTGAGCCGGAGTGCTCCGCTCAGCCGCTACCGCTGCGTAACGCGGAGGCGCTGGGGCATGTCATTGAGTGCATGCCGGTGAGGCTCTACCCCGGCGAGCTCCTGGTCGGGCAACACAGTAATGGCGGAGACTCCCTCAATTTCCGCGCGGAACTTGGGGAGAACTACCTCCAGCGCTTCGAGGACTGCCCTCTGAGTGACGAAGAACGTGAGAACCTGGAGCGTTGGGTCGCTGCGGAGCCCTTCGCCTGGCAGCGTCTGGCCCCCGTGGCTCCCATGCCTAGAGAGATGCGACTGGCGGAACAACATGGCGCAATCACGGTCTGGGGTACGGACCTGAATCATAGCATCCGGGCCTACGACAAGGTCTTGCGCCTGGGGTTCTCCGGCTTGCGCGCGGAGGTAGAGGAACGACTGGCCGGCCTGTCCCCCGCCGATCCCCAAGCCCCCCACGCGCGGGCAAACCTGCTGGCCTGGCAACGGCTATGCGTTGCCGCCATGACCTTGGGCCCGCGACATGCTGCGGAAGCCCGGCGAAGAGCGAGACTGGCGCGTAAGCCGGAGCGAAAGCGCGAGTGGGAGGCGATTGCCGAGGTGTGCGAACGGGTGCCGAACCACCCCGCGCGGACCTTCCGCGAGGCCTTACAGGCACTGTGGTTTGCGCACATGATCACCGCCTGGGAAGACGGGGTCAACGCCAATGGGATTGGGCGGATTGACCAATTCCTGTGGCCGTACCTGGAGCAAGACCTGGCGGAGGGACGTTTGGACTGGGATCAGGCCGCGGAACTGCTGGCTGCGCTGTGGTGCAAGCTCTACCAGACTTACGATGTGCAGCAGATGATGATCGGCGGTCAGACACCGGAGGGTGAGGACGCGACCAATCCGCTGTCCTACCTGGTGTTAGATGTGACCGAGGGCCTGGGCTTCGTGCGCTGCCTTTCGGCGCGGCTGCATCGCCGTACCCCGCGGGAGTTTGTGGCGCGCTGCGTAGACCTGCTCGCCCACGGCGGCGGCATTCCCTTCTTCTTCAACGACGAGGCGCTCATCCCCGCAC
>JAAYIR010000024.1 GCA_012523355.1 candidate division WS1 bacterium
GTCTGGATGTAGCGCGGATCACCGAGCTGGTTGGCCAGATTGCAGTTGTAGCTTTGCCAGAGTGCCAGGCCGTCCTGCTTGAGAGGCGTGGTGATCAGTAGCTGGGCAGGGCCGCTGCGCAGTTTCTCCATCTCCTGCGGTATCTGGGAAAGGAGGGGCCGATAATCGGCGGCGAGTTGCCCGCCTCCGGGCTGCCCCGGACCGGAGATGAACCAATCCGCGTTCTTGGCCGATCCAATCAGCAGATTGAACCAGGGAGCCTCGGGGTAGGCTTCGATGGGCATGATCCAGCCCCAGATGACGCTCGCCAGGAGGTCCGGGCGCAGGCTGCGCAGCACCTCCGCCTCGGGCAGACGGCTGTACAGCCCCCAGTAGCCGATGTCCTCAAGCGCCAGAATGTCCTCCATGTTGAAGCCCGGGTTGCGTTCCCAGGTACCGTCGGCGCCGATACGGGCATAGGGGTCTTGCGTCTTGATGGCCGCAGCCATGGTCGCGGCGCGCTCTGTGTTCATGTTGTTGACAAAGCGTCGGTGGGCCAGCCACTCCGGGTAGAGCTTCTGCTGGTGAGCCTCGGCGAGCTTCAGATGTGGTACCGCCTCGAAGTTAGCGTAATCGCGTCCCCAGGCGGCATTGAGCGTGGCGATGTTACCGTACTGCTCCTGGAGCATGGCGCGGTAGGCGCGGTCATCCTCGGGCGTGAACCCGCCGTCGTAGTTGACGCCCAACTCATTGCCCAGGCTGTAGAAGGCCAGCGGATAGCGATCCAGGCGCTTGTTCCGGCAGGCTGCGATAGTGGTGATAGTATCCAGACGGGTGCGATCGGGATTGCCGGGCGAGTAGGACTTGGTGGAACTGACCAGCTCCCATTCCTGCTCGGTCATATGGGGTTTGAGCCACTGCCCAGCCGTGAAGGGCCACTCTCCTTCCTTGCCGACTTCCCTGGGCCCCAGGGTGAGCGTGATAGACGAGATGCGCTGGTTGAGCAGCATCCAGTGCTGCACCGACGGCCGGTCGCCGTCAATGCGGTTGAAGGTCCCGTCAGAGCCCAGGTCATCGTACTCGGCCAAGTTGCGCAGCAGGTCCTGGGCACCGGGGTTGAACTCCCAGGCGCCCTGGGTGAAGGTGGAAAGATGCTGGCTGTAATAGGGGAAGAAATAGGTGGTATCCGCCCAGCACAGCGTCTCCTCACCCTGGCGCACCTCCACACGGAGGAAAGCGGCCAGCGTGGGCATGAAGTAATCGCGGATTTCCAGCGGCGTCTCCGCACCCGCGGCGAGTGGGAAGTCACGCACATACCAGACGCGCTCGTAGGGGGAGTCAATCAGGCTGACACGTGCCACGCCACCGGGGACCGGCTGGCTGAGCTTGAGCGTGGCCCGTAGTGGGTCAAAATCCTCAACGGCATCGTCGACGTTGGTCAACTCTGCAGTGACGCCGGCATCCACTCGGAAAGGATAGAAGCCAAAGTTGGCGGTAACATCGCCCTGGCGAGCCATCAGGTCCAGGTAATACTGCCCGCCCGGAAGCTTGGGGAGAGAGTATTCCACGGCTCCCGTGCCGGTGAAGGGCAGGGAGGTGGTGTGCAGGACCTTGTTCCATTCATCACGCAAGCGGAGGTCGAGTTGTCCTCCCTGGTCGGCGAGCAACTCAATGCGCATCCGCTGCTCTTCGCGCGGGAGGGTCGGGTTGCCCTCGAGCTGAGGGCAAGCGATCCTCACGTCGGGCTCGCGTCCCGCGGCCCGGAGCAGAAGCCGCACCAGGAGAGCCTGGGAATTCTCGTGTTGTGCCCACCAGCGTGGGGAGCGATATTCGAACGGGGCGGAGGAGAGGCCGTGATTTGCGATCACGATCCGTCCCTCGCCGAAGGCATAGATCGTCGGGGGTAAGAGGCCCTGCCGCACGGGGGAGAGCGAGAGCAGCTCCGCCTGCACGTTCGGCAGGGCGGCCTCTTTGGTCAGGATAGTGCGCAGGCCCTCGGACCCGCCACGCACATTGAACAGCACCAGCCCGGCGCCCGCCTTGACCTGCTGGAGCATCTTGAGCTTGCACCGCGCGGGAATCGCCGAGAACTGGGGGCCGGCAATGGCGATGACCTCGTGCGGCGTGTCCAGGTAGCGCATCAGGGCTTCCGCCTTGGCGGTGTCGCTGGTACCCTCATAGAGATTGCCGTAGTAGCCGTCGTTGTCAGCCGTGATCCCCAGATTGAGACCGCGCAGGCTGGTGGTGATCGCGTCCAGGGATACGTCTGCCCGCTGGGCCGCTTCGACGACCATGCGGCCCTGGTACAGGGAGACCACGTACAGGACCTTGAGTTGGCCCTGGGGTAGCTTCTCCGCCCAGTCCAGGTGAGGGGTCACATAACCCGCGGTCAGATTGTTCAGACGGTCTCCGTCCATCTGCTGGGCGAAAGCGGTGGTGGACAGCACGACCAGGCAAGCCGCAAGTAGTAGCCTTTTCATTCTTGAGCCTCCAGAGGGTCTAGTGCACATTTTCACTTCAGTAGCTCGGCCAGGAGTACCTCATCCCGCAGGTTCTCCGCCTCGCCGGTTATCTTGTGGAACTCCTGCATGGAGGGGAAGATGTCTCCCCCCTGCGCTGCCGCGCAGGCATCGTCAAAGCGCTTATTGAGCGCGTCAAACTGCTGCTGGGAGCGAGCGTCAGGAGCGGTCTTGAGGGCCTCGGCAACTGTATTCAGGGCTTGTTGCGCTTGGCCCTGGAAACGGAGGAGTAGCGCCTCGGTGGAGAGTGAGCCGAGCTGGCTATTCTGACCATAGAGCCAGTCCCCATTGAGCGGCATAACCCAGGGCTGAACAGCCAGCTTCAGCAACTTGGCGCCCACCTCCGGGGGCGGGGGCAGCGCCTCGTCCGCGAAGTACAGATACCCGAAGCGGCGGTTATAGAAGCTCCCGCCGTTGGTACTCATCGCCGTGCGCGAGCCATTCCCGCTGGTGTAGGAGAAGCGCTGGTGCGTCAGCATCCAGATATCGCCAGCCTGGGGGGTCTTCTTAATGTCTGCCCAGGAAACGAAGAACTCGATGATCCAGGCGTCTGGCGTGCGTCCCGTAGCGGCCCGGGCCGAGGAAGCGTTCCAGGTATAGTCCGTGAAGCCCACGTCCACCTGCCAGTAGTCAGCGATCACGCCAATGGAGTTCACGTCAAACTTGAACAGGCTGGCGGCGGTGGCGGTGGGGTCGAGATATATCTCGGCGGAGTCGTCGTCCCAGACCATGCCTCCATCGCGGGTGCGGACATTGACCTTCAGGCGCTCGAGATGCTGCTCCGAGTTGACGATGGCCAGGTACAGCCCCGCATCATCCCAGGCGGCCTGTAGAGAAATGTCCTGGTAGTTGTCACCGTAGATACGGACGTAGTACGTGAAGGGCGGGGCTAGCTTCCAGCACGGGTCATCCAGCTTGCCGTCGAGGACTGGGGCGGGGTCCGCCTTCACGGCGTAGTGCAGGGCGAGCTTCTGCAGTGACGCTGGCCAGGCCAGACTCGTCCCCAGAAGCACGAGCAGTATGCAGACTGCGTGAGTTCTCATTCTGAGCATAATCCTCCTGTCCGAAGGATACCGTACGCCACGGACAGAATTCACTGCAGGTGGTGACTGTACCTGCCCGCCGGCCGCCGAAGGAAGAAAAAGTCAAGTCCGTACCCGGAATTCGCAGGATTATACCGTGCCTTGACCGACAGCAATGGTACACTTCATTTGGCCGTTGCCCTACAAGTAGTCATCGGTGCTGGTTAGCTCCTCCGCGACGGAACAGACACGGCGAACGGAACAGAGGGATGTGCAGATGACAAGCCGAGCGGTCACGTTGGGGATAATGCTGTTCACGGCTATCAGTCCCGTGCTGGGGTCCGTCCAGGCGAGGCCCCTCGATCCGATGCTGGTGGCCTGGTACGGATTCGAGTCGGTACAGGAGGGCAAGATCGCCGACCTCAGTGGACACGGCCTGGACCTCAGCGTCGTGGGTACGGCGAGACTGGCGGAGGGCAAGGTGGGGAGGGCCGCCGAGCTCACTGGCCAGGGCTACCTGGAGACGCCCGATCATCCCCTGCTGGCCTTCACGGACGATCTCACCCTGGAGTGCTGGGTCTGGCTGCCCCCCGAGGGCAGCGGGGGACGCCTGATTGACAAGAGCACCCCTGGCCAGAACAGCGCTTACCGCCTCGACCTCCACCCCGCCAACTTCCTGCGCTGCGCCGCCAGCACGACCGTAGCGGCTCCGGCTCCGCTCGCGCCGGGCCAATGGAGCCATGTCGTGGCCACCGTGGCCAGCTATCAGCAGACAACGATCTATGTCAATGGCGAACTCCTGGCGCAGGGGCCCGGGCCGTGGGGCAAAGTGTCACTCACCGATCTGCCTCTCCGTCTGGGCGCCGATAACCAGGGCGGCGCTCTGTTCCGTGGCCGTCTGGATGAGGTGCGTCTGTACTGCCGGGTCCTCTCCCGGGAAGAGATTGCCGCCCGGTATGCCGGCCGCGA
>JAAYIR010000168.1 GCA_012523355.1 candidate division WS1 bacterium
AAGTACCAAAGTCCGTCAAGGTTAAGGATCATGGGAAGAGGGTTCCGCGGCGGTTCATCGGCCTCCTCCTCTGCGGCGAGGTCCACCCCATGGAAGACCTCACACCCCCTTAGCGGCTGCGGGGCAGTCGCCGGTCCCCCTCCCCTGGCAGGGGAGGGGGATAGGATGGGAGGGGACAGGCGAGACGCCTGTCCCACCGTGGAGGGCGCAGGAGGCCCACCCCGGCAACCACCACCGGGTGTGGTAGAGCGCACCGCTACACGGGAGCGGTGGGGCGGAGTTGATTGCCGGGCGCGGGGCAGAAGCGCCAGCCCTCCTGGCCTAAGGCCGTCTCGAGAATCGCCAGCGAAAGCGTGCGAAACCAGGTGGGGAACATGGCGCCCTGCCCGGCCTCGCTGCGCAGGGCCGGATGCCCATATTCGAAAGGCTTCCCCCGCATGAACACGAAGCCGCCGTCAGGCATGCGATTCTCCAGCACCCACTCGCGCGCGCGGCGCAAGGCTCCGTAAATCTCCTCGCGGCGGTACTGAGTCTGCAGGGATAGACGCGCCAGTGGGTCCAGGGAGTCAATATCCTCGCAGGCGCTGCTGTTGAAAGGCTCTTCAGGGTTGTGAACGCCCCAGCCAAAGCCGCCGCGGGGGTTCTGGGTGGCGAGAACCGTGTCCAGGGCACGCTCCGCACAAGGGAAGGGGCGGCGATCATAGGCAAACAGCGGCCACCAGTGGTACGCCGCCTGCACGGCATGAGAGCGTTGCAAGGGATCGCTGAGGTCCAGACTGCCCCAGACGCCGGTGGCGGGGTCAAGATGATTGGCCTCCAGCCAGTCCAGGAGAAAGGAGACAGCTCGCCCGGCGCGGTCGTCGTGGTGGTAATCGCGGGAGTACTGCAGGAGGTTGCCCAGGTTCATGATCTCGTTGCCCGTCCAGGCCACGCGCGCGCCCCAGTCCCGTGCTTGCAGCCAGTGCGCCAGCGTGGCCAGGCTCGCGTACTCCTCAGCCAGGGCGAAGGGGCGGGGAGCGACTCCGCCCAGGCAGGTCAGCGCCTGAATGACATGGCAGGTGAGATGGGGCCGCCCGCAGTGGAAAGGATCTCCTGCGTACCAGCCCTGGTCAAAGATCACGGGGTCGCGGTAGAGACCGTCGGGGTCCTGGTGGGTGTTGAGGTATGCCAGCCACTCCCGGCGCTCGGTCTCCGTAAGCGTCGCCAGATCGCCGTACAGGTCGCGGGTCAGGACCGCATAGCAGGAAGAATAGAGCGTGGGCTCGCTCACGGTGAGGGAATAGCGGTAGCGCCCCGGCCCCCGCTCAGGCAGCGCGTGTCGGGAGATGAACTCCAGACTGGATTCCTTCAGCAGCATGGGAGTCAGCTCAGGGCCGCGGGCAGTGGGTACCCCTCATACGGCCGGACCAGCAGCAGCGACCGGTCAGCGCGCTCCAGAAGGGCGCCTTCCGAGTTGCGCGGGCTCTCGTCATCCGCCTGGGCGCTGGTCAGGATGAACGGTGCGCAAGCCATGCAGGCTTACTTCCTGTGCTAGGTCTTCAGCCCTCTCTTCGCCAGGATCTTGTACTGCATGGCGTGGATCTTGGTCGCGGGGCCAGACTCGCGCTGGTCCCATCCGGCGGTGGCCAGACTGCGCAGGTCCGGGGCAAAGAGCGCAGTCTTCGACTCGCGGGCCAGGATGTCCAGGTTGCCCTTGTAGAGGCTCACCCGGTAGGTCCCGTTGACTGCCCACTGGCTGCTCTGGCAGAAGGCGGCGCAGTCCTGGGTGACGGGGTGGAACCAACCGCCGTGGTAGACCATGTAGGCCCACTGGCGTTCCACCTGCGGCTTGAACTGAATCTGCTCCTTGGTCAGGCAGAGCTGCTCCAGGTCCTTGTGCAAGGCCAGGATGATGCTCGCCGCCGGGGCCTCGTAGGCCTCGCGGGACTTGAGGCCGATCATGCCGTCCTCAAACATGTCAATCTTGCCGAGGGCGTTCTCACCGCCGACGCGGTTGAGGTAGTGGATAATCTCGGCCAGGCCCTCGACGGTCCCCTCGGGACCGGTGACGCGTACTGGCAGGCCGGCGGCGAACTCGATCTCCAGCTCGGTGGGCTTATCCGGGGCGTTCTCGGGATACTTCCACCACAGATAGTCCTCCTGGGAGATGCGCATCTGCAGATTGTCCACCTCGCCGGAGCCGATGGAGCGGCACCACATGGTGCGGTCGTCGCCGATCCCGGGGTTGTAGGGGATACCGTACTGGGCGGAGAGGTCCTTCTCCTCCTGGCGAGTGAAGTTGAAGTCGCGCACCGGGACGATGACCTTCAGGTCCGGCGCGAACATGGCAAAGACATTGTTCATGCGATACTGGTCATTGCCCTTGCCGGTAGAGCCCTCACAAATGGCGTCGCAGCCCTGGGCGACCGCGAACTCGGCCACGCGGCGGGCGATGAGCTGCCGGGTCATGGAGGTCGCCACCGGATAGCCCTCGTAGTTGGAGTTGGCGTAGACGGCCCTGGTGATGAAGTCGTCCACAAACTCCTGGGTGGACTCGATCAGGGTCCAGGGCACGCCCAGGAGTTCGGCCTTGCTGCGGGCCTCCTCCAGTTCAGGCTCGGTGAGGCCCACGTTGCAGGTGACGGCGAGGACCTCCTCGGCGCCATACTGGTCGGGCAATAGCTTAAGGGCCAGGGCGGAATCGAGGCCGCCGGAGTAGGCGACGGCCACCTTCTTGACCTGGGGCAGCTCGATGACGTAGCGGCCGGATATATCGGGCATGTTGTATCCTCCTTGGGAAGTCACGAGTCGGAGAGCGTGAGAGGTATTATGCCGGGAGGAGGAAGAAAAATCAAGGCTTGGAGGGGAAGCGGCGGCAGGACGGGGTGCTCCTCCCGCTCCTTTCCCGCGTGGGCCCGAAGAGGAGCCAGGGCTCGTCTTCACAGTTCGCATCCTTGACCAATGCCCTGTAGCGTGATAGAGTAACGCACTAATATTTGCTCTTGCCTGCCAGGTTTCTGCCATGGACTATCGGCCTACCCTCAATCTGTTGGAAACAGACTTCCCCATGCGTGCCAACCTGCCCGCGCGGGAACCGGAGCTGGTGCGCTGGTGGGAGGAACAAGACCTGTACCGGCGCGTGCGGGAGGCCCGAGCGGGGGCGCCGGTGTGGCTCCTGCATGACGGCCCCCCGTATGCTAATGGAAATATCCACCTGGGGCAGGCGCTCAACAAGATTCTCAAGGATATCGCGATCAAGTACAAGACTTTGCGCGGGTTCGACTGCCCCTACGTTCCGGGATGGGATACGCAGGGCTTGCCAACTGAGCTGGCGGTGCAGCGGGAGCAAGGCCTGAACCGGCACGAGGTGAGCGTGCTGGAGTGGCGGCGGCGCTGCCGGGAGCTGGCCCTCAAGTACGTGGACCTGCAGCGCGAGCAGTTCAAGCGGCTGGGGGTGCGCGGGGACTGGGAGTCGCCCTACCTGACGCTGGCCCCGGCCTATCAGGCGCGGCAGATCGAGGCCTTCGGCAAGATCGCGGGCCGCGGGCTAGTGTACCGCGACCTGCGCCCGGTCTACTGGTGCTATCACTGCGAGACGGCGCTGGCGGAGGATGAGGTGGAGTACGAAACCAAGTGCTCGGCCTCCATCTACGTGGCCTTCCCGCTCAGCAACGCGGCGGAGTTCTTCCCGGAGCTGCCCGCTGGCGCAGACGCGGCGGTCCTGATCTGGACCACCACGCCGTGGACGATCCCCGGCAACACCGGCATCGCTCTGTCCGCTTCCGCGCAGTATGTGCTGGTGAACTGTGGAGGAAAGCATTATCTGCTGGCGGAGGAACTACTGGACCCCACCCGGCAGGAGGCAGAGCTGGGGGAGTGCGAGGTCGTGGCGCGGCGGCCGGGAGCGGAGCTGGTGGGTCTGGTGGCCCGACACCCGCTGTATGATCGCCCCTCCCCCCTGGTGCTGGGGGAGCACGTGCTCATGGATCAGGGCACCGGAGCGGTGCATACCGCGCCGGGGCACGGCCTGGAGGATTACCAGGTGAGCCGGGAGTACGGGTTGCCGGTCCTTAGCCCTCTGGATGACTACGGCTGCTTCACCTGTGACGCAGGCGAGCGGCTGGAGGGCCAGGTCTGTGACGAGGCCAATCAGGAAGTCATTGCCATGCTGAAGGAGACCGGCGCCTTGCTCCACGCCGGCGAGATCACGCATGAATATCCCCACTGCTGGCGTTGCCATCTCCCGGTGATCTACCGGGCGACGCGGCAGTGGTTCATGGACATCAATCAACTGCGCGCGGCAGTGTTGGAGGAGATTGGAAAGGCCTCGTGGATGCCGCGTTGGGGTCAGGCGCGGATCGCCGGGATGGTGGAGGCCCGCCCGGACTGGTGCATCAGCCGCCAGCGGACCTGGGGCGTGCCCATCCCGGCCTTCCACTGCGAGGCGTGCCAGCGGGTGCTGGTGAGTGAGGAGATCGCCAATCACATCCGGGACGTGGTGGCGGCCTCGCCCACGGGCGCGGATGTGTGGTTTGAGCGGGAGGCCGAGGAGCTCCTGCCGCCGGGGACGGTGTGCCCGGAATGCGGGGGAGCGAGGTTCAGCAAGGAAGGCGACACCATGTCGGTGTGGGTGGACTCCGGGGTCTCCCACTACACGGTGCTGCGTACCCATCCCGATCTCTGCTACCCCGCCGACTGCTACCTGGAGGGCGACGACCAGTACCAGCTCTGGTTCCAGACCTCGCTATGGTGCGCGGCTGCCCTGGGCGAGCCCGCGCCCTTCCGGCTGGTGGTGGGCCACGGGTTCTTCGTGGACGAGACCGGCCAGAAGATGTCCAAGAGCAAGGGGAACATCGTCTCCCCCTTTGACATTCTCGACAAGTACGGCGCGGATATCCTGCGTCTGTGGTTCACGTACGCCGACTTCCGGCGCAAGATGTTTTACTCGGAGGCGATTCTGGAGCAGGTGGCTGACGCCTACCGTCGGATCCGCAACACGCTGCGCTTTCTGCTGACGAACTTGCAGGATTTCGAGCCGTCTACACAGAGTGTGGGGTGGGAGAAACTGCGGGAGTTGGACCGGTGGGCGCTGGTGCAACTCGGGCGGCTGCGCGGGCGGGTGACGGAAGCCTTTGACAACTGGGACCTGCACCTGTACTACCACGAGGTACATTCCTTCTGCGCGCGCGAACTGAGTGCGTTCTATCTGGACGTCCTGAAGGATACGCTATATACGGATCTGCCAGATTCCGCGGCGCGGCGCTCGGCGCAGACGGTGATGTGGCAGATCCTGCAGGCGCTCACCATCATGAGCGCGCCAGTGCTGACCTTCACGGCGGAGGAGGTCTGGCAACAGGCGAGGAAGTTGGACCCCAGTCTGCCCTTGAGCGTGCAGATGGCCTATTGGCCGGAGGCGAGCACGGACGCGGACCCGACGTGGCTGGCACGTTGGGACCGCCTGCTGGAGATTCGGGAAGAAGTGCTGCTGGCCCTGGAGCAGGCGAAAGCCGCAGGGGTGGTGCGTAAGCCCCTGGAGGCGAAAGTCAGTCTGGGGGCGAACCAGCAGGATCTGGAGTTACTCCGGGAGTATGAGGAGCAGCTTTCGGAGTTATTCATTGTCTCGGAGGTAGAACTGCGCGAGAGCGCCGAGGGGCTGGGGGTAAGCGCCGAGCGGGCGGAGGGGGAAAAGTGTGGGCGGTGCTGGATGCGCAAGCCGGAGGTGGGCCGTGAGCCTGACCATCCGGAATTGTGTGCCCGCTGCGCCTCCCGGGTCCGCGCGCTGTCTGATTAAGGCGGTGGGTGGCGAAGGGCTGCCGCCGCCGGTTTCGCGTCCTATGTCATGGTTCACTGATAGGAGTATGGGGTTTTAGAAAACACGCGAGTCGCGGCGGGCGATTAGCGGTAGCTGGAGGTCAGGGCAATTGGCGCGCAAACGTCGTCTGGATGAGGAAAAATACCGTCAGAAGCTGCTGGAGATGCGCGAGGAATTGGAGCAGGAGATTCGGCGCACCGAAGGCCAGAGCGATCAGCGCGAGGGGTTTCACGTCAACGTCGCCGATGAGGACTTCGACGAGCAGGGCGGAGACGCCGCCTCGGAAACCGTGGAGCGTAGCCGGGTGATGGCGATTGTCGGCAATCTTCGCGACATGCTGGACTCGGTCAACGAGGCTCTGAGCAAGCTGGAGCAGGGCACGTACGGGAAGTGCGACGTGTGTGGAAAGCAGATCCCGAAGAAACGGCTGGATGCGCTGCCCCATGCGACCATGTGCATCGAGTGCCGCGCGCGCGTCCTGGGCAGATGAGTGAGGCGCAGGCCTGCGGAGGGAGAGCCGCCCGCCGCTTCCTGGCCTTGGCTCTGGTGGTCGCCCTGGCGGATCAGGGCCTCAAGCTGCTGATTGTGAGCCGCATGGCGGCGGGTGAGTCACGGCCTCTGCTGGGGTCGGTGCTGAGCCTGACGCGCCAGTCGAACCCGGGGGCTGCGTTTGGGCTCTTCTCCGGGGCTGGCGTGGTGCTGACCGCGGTCGGCGCGGCGCTGGTGGCGTTGCTCCTCATCTGGGGCCTGCGCTCAGCCGGGAAAGACGCTGAGTTCCTGTGGCCGGTGGCGCTGCTGCTGGGTGGTGCGCTCGGCAATCTCATAGATCGTCTTTTCCGGGGCCGCGTGGTGGACTACCTCGACCTACACTTCTGGCCGGTGTTCAACCTCGCTGATGTGGCCCTGACCGTCGGCGTGTTCTGGTTTGCCCTCCGCCTGCTGCTCTCTCCGGAAGGCCGGGGGCAGGCGAGGCTCTCTCCCCCGGGAGACTCCCGCTAATGCGTCCCGTCCTCTTCGAATTTGGGCCCCTGCCCTGGTGGGCCTTGCCGCTATTGGTCGTGGTCCTGGCCGCCTTTCTGGGCCTGTGGTCCTGGCTGGAACGGCGGGAAGAACCGCGTCCCTGGACGTCCGGTGACTGGCTGGTCTGGGCCGCCAGCTCCTTGATCTCCGCAGGCATCATCTTCTGGCTGGTCAACTGGCACCATGCGCGCACCGGTCAGCCCGTGTTGATCCGTGCTTACGGGGCGATGCTGCTGGTGGGGCTCGTGGCCGGGATCGCTTGGGCCGTGTACGCCGGCCGCCCGCGCGGGTGGGGGCCCACCATGATGGTGGACCTGGCCCTGTACCTGCTGGTCGGTGGCCTCCTGGGCGCGCGGCTGATATTTGTGCTGTTGGAGCCGGAGCTGTTCCGCGCTAGTCCGGGCAGTATGCTGCGTGTCTGGGAGGGGGGCCTATCCTTCCACGGGGGCCTGCTTGGCGGTGGGGTCGGGGCCTATCTGTTCGCGCGCATCCACCGACTTTCTTTCCTGGAGCTCGCCGATTTCGCCATGCCCTCGGTCGCGCTCGGGTACGCCTTCACGCGCATCGGCTGCTTCCTGAATGGCTGCTGCTTTGGCGGTCTGTGTGATAGCGCCCTGGGGGTGCGCTTTGCGCCGGGGAGCGAGGCCGCGGCGTGGGGACTGAGTCTGCCGCCCGGCCAGGTCGCCACCACCTGGGGCCCGCCCATGTACCCGACGCAGCTCCTGATGTCCTTCCTGGGGTTTGTAATCTTCGTCTTGCTGGTGAGTCTGGCGCGGCATTTCCCCCGGGCCGGTCACTTGTTCATCTTCTCGCTGGCGCTGTTTGGGGCGGAGCGCTTTGTAGCTGAGTTCTGGCGAGCCGGGGCCAGCGCCCGCATGTTTGCCCTGATTCCGGCGCTGACCGAGGCTCAGGCCTTCAGCCTGGTGATGATTCTGTTCGCGGTCCTGTACCTGGTTCTGGCCCGTCCGCGCCGCGCCGAGGGATGACCTCCGCCGTTTCCTGCGCTCTCTCGTGCCCGCGCCCATACTATCATGCAAGACTCAACTTCTGACCTCGAATCTCTTCGTAGCCGGCGTATCGGTGTCCTGTCTGGCGGCATAGGCAGCGAGCGCGAGATCTCGCTGCGCACGGGCCGCGGCATCCTGGAGGCCCTGCGCCGGCAAGGCTTTGAGGCGGTGGAGGTGGATCCGCAGCCACCCGGGATGGAAACGCTGCTGGCCGCCCGGCTGGACGTGGCCTTCATCGCCTTGCATGGGGCGCTGGGGGAAGATGGGGTCATGCAGGCGCTGCTGGAGTTTGCGGGGATTCCGTATACCGGCAGCGGGGTACTGGCTTCGGCCCTGGCCCTGCACAAGGTGCAGACCAAACGGGTACTGCGAGTCCTGGGGATACCTACCCCAGACTGGCGGGTGGTGACGGCGAGAGACGACCTGGAGGAGGCTACGGAGCGTATTGTGGCGGAGCTGGGCTTGCCGGTGGTGCTCAAGCCGATCAGCGAGGGGTCTAGTGTGGGCATTACCATCCCCAAGAGGCGGGAGCAGTTGCGGGCGGACCTGGAGACGTTGGTGGTGCGCTACGGGGAGGGCATGGCGGAGAGCTATGTTCCGGGGACGGAGCTGACGGTGGGGATAATCGGCGTAGGAGAGCGGCTGCGGCCGCTGCCGGTGCTGGAGCTGGTGCCCCACCGCGAGTTCTACGACTATGAGGCCAAGTACGTCAAGGGCCTGACGGACTTGATTGCGCCGGCGCGGATCAGCTCGGAGACAACGGGAGAGGCACAGGCAGTGGGCTTGCGGGCACATCAGGCCCTGGGCTCCCACGGCGTCAGTCGCGTGGACATGCACCTGGACCCCCAGGGCAGGCTGTGGGTGACGGAGGTAAACACCATGCCGGGGATGACGGA
>JAAYIR010000005.1 GCA_012523355.1 candidate division WS1 bacterium
CCCACCGATGCAGCCCACGGCGATCTGGGCATGATTACCGAGAACGACGTGGTGATCGCCCTTTCGCAGAGCGGTGAAAGCGCAGAGCTGAATGCCATTCTGCCGGCGATCAAGCGCCGCGGAGCGCATTTGATCGGGATCTGCGGCAACGCAGACTCCAGTCTGGCGCGGTATGCTGATGTCTACCTCAACGCGGAGGTGGTACAGGAGGCCTGCCCGCTGGGACTGGCGCCCACGGCTTCGGCCGTGGCAGCCCTGGCTCTGGGTGATGCGCTGGCGATGGCGACCATGGCCGCGCGGGGATATACCGTGGACGACTTCGCCAACTGCCATCCCGCGGGAGCTTTGGGTCGGAGAGTCCTGCTGCGGGTGGAGGATATCATGCACGGTGGCCCGGACAATCCGGTCGTGGCCCCGGAGGCCACGGTACTGGATGCGCTGATGGCCATGAGCCAGGCCTCCATCCGGGGCGTGGTCAACGTCGTTGATGAGCAGGGCATGTTGCGGGGGTTCTTCACGGACGGCGACGTGCGCGTACTCCTGCAGAAGACTCCCGACCTGGGAGGGCTAATGTCGCGCCCGGTCGAGGAGGTCATGACGCGGAACCCCACCACCTGCCCGCCAGATATGCTGGCCGCGGAGGCGGCGCGCCTGATGCAGGAGCGACAGTTCGATAACCTGCCGGTGGTGGACGCCCAAGGCCACTCGGTGGGCGTGGTAGATATCCAGGATCTCATTCGAGCGGGCGTGGTCTAGGGGCCGCCACCATGGCCGCGCTCACACTCCTCTGTACCACGGACCTGCACGGACGGCTCACTCGCGCCGCAGCGCAGCGTCTCCGGGCCCTGCGCCAGGAACGGCAAGCCTTGCTGGTGGACTGCGGAGACGCAGTCACGGCGCCGAACGTGCTGGTCTGGCCCTGGACCGAGCAGGTTCTCACCCGGATGAACGAGGCAGGATACCAGGCGATGGCTGCTGGTAACCGCGAGTTCTTCTTTCGTTACCGGGGGCTGCTGCGCAAGACCGTCACGGCCACCTTCCCCGTGCTGGCCGCCAATCTTACCCGCCGCGACGGGCAGCCGGCCCTCTCCTCGCACGTCATCCTGACCAGCGCGGGTGGTGATCGGGTGGGCTGCTTCGGGCTGATGCGGGAGATGATTTGTCCCGGCGCGGCGCTGGAAGCGTTCTCCGATCTGCGTTTTCAACCGTGGCAAGAGATTGCGCGCGCTCAGGTGGAGGACCTGCGGTCGCAGGTGGATTGGCTGGTGGCGCTCAGCCACCTGGGGCCGGAGACCGACGAGGAGTTGGCGGCCCTCTGCCCGGAGCTGGATCTGCTGCTCTCGGGACACGGGCACCCGGCGCGAGTCAGTCTCCGACGCGTGGGCCTGGTGACCCTGGTCACCCCCGCGCCCTATCTGCGCGAGGTGGTCTACTTGCGTAGCCGGGGAGACACCTCGCCGAGTGAGTTTAGTCTGGAGGCGATCAAGCTGTGAGCGGCTGGCGCTTGTATCTGAATGTGGGCAACTCCACTGCCCAGGCCGGGGTATGGACGGGGAGGGGTTGGGCCCCTGTGCTGCGTGGCGACACGGGCAAAGCTCTCGAGCTGCTGGAGGCCGTGCTGCGCCTGCCGAACCTCCCCGCAGAAGACCCGGACGTCGTGGCGGCATGCTTTTCCCGCCCGGACCGTGAGCCGTGGCTGGTCACGGTGGAGGCGCGGCTGGGACTCCGTCCACTGGTCCTGGGGCAGGACTTCGCGGCGCCCATCCAGACCTGCTATCGCGATCCGCGGCAACTCGGCGCAGATCGCGCCGCCAACGTACTGGCGGCCGTTGCCGCCGGCGAGCACCCTTGCCTCATCCTCGACGCTGGCACCTGCCTGACTGCGGACCTGGTGGGAGCCGACGGCGTGCACCTGGGCGGCGCCATCGCTCCCGGGCTGCCAGCGGCACGAGCGGGAATCCTGGCTGGCGCGCCTCATCTCGCACCTCATCTGCCGCCCGCCCAGGGGATCTCGGCCCCGGCGGGCGCTGGCGTGGACACGGCCGAGAACCTTGCCCTGGGTCTGGAGTCGGCGCTGGTAGGCACGGCGCAGGCGCTAGTGGACCACTTGCAGCAGATGACAGAATCCCCGGCGGAGGTTATACTCACAGGTGGGGACGCCAGGCTGTTGGAGGATCGCCTCCGGGGGCCCGCGCAGCTCCGGCTGGAGTTGACCCTGGAGGGGTTACGTCTGGCCTATGAGGCCACGACCCTTCCATGAAGCCCATGCGTCTGGGAGAGTTGACCATTGACCCGCCCTTGGTCCTGGCGCCGTTGGCTGGATACACGGCCCTGCCGATGCGGCTGTTATCCCGACGCGCCGGAGCCGGACTGGTGTGCAGCGAGATGGTGTCAGCCCTTGGCTTGCGCCATGGCAATCGCGCCACTCGGGAAATGCTGCGCACCGACCCGAAAGAGCATCCGGTTGCCTTGCAGCTCTTCGGGCGCGATCCGGAGGCCATGGCCCAGGCGGCTGTCCAGGCGGTGGCTGCCGGGGCTGACGTAGTTGATCTGAACATGGGCTGCACCGTGCCCAAGGTCATGAAGACCGGGGCTGGTGCGGCGCTCATGCGGACCCCGGAGACCGCGGTGGCGATTGTGCGGGAGGTCGCGCGGGCGGTGTCGGTGCCAGTGACGGTGAAACTGCGCGCGGCGCGGGTGGCAGGCCGCGATCTGTACCTGGACCTGGGAGCCAGGTTTGCCGAAGCCGGAGTGGCGGCGATCACTTTACATGGCCGGAGTCTGAGTCAGCGCTTTGCGGGGTCCGCAGACTGGCAACCCATCGCCCGGCTGGTGCGGGAGGTGGAGGTGCCGGTCATCGGCAACGGAGACGTGGACGGCCCGGAGGCGGCCCGGCGGATGTTCGAGGAGACCGGCTGTGCGGCCGTGATGGTGGGGCGGGCCGCCATCGGTAATCCCTGGGTATTCGCCCGGATCGCTGCAGACCTGCGCGGCGAGAGGGCGTCCGTTCCCGGCCTCGGGGAGCGTCTTGCCGTGGCCTTGTGCCATGCGCAAATGGCGGTATCCTTGCGGGGCGAGGCGCGCGGGGTACGAGAAATGCGCCCTATGCTGGCGCGTTACGTCGCCGGTCTGCCCGGCGCGGCAACCACGCGAGCTGCGATCATGGCCGCCACGACGCTGACGGAGGTCCGGGCGGCGCTGATGGATGGTCTTGCACCCGTGGCCAGCTAGACGGCCACGCTCTCCCTGAACAGGGCCAGCGGTGAAGCCGCACACAGGAGCTCATCGAAGGTGCGCCATATCCTGAGCCTGAGCCTGGGATCGTCCAGCCGCGACAAGATCGCGACCGCCACTGTCCTGGGGGAGGAGTTCCAACTCGAACGACGCGGCACGGACGGCGACCTGGGACTTTTCGGGCGGCTGATGCGGGAGAACGACGGTCGGGTGGACGCCCTGACCGTAGGCGGTACCAACCTGGGGCTACACTGGAACCACCGCTTCTATCCGTTCTATGACGTCATGCGCCAGGTGGCGGCGGTCCGGCACACCCCGGTGGTGGATGGCTCCGGGCTGAAGAATACCCTGGAGCGTGAGGCAGTCCAGCTTCTGCAGGAGCAGGGAACGATTGACTTCGAGACAGCCAAGGTCTTCCTGGTCTGCGCCACGGACCGTTTCGGGATGGCGGAGGCCTTGGCGCAGGTCTGCCCGCAGCTCGTATTCGGGGACCTGATGTTCAATGTGGGGTTACCGATACCCCTGCGAACGCTCCGGTCCATCAACCTCCTGGCCCCGCTGGCGCTGCCCCTCCTGGGCCGGCTGCCCTTCAAGTGGATCTATCCCACGGGCAAGAAGCAGGAGAAGACGGTGCCCAAGTGGGGCAAGTATTACCAGTGGGCGGATCTGATCGCCGGGGACGCGCTACTCGTGGTCCGGCACATGCCGAAGTCTCTGGAAGGGAAGACCATTCTGACCAACACAACTACTGAAGCGGATGTGGAGCACCTGCGCGGCCGCGGAGTGAGGCGGCTGATCACGACGACGCCGGTGGTGGCGGGACGCAGCTTTGGCACCAACGTTCTCCAGGGAATCTTCGTCACTTTGCTGGGCCGGCGGCCAGAGGATATCGGGCCCGAGGACTACCTGGAGCTGGCCCACCGGATGGGGTGGCAGCCTACCCTCCGGGACCTGCAGAGCAGAAAGTCCGAGGCGCTGAACTGATGCACCGCTTCGCCTTTATCGTGCATCCCCTGTCGGTATCCGACTACTACCGGAAATACGCCTGGATGCGCATGCTGCCGCCTTCCTGGATGGAGTCCCTGGTGGCGCGGGTCCGGCCCAACCAGGTGGTAAGCGAGATCACCGGCGTGGTCTCAGCCACCGGCGAGGAGACGCAAGGCTGGTTCATTGGCTGTCCGCTGACCGCTCGCCGCCTGATCCACGGGGACGAGAAGAAGAACCTGGAAAACATCATCGGCTGCGCCAAACTGGCCCAGGATATCGGGGCGGACATCGTGGGGCTGGGGGCCTTCACCTCCATCGTGGGCGACGCGGGAATCAGCATCGCCGAGGCGGTGGATATCGGCGTCACCACCGGCAACAGCTACACGGTCGCCACGGCCATGGAAGGCGCGCTGGAGGCTGCGCGCCAGGTAGGCATCAATCTGGCGGAGGCGAAGGTCACCATTCTCGGAGCCACCGGTTCCATCGGCCAGGTCTGTGCGCGGCTGCTGGCTCCCTCGGTGGGAGCTCTCTCGCTCTGCGCCCGCCGCCGGGAAGCGCTCGAGGCCCTGGCGGATGAGATCGCCCCCTATGGAGCGCTGGTCCAGGTGACCACCGAGGTCAACAAAGCGCTGGGCGAGGCCGACATCGTGATTGCGGTGACCTCAGCCGTGGAAGCGGTGGTGCAGCCGGAGATGCTCAAGCCCGGGGCGGTGGTCTGCGATGTGGCCCGGCCCCGCGACGTGAGCCGCCAGGTCGCTGATAAACGCCAGGACGTCCTGGTGATCGAGGGCGGCGCAGTGGCGGTCCCGGGGAACGTGCAGTTCAACTTCAACTTCGGCTTCCCGCCGCGCACGGCCTACGCTTGCATGGCCGAGACCATGATTCTCGCGCTCGCGGGAAAGACCGCAGACTACTCTCTGGGCCGGGAGATTCGTCTGGGGCAAGTCCGCGAGATCACCGAGCTCGCGAAAGTCCACGGCTTCAAGCTGGCCGGTTTCCGCTCCTTTGAGCGCGCGGTGACGGCGGAGCAGATCGAGCGTGTCAGGATAGCGGGAGGGCGTGTCGCCGCTCCCATCCGGGGAGCTGTCCCTGACGGCTAGATGCAGGGAGTCTGCGCCTTCGCCGCTGTGGCCTCCGTGCTGAGTCTGCAGCAGAGCCGCGATTGACGCGAGTGGATGCGCTGCGCCCACAGGAGGGGTTCCCTCCACGTTCTGCGAGGTGTTTCATGTCCGATCTGGATCAAGAGGCTAACCGCCGTACCAAGCTCCAGCGCCTGAGAGAGGAAGGGCAAGATCCTTTCCTGATACAACGTTTTGACCGCACCCACCGCGCTGGCCAGATCCAGGAGGCTGGCGAGGCCGCGGTGCAGCAGACGGTGGCCATCTGCGGCCGTCTGCAGGCCAAACGAGGACACGGCAAGGCCATCTTTGCCGACCTCTTCGATGAATCCGGGCGCCTCCAGCTCTTCGCCAAACTCGATACGCTGGGTGAGGAGCGCTTCGAAGCCTTCTCCGACCTCGACCTGGGCGATCTCCTTGGCGTGCAGGGTGAGGTCTTCCGTACCCGCGCTGGCGAGCTGACGGTGCGGGTGGACAGCTTCATGCTCCTTGCCAAAGCCCTGCGCCCACTGCCGGAGAAGTTCCACGGCCTGCACGACCCAGAGATTCGTTATCGGCAGCGTTATCTGGACCTGATTACCGAGCCGCAGGTGCGCGAAACCTTCCGCGCGCGGGCGACCATTACCCAGGCGCTGCGCGACTGCCTCTGTGAGCGAGGCTTCCTGGAGGTGGAGACGCCGATTCTGCAGCCCATTTATGGCGGCGCCGCCGCGCGGCCCTTCACCACGTATCACAATGCCCTGGAGACCGACCTCTTTCTGCGCATCGCTCCGGAGCTATACCTCAAGCGGCTACTGGTCGGTGGACTGGAGCGTGGCTTCGAGATTGGCCGCATGTTCCGCAATGAGGGAATAGACACCCGCCACAATCCCGAGTTCACGATGCTGGAGGC
>JAAYIR010000169.1 GCA_012523355.1 candidate division WS1 bacterium
CAATTACGGCTATGGGGTGCGCGCTCTGCAGCAGCACGGAGTCATGCTGGTGGATCACCCCAACTTCCGTGAGTTCGCGATTTGGCTGGCGCACGAAAGCATCCCCGGCGAGTACATGTTTGACAACCGGAATTACTCCTCGGGCTTTCATCAGGGACCGACCCCGCTCATCCTGACATTAGCCACGCGAGACAACCCGGCCGCCAAATGGCTGGTGGATCAGGCCCTGGGGCCGGAGCGCACCACTACTTACGGGACTCCGGGGCTGCTGTGGGGGGAGTATTCGGATAAGCCGGTCGCGCCACCGGACTTGCCCTTGTGCCGCTGGTCCTCCTCCATGGGCCCGGTGCTGAGCCGCAGTGGCTGGGAGCAGGGAAGCTTCTTCTGCATCACCATGGAGCCCTTCGGCGGAGGAAAGGTGCATGGCGACAAGGGCGCTTTCACCTTCTACTCGCACGGGCTGGCCTTTGCGGCAGACTCAGGGGACCTGAACACGCGCTCCGAGGACCACAATGGAGTCCTGATTGATGGTAAGGCCATGCTTGGCGGAGGGGCTAATGTATCGGACGCGATCGTCCGGAACCACATGCATTCGGAGCTGGGCGACTTCACCCTGATGGACGTCAAACCAGCTTTCGAGCAGTATGTCGGCTACACCCAGACCCGACCGGGGAAGGCGGACTGGGTGAAGTTGGAGTACGGCCTGGGGCTGCCGTATATCTGGGTGAAGCGCATGTCGTTGGAGCGAGCGGACCGCTATGCGTTATACGTACGCGGGTCCGTCCAACCCTATGCGGTGATCGTGGATGACTACCAGCAGGATGAGAACCCGCGCCGCTATACCTGGCAGATGCACAGCCGGGCCTGGGGCGAGGTCAGCGCACCAGGTCAGGTTACCTGGAGGAGTCGGTACGGCGGGGAATACCTGCAGTCGGAGGAACGAGGCGCACCGGCGTTGTTCAGCGGGGAGGTTGCGGAGGCGGGGCAGTACGCCGTCTGGGTCCTGATGCGTAAGTGGCCAGCCATGAAGAACTGGTTCACGCATCCGGCGAGCATCACGGTCAACGGGCGTGGCGGCGGGTACAAGTATCTGGGCGATCACCTGGCGGACTGGGGCTGGTACGGCTATGCCGAGCAGAACCTGGTGGCGGGGAAGAACACGGTGGGCATCACTCTGGCTCGGGGTGGGCGAGTAGCACAGGTAGTGGTCAGCCGCGATCCGGAGTGGACGCCGGACACCATGGTGGGGACGGAGGCCGGGCCAGGGATCGAGGCCTTGCCGCCCACCGCGACCCTGCTACCACGACAGACGGCGGCGGAGGGAGGGAATTGGTCGCTACAGACTGACCCGCGGGCACGGATGCAGGTGCGGTTCATCCAGCCAGGCGCCGAGGCATTGGAGTTCAGCTTTGCGCATAAGCCACGAATGGGGCTGACGTGCCTGCAAGCCGAGCAGCAAGTCGTGCAGGCGGGGTTTGCGGCGGTGCTGTTGCCACATGATGACCGCGATCCCCAGCCGGAGCTGACCCGCGAGGGCGACACCGGCGAGGCCGTACTGCGCTGGGGGCCGTATACGGATTACCTATTCGCCGACCCCGCGCGCAAGCTGCCCTATCGCGGCGCGAATCTCGAGACAGACGCCAGATTCGCCCTGGTGCGTACGGAGGGGGAGCGTGTGGTGGGATATATGCTGGCCGGGGGCCATAGCCTGGCCTTTCGGGGGAAGCTGCTGGTCGGGTCCTCGGCCGGGCCGCTGTGCGTGATGAACGACGGGAACTCGTGCCAGGTGCAAGCGCCGGGCGGAGCTATAGTCAGGGCTCTGCACTTGGGGGCCACGGTAGTCGAGTGCAACCACCAGCCCGTGCGGTCGGGGATTGCCGGTGAGTTACTGATCGTACCCGTGCCGCGACTGGCGCAGGAATGGAAGGTAGAGACGTCCGAGGATGGGAGCACGGTGACCGTAGAAGGCGACGGGCCACAGCCGTTGAAGATTCAGGCGCCCCAGGCCATTAAGTGTGTGGTGAACGGTGTCAGTGTATGGTTCAGCCGGGATGGGTTCGGGAACATCTATCCGAAACTGGAGCTGACTGTGCTGACGCATGGTAGAGAGCCGCGCGACTCCAAGCCAGAGGATGCGTGGGTGAAGTAGGAGGGTACTTGCGGGGAAGTCTCACCTCGAGAAGAGCAAGCGGGCGCCGGCGCTTTCCAGGTTACGCGCATGGCGCCCGGCTTGCTTCACCCGCAGTGGCGGCGGGGAAAACGGATCGGACGAAATACAGGCTTAGAAGCCCGTGCTACCACCTCAGGCCCACGTCATGGGACCGGCGGCCTCGCTGATTACGACCTGCTTCAGGAGGGCGGCTCCCTTGCGGAAACCCTCATCAGCCGTCATCAGGCTGTCCTCATGCTCGATGCTGAGCACTCCGTCGTAGCCCATCATACGCAGGGTGCTGATCATATCGCGCCATACGTCTTCACCGTGGCCGTAGCCAACGCTGCGGAAGATCCACGCTCGGTTCGGCTCGTCGCCATAGTGCTTGGTGTCGAGCACGCCGTTGACGCGAGCGTTCCACTGGTAGACCAGAGAATCCTTAGCATGGAAGTGTTTGATGACGTCGCCCTTGCTCTGGAGCCAGCGAATGGCTGCGGAAGGCTCGATCCCCTGCCAGAACAGGTGACTGGGGTCGAAATTGGCGCAGAGGCGGTTCCCGTTCTTGCCCACGCCCTCCCGGAGCTTGATCAAAGTCTCGGGGTTGTAGACCAGGAAGTTGGGATGCATCTCAAAACAGACGTAGACGCCGTTGCGGGCGCAGACCGCGGCCTCTTCCTTCCAGTAAGGGATAGCCACTTCATTCCACTGGTACTCCAAGGCCTGAAGATGATCCTCAGGCCAAGGCGCGACCACCCAGTTGGGGACCTTGTCACTGGACGAGCCGCCGGGCAGGCCGGAGAAGTTGACCACGGTCTCCACGCCCAGGCTCTTGGCGAGCTTCACCGTCTCACGCCAGACTTCATGGTGGGATTTGGCAATTCGTTTGTTCGGGTGTAGCGGATTGCCGTGACACGAAAGAGCCGCGAGTTCCAGCCCGCGGCTGGTGATGGCCTTCTTGAAGGCGGCGCGAGCCTTGGCATCGGCATTTAACTTGACGGGATCGCAGTGCGAGTTACCGGGAAAGTTTCCCGTGCCGATCTCGACCGCTTCCATTCCGGCCTCAACGAACCAGTCCAGTGCCGCTTCCAGCGGCAGATCTCCCTTGGCGACCGTAAAAGCTCCGACTTTCATCAGTAAGACCTCCCATTTTGAGTCGCGAGTCGTAAGTTGCGAAGACGGACTCGATGCACCGCCCCCTCGCTCGCGGCGGGGGTATGCGGAGTGTCACCACTTCATCTCAATGCAGTCGAAGGTGCCCGCCACCCAGCTCTTGGCCTCGTCGTCGAAGACAACTGCCACTTTGCCCTTCACCTGCCCGACGACGTACTCGTCCTGCGGGTCGGTGCCCTTCGTCCACTCGGTAATCTGCAAGGCGCAGCCCCAGGGGCAGTTGACGCTCATGGGTCCCTTGTCGCCGCCCTGGGGATACCAGTAGTAGGCGTGCTGTTTGCCCGATTCCTTGGTGGCGGCGACTGGCAGCACCAGTTCGCCCGGCTTGCCCTCCGGCAGGGAGAAGGTCAGTTGCACGCCCGTAGCGCCTGAGACCGCATCCGTGGGCTTATCGGCGCTCTTATCGACTATCTCCAGGGCGAAGGTCTTGTCCTCCTGTTTGACGCGCACGAGCTTGGCCGTGAAAGGCTTGCCATTGATCTGGCCGGTGATAGCGCCGCCCGGGATGCTGGCCAGGCTCGGGCTGTCGGTCCAGGCGAAGGAGTCGGGCGGGGGCGCCTCCTCCGCAGTGGCTGCGGGCTCGGGCGCCTCAGGTGCAGGCGGTCCGGGGGAGGCACCGAGGGGAGCCTCCGGCGAAAGCTCCTCGGCTGGCTTCGGCCCGGGACACCCGGTAGCCACAAGTAGCAGACTCAGCGCCAATAGCACTGATGCCACGTACAAAAGCCGCTTCACTGCGCTAGACATGATGTAGCCTCCTATTAGCAGGTATTTGCCGCCCCGCCAGGCCAGTGGAATTATCGTTCTTAGGGCCCAAGGGCTTTTCAACCAGCGTTTCGTAGCGGCAGATGGACATCCTATGACTACCGGCTCATATCTTCGGGACCTTGGCCCACTTGCCCTCGCGAGCCGAGGTGTCGCAGGCTTCGAGGACCGCCTGGGTCTTGACGCCGTCCTCCAAGTTGGGCCAGGGCACCTTCTTCTTGGCGACGGCGGTCATCAGGTCGGCAACTGTATTTATGAACGTGTGCTCGTAGCCCAGGATATGGGCAACTGGCCAGTAGCGCGGACCGCCTCCGGGTAGCCCCATGTAGGGGTGGCTATCCTCGGTGGCCTGGATAACGCGGAAGCCAGTCACATCGCCCTCGGCGGTGTTGTAGTATTCCAGTTCGTTCATGCGCTCCAGATCGAAGCGCAGCGAGCCTTTGGAGCCGTTGATCTCGAAGATATTGGAGTTCTTGTGCCCGGCGGCGAAGCGGGTAGCCTCGAAGGTCCCCATGGCGCCGTTCTTGAAGCGAGCCAGGGCGATGACGCCGTCGTCCACATCCACCTTGCCCATAGGGGCGCCAGCCTTGGCCTTCCCACCCAGGCCAGTGTCGAAGGTCTCCAGCTTGGGGCGCTTCTTGATGAAGGTTTCCATGTCGCACGAGACGCGGTCAATGTCGCCCACCAGCCACAGGGCCAGGTCAATGCTGTGCGCCATCAGGTCACCCAAGGAGCCGGAGCCGGCGATGCGCTTCTGCACCCGCCACATCATCGGCGTCTCCGGGCTCATCAGCCAGTCTTGGAGGTACAAGGCCCGCCAGTGGTAGACCTGGCCGATCAGGCCGTCGTCAATCATACGCTTGGCCAGTGAGACGGCGGGAGCGCGGCGATAGTTGTGGCAAATCATGTGGATCACGCCGGCCTTCTGCACGGCCTTGAGGGCGGCCCGGGCGTCCTTGAGGCTAGTGGCCAGCGGCTTCTCGCAGAAGACGTGCTTGCCGGCCTCTGCGGCACGGATGACCAGCTCGGCGTGCTGGTTGTTGGGCGCCGTGATGTCTACGAGATCAATGTCCTCACGTGTGAGGAGCTCATTGACTGAGAAGACGGCTTCCGGCCAGCCAAACTGCGCGGCAGCCGCGCGCGTACGCTCCTTGGTCCGGCCGCAGAGCACTTGCATGACCGGCTGTGCCGGCAACTCCGGAAAGAAGAAGGGCACCTGGCGATAAGCGTTGGAGTGCGCCCGTCCCATGAAGTTGTAGCCCACCAGGCCGATTCGGACTTGTTTCATTTGTGAAGCCTCCCTTTGCGCAGGTGTGCCTTAATGCTGCAAGCTTCTTTTCTCCCCGCAGAGCACAAATCCTCCTGCCCGCGTCCCGGAACAGAGATTTTGTGATTGTGCGAGGGAGAGAGTAAATGGGATCAGAGGGGAAGGTCTCCCGGGCCGTGGCGGTGAATTGCAGGGGTCAGTAACAACTGCATGGGTCGCAGGCACTCTCCTCCCATGCCATCATCCCGCATGGCGGGCTTTCAGCTTGGACGGCGGCTCCCAAGGTGGAGCAGATGCTGTCTGCATCAAAGAGAATGAGGAGCTCCAGTCATGGCAGCAGAGAATACTCCACAACGTGGGATCGAGGCCGCACGCGAGAAGGCCATGGGGGCGGTGACGCCCCGCTCGGTCGTGTTGGGGCTTTTGACCAGTGCCGTGGCGATCGCTACCGTCATCTGGGCGGAGTATGCACAAGGCACCATCCAGATCGGGTACTTGCAGATTCCGCCGGTGGCGGTGGGGCTGCTCTTTCTGGTAGTGCTGCTCAACCGGCTGGCCGGCTGGATCTGGCCCCGCATGCGTCTGCGACCCGCGGAGATCATCGTCATTTATGTGATGCTCCTGTTCTCCTCCATGGTAGCCTCGCGGGGAGTAGGCCAGCGTTTGTGGTCCACGATGGTCAGCGTGAATTATTACGCTTCCCCTGCTAACCACTGGCAGCAGTTGTACTTTCCGAACATCAAACCGTGGCTGGTGCCCTGGAATCCGGAAGGGGGTATAGCGCAGCCGCTGGTTAAATACTACTATGAGGGTCTGCCGGCGGGAGCCTCCATACCCTGGGTACCCTGGCTGCTGCCCACGGCGATCTGGCTGGTGTTGTTTGGACTGGTGTACATGGCGTTCATCGGCATGGGCGCGATCATGTACAAGCTCTGGGCCGATGAGGAGCATTTGTCCTTCCCCCTGACCAAGCTGCCTCTGGAGCTGGCGACTTCCACCTCGGGTGCGCGAGACTTCCTGCGCAATCCTCTGACCTGGCTGGGTTTTCTGTGTTCGGCGGCCTTCATGGGGTTGAACGGATTGCACGAGATCTGGCCCCAGATTCCGGGGATCAAGACCATGGTCTCGGTGGGATTCACCAGCTTTCCCTGGAGTGCCATGCAGGCCAGCTACCTGGTGTTCTCTCTCGCCGGTCTGGGGCTGTTCTATCTGCTGCCCAGCGAGATGGTGTTTAGCTTGTGGTTCTTCTACGTCTTTGCGCGGCTGCAGGAAGTCGCAGCCGGAGCGATCATCGGCGCGCCCAGCGGAGCAATGCATGCCGCTGGCAAGCAGTTCGTGGCTGATCAGACGGCAGGGATTTACGTCGCACTGGTGGCACTGATGCTCTTCAACTCGCGCTCGCGGCTGAAGGACATCTGGCGCCGGCAATCACTTGGGGATCCACAGGCCTCTAATACTCTGCTCAGCCTGCGTACGGCGGGGATCCTGGTAGTGGCAGCCCTGGCGGGAATTGTCGTCTGGTGGGTTACGGCCGGTGGGACGGTAACGATGGCGCTGGTCGAGTTTGGGATCTACCTGCTGTTCCAGTCCGTGATCATGTCCCGTGCTACGGCGGAGGCGGGTGCCCCCATGACCGAGGGGACCTTTGCCCCCTTTGATGTGTGGCGGGCCTTCAGCCCCGCCGTGAAAGTCGGCCCTCAAAACTTGACGCTGCTAGCCTTCAGCCTCAGCTTGTTTACGCGCGACCTGCGAGGCACGCCCCTGACCGGCATTCTAGATGCTCAAAACATGGCCGACGGGGTCAAGATGCCACGGCGGAAGGTCCTGGGCATCACGGTGGGCAGTCTGGCCTGGGCCATTCTGCTCACGGGAGTCGGTGTGCTTGCGCTCTCCTATACGCGGGGCGGAAGTACCATGTGGTCGTACGTCTACGGGCAGTGGGGGAACCCGAATCAGGGGTTCCTGCAATTCGCCGGACTGCTGGACGGTATGGAGCAGTTCCGACCGTTGCGATCGCTCTGGATCTTCGCCGGCGCAGGCTTCTGCCTGTTTCTGGGAGCCATGCGGCGGCTGTATGTGTGGTGGCCGTTCCATCCTCTCGGTGCGGCGCTGTCCATCTCCTGGATCATGGTCATCTTCTGGTTCCCGGCGCTGGTGGCCTGGATCGTGAAGAGTGCGATCACTCGCTATGGCGGGGTCCGAACGTACCTGAAGTTGCGGCCCCTGTTCCTGGGCTTCATCTTCGGCGAGTTTGTGATGGGTATGGTATGGACCTTCATCTCCTTCGGCTTCGGGACGAAAGCGCCACCCTTCCCGGGGGGCTAGCAGCAAGTGGTCGTGTGCAGGTGCAGCACAGCAGGAGCGAACGGGAGGCGATGGCTGTGAGAGGGATGCTTCTGACGGTCAATGTCGCCCTGCTGATGGTGGCGGCCATTTCGGTGTGGGCACAGGAACGCAAGCCGGTGGAGCCCGCGGCGCTGGTGCTGAATGTGCCCTGGGTGGGGCAGGCCCCGAAGATAGACGGCAAGCCAGATGATGCCATCTGGCAGTTTGCCCCCAAGGGCGGCGATTTCTATGTGTACAAGACTGCCGCCCGGCCCCGGGAGCAGACTGAGTTCCAGGTCTGTTACGACACTGAGGCGCTCTATCTCCTGGTGACCTGTCATGAGTCACAGATGGCGGGGCTAAAGACCCAGACGAATCAGGAGATGCGCGACATGACCGGTGTCTTCTCTGACGACTCGCTGGAGGTCTTCATCGCGCCTCAAGACGCACGGGGCACGCCTTACTTCCAGCTTGTCACCAGTGCGCGCGGTATTCGCTGGGATGGCGGCTGGAGCACAGCAGGCCTAGGGGCCGCGTGGAACGGTGCCTGGGAGGTGCAGACCTGGCATGGGGCCGAGGCGTGGTATGCGGAGTTCAAGGTGCCCCATCGCATCCTGGTCAGTCCCGGCGAGTTTGTGCATTCCCCCCGGCCCGGCGAGCGCTGGACATTCATGGTTTGTCGTAACCAGGCGCGGCTGCGGGAGCAGTCTGCCTGGAGCTTCTTGAACACCGGCTGGCATCAGATACAACGCTATGGGCAGCTCATCTTTCAGGCCCTGACGGAGCCCCGCCCGACGGCAGAGATCAGCAAGATTGGAGACCTGGCGCTGGGACATAACCAGGCTTCCTTCACGCTGAGCAATACCACTGGAGATGCAGTGGACGTCACGGCTAGCCTGCGCGTGGTGCGCGACGGCCAGGAAATGAGCAAGGCTGGGACCTCCATATCTCTTGCCCGCTGGCGCGAAGCAGGAATTGCCGCTGGACTATGTGATTCACACCGGAGGCTCTCAGCAAGCGGAGGTGACTGTCTACTGGGGCCCGCGGTTGCTGGTCAGCGGGACGGCCTGGTTCGTGGCTCCGGAGGTGGACAAGCAGGTGGAGGAATCGGTCCGGTGGGTGCAGGACGGTGTGCACCGGCTCACCGCGACACCAGGGGCTAGCTCGGCCCTGCAGAGGGTTGGGGAGCGCCTACAAGCCCGTGCCGGAGAGATCAACGGTCGCTGGAACAGGCGCTTACAGCTCACCGCTTCCGGCTGGGAGGACCTGGTGCGGGACGCGGCGCGGCTTTACAGTGATGCCAAGGATTTCCGGGCCCGGTCAATCCGGGAGACGCTGCGGGTCCAGACACAGAAGCAGATCCCTGAGGCGCGCTTTGCGGTGGCCCCCGTCAGTGTCTTTGAGCGCGCCTCGCGTGACTACCTCTACCTGGGACGCCCGCAGGCGCCCCTCGAGGTCTCTGCCGCGCGCAATGAGTGGGAAAACGTCCAGCTGGTCATCGTACCCTTCCGGGGTGCAGTCACTGATCTCAGCCTTATGGTCAGCGACCTGACGGACGGCAAGGGACACGTGATCGCAGGCAGCAACGTAACCTGGCGACCGGTGGGCCATATCTATGCCCAAGACCCGGCGACTTACACCGGATCCGAGCGGAACGAATGGCCAGATCCGTTGCTGCCCCAGCAGGCCTTTACGGCTCAGCGCGAGGAGGCCACCTTTGTGTGGCTGGAGATCTATGTGCCCAAGGATGCGGCTTCGGGGGACTATCGCGGTACGGTGAGCGTGATTGGGCTGCAAGGGCCACCGGTGCGATTGCCCCTCCAGCTCAAGGTTTGGGACTTTGTCTTGCCGGACAAGAACAGCCTCCCCAACTACGAGTATGACATCGTGTTTAGCTGGGAGCGGTTCTATGGCCACGAACCGAGCCTGGAGGAACTGGACGCCATCTGCGCCTTCCAGGAGCGCTACCGGTTGAACCCCTGCGCGGGCGACACTTACTCGATGGTACCCAAGGTGATCATCTACAAGGAGAAGGACGGGAAGTACACCTTCGACTTCAGCGAGCTGGGAAAGCGTCTGGAGCTAGCAGTCAAGCACGGAGCGACGGCGTTGAACATCAACTTCTCCTGTGGTCAGTCCTGGACCATGGGCTTCGATGGCATGTGGGGGTATCCGTGGTTCAAGCTGATTGACCGCGAAACGGGGAAGGTGAGCGACTACCCGCCCAAGGAGCTGTGGGGCCGGGGCTGGGAAGTCGTCTTCAAGGACCCCCTCTTCCAGCAGTGCATGCGCGATTGGTGGGCGTATGTCCAGAGCAAGGGCTGGGGGAGTATGGCCTACTGGGAGTCCGTGGATGAGCCAAATGACGAGAGCCGCATCCGCCAGTTGCAGGTCGAGCATTCGGCCCTGCAGGGATTGATGCCTGGTCTGCGGCTGCTATCCTGGGGCGTGGTGCCTTCCCGGCCTGGAACGGAAGGCTATCTCCACATCTACGGCCCGGCAGCAGTCTATCTCGATGAGGCTACCCTCCGGGACTGCCACGAGCAACAGGCGCAGGGGCGGGAATTCTGGACTTACCTCTGCGCACCCGCTTTCACGCGGGAGGACGGCGGCGAGAGCATCGGGGTCACGGCCCGCGACCGTGCGCTGGGCCTCCGCGTGTACTTCTGGGAGACCTGGCGCGACAAGTCGCAAGGATGGAATGTCTACGCGCTGGGCGGATTCCACTACAACACGGCCCAGATGCGCAAGCCGCCGGAGCAGCGCTGGCCCAACGTCCCCTGGATCGACCCCTCCCTGGGGCTGAGCAACCAGTGCTATCCCGGGCCGGACCAGGAGCTCCTGCCCAGTATCCGGTTGGAGCACATGCGCGATGGCGTCGAAGACTACGAGTATCTTGTGGTTCTGAGGAAGGCCCTGCAGGACCTGGAGACGAAAAGCGCAGACTCACCTCTCCTCGATCAGGGAGAGGTCTTGCTGAACGTCGGGCCGGAGATCTATGCAGGGCCGCTGAAATGGACTCATGACCCGGGCGTGCTCTTAACTCGCCGCGCACAGGTCGCGGCGATGATTGAGAAGGTGCAAGCGGCTAGCCGGTAGGCCAACCGGGCCGGTTGCAGTGACTGACGGGCGAGACGCCCGTCGTACCGTGGTAGCCAAGGAGACACCCATGACTTCCCGAGAGCGCCTGATCTGTGCCATGAAGTGCGGGACGCCGGATCGGGTACCGGTGGCCCCTTTCGGCACCTCCCATTTCGGGCTGGACACGCCGCTCGGCCAGCGGCTACTGCATGAGACGGACCTGATCGCGTACGTGGGCCCGGGGAGCAATGCGATCCGCGGTACGGATCCGCCGATTCGCACCGAAGATCACGGTAGCGAAACGCATATCGTCTACCAGACCCCCCGCGGACCGCTGACGCAGATCATTCGCCGGACCGAGATTACGGCGGCAACGGTCAAGTTTCCCTGCGCGACCCCCGCGGACGGCGAGGCGATGCTCGAGATGGACTTTCAGCCCGCGCCGGTGGACTTGAGTATGTATTTGGAGATGGAGGCTCAGGTCGGGGAGGAGGGCCTGACGCTGATCGACTGCGCTGACGCCATCTGCTGGATCGCAGAGCTTTTCTCGCCGGAGGACTTCTGCCTGCTGTGGGTGGAGGCGCCGGAGATGATGGAGCGGATGATGCAGGTCGGCACCGACCGACTGGCAGAATGGCTGGAGAGGGCTTGTGCTGCCGGCGGCCAGGCCTGGCGCATGGTCGGCCCCGAGTACGCCTCCGTGATGCTGGGGCCCCAGGCCTATGAACGGCTCATTGTGGGCTACAATCCCCGCCTCCATGAGATTGTCCATCGCCACAGCGGGCTGGTGCATACCCACAACCACGGGCCGATGACCAACCTCTACGACCTGCTCCTGCGCCTGGACACTGACTCCCTGGACCCGCTCGAGGCGTGGCCCTGGGGCGACTGCGACCTGGCTGAGGCCAAGCAGCACCTGGGAGGGAAGGTGTGTATGCTCGGCAATCTCGACGACATGGAGATACTGGGGAAGAAGCCCCGCGAAGAGGTCCTGCAAGTCGGTCGAGAGCGACTGGAGGTGGCGGGACCCGACGGCTTCATCTTGGGCGGGACCTCCTCCGGGACGTACACCGAGTACGCCGCGGAGAACTTCATCGCTCTGAGGGAGCTGTCCGAAGAGGTATATGGAGTCTCGGACTAGACCTTTACGGCTCTATGACGCCGTACTCAATCCGGCTCTTACCGCCCGCTACCAGTGTGACCTCGGCGCCCAACCCCTCCCACAGCTCTGTGCCGCGACGTTGCTTGATGACCACGCACCGGCGAGCCACTCGCCGGGCCAAGGCGACAGTTTCAGGAGTCACGGCGTCAGGGCAGGCCAGGGCGCGTAAGGGAATCATTCCGGAGGAGCGCTCAAGCGGTTGGTCGAAGATGGGGTCAAAATAGACCACGTCAAAACTGCGCCTCGCCTGTGCCGCCAGTAACTCATGGTGATCCGCGCAGCGGGCCTCGATGCGGCGCATGGCCTCGCAGGTGAGGTGGTCGTCGATCTCGTACGTCGCCAGGCCCTCGATCGTCAGCCAGGCCAGAATCGGCGCTTTCTCCAGCCCCATCACCCTTCCACTCGGACCCACGACGTGACTGGCCAAGGTGGCATCGGTCCCCCGGCCCAGCGTGCAATCCAGCACCTTATCGCCGGCTTGCAGGCGCATCGCGGTGGCCATGGGGTCGCCGTGACCGGACTCATAGTTGCGGATTCGCCGCCGCGCCATTCCGGGGTGGAAGAAGTAGTTTAACCCTCGTCCAGGCTCATGGTAAGTGACACGCTCTCCACCCACCACGAGGACTCCGGGCACACCGGCAGCCGTGGTCAGCTTTGCGAGGCTCAGGTCCGTGCGCGGCACCACGGGCACGTGCAGGCGCTCCGCCCAGCGCTCGGCTTCCGCCAGGCGCTCCGGCGCGGCCTTGCGCGAGGTGGTGACGATCACTTCCTCACTCATCATTCCGTGCGGCGGGCGAGATGCTTCTGCAGACCGTAGATGATGCTGTCCACCAGCGCCTCCCACGAGGCCTGGATGATGTTCTCGGCTACACCCACCGTGCCCCAGGTCTCCTCGCCATCGGTAGTCTGGATGAGCACTCGCACTGCGGTGGCTGTGCCTTGTGTGGCTTCCAGCACACGCACCTTGTAGTCCACCAGCTGCATGTCATCCAGTTCGGGGTATTTGGGGAGCAAGGCCTTGCGTAGCGCCGAGTCAAGCGCATTGACCGGGCCATTCCCCTCCGCAGCAGTCAAGAACTCATCGCCATTGACCTTGACCTTTATCGTGGCCTCGGCGTATGGCACATCCTCCTGATGATGTTTCTCGACGATGACGCGGAAGCCGTGCAAACGGAACAGGTCGGGATACTCGCCACGAATCCGGTTGGCCAGGAGAGATAGAGACGCGTCGGCGGCCTCGTACTCGTAACCACGATTTTCTCTCTGCTTGACCTCGTCGAGTACTTGCTGCACGAGGGGGTCGTCGCGCTGCAGGTCAGGGTAGAGGGTCTGCAGCTTGGCCAGAATGGTGCTGCGACCGGCGTAGTCCGAGACCAGGATGCGGCGTTGGTTGCCCACCTTCTCCGGTGCAATATGCTCGAATGAGCTGGGGTTCTTGATGACCGCATTGACGTGCATGCCGCCCTTGTGTGCAAACGCGGAGCGCCCCACGTAAGGCTGGCGCGTGTTGTGAGGTAGATTGGCGAGCTCGGAGACATACATGGAGACATAGGTGAGATCTGCAAGCTTGCCCTCCGGCAGGCAAGACAGCCCCATCTTCAGCTCCAGGCTAGGGATGATGGTACACAGATTGGCGTTGCCAGCACGTTCCCCGTACCCGTTGATGGTTCCCTGGACCTGGACCGCCCCGGTCCGCACGGCCGTCAGCGAGTTGGCCTCCGCCAGGCCAGAGTCGTTGTGGCAATGAATCCCCAGTGGCACGGTCAACTCGGCGGCGAGTAGCTCCATGATCTCCTGGATCTGCCAGGGCAAGCTTCCGCCGTTGGTGTCACAGGGGATGACCAGGTCCGTGCCACCGCGCACGGCGGCGCGCAGCGTCTCCAGCGCATATGCTGCGTCGGCCCGGTAGCCATCGAAGAAGTGCTCCCCGTCGAAGAACACAGTGCGCCCCTGGGACTTGAGGAAAGCCACCGACTCCTCGATCATCGCGAGGTTCTCTTCCAGCGACACCCGTAGGATCTCACGGGCATGCAGATCCCAGGACTTGCCGAAGATGCAGATCACCGGAGCCTGCGAGGCCAAAAGCTGCTCGAGTTGGGGATCATCCTCCGGGGCGATCTTGCTGCGGCGAGTGCTGCCGAAAGCCGACAGGCGGGCATGTTGCCACTCCCGGTCAGCGCCTCGGGCGAAGAACTCGCGGTCGCGGGGGTTGGTCTCATTCGGCCAACCCCCCTCGATGAAGTCCACTCCCAGTTGGTCCAGGGCCTGAGCCACGCGGAGTTTGTCCTCCACGCTGAAGGCTACCTGCTCGGCCTGGCAGCCGTCGCGCAAGGTTGTGTCGTATATCGAGACCGATTTCATAGCTTGCACCTCCGGGTCCTCGCCAGCGTTCACCAACTCCAGATGGTCATTAACCCAAAAGCGCTCGTCTCTTGACAGAGACGAGCGCAAGGCCCGCGGTACCACTCTGGTTGGCAGGTCTTCCTGCCCCCTCAACCGGCACGGGTCAAACGCCGACCGATGCCTGCTCCCGGTAACGAGGGAGAATCGTCCACGCCTACTCGCCAGCGGCTTTGGGGTGGCGGCTCGGGGGTGATATTCGTTGGCGCGCTGGCTACCGGGCTTTCACCTTCCCCGGCTCGCTCTCGCCGCCTTCGCCAACTACTCTTCCCCGTCAGGGCCTTTGGGTTATAGATTGTCCGTATGTTAGCACAAAGAGTGGGCAATTACAAGTGCTGCGAGGTCAAGGGATGACGCACTCGACTACGCGAATGGCGGCCTGGTTCATCCCCGGCAGATAGACAGTCACTCCCTCACGCATCAATTCCAGGCCAGTCCGGTGCTCCTCCGCTTCCGGTGCATCGGGATCGGTGAGACGGTAGGCCTGCTCAGGGTCCAGGCCCCGCAGACGGAAGGTCTGCTGGCCGCAGGTCTGCTCCAAGCGATAGGCCAGCAGCAAGCTACGCGTGGCGGCGGAGTCGAGTAACTGGACGGCTCGCCAGCCAGCGCGGGCTCCCAGGGGCGCCGGAGGGGTAAGCAGGTGAGCAACCGAGTCGCGCAAGAAGCCTCGCCAGACCTTGTAGAACTCCGCATGCCAGCGCAGCTGTTCCCGTGCTTGAGGCCCCAGGCTGGCCAGGCACCCGGAGAAGCCGAGCACCCCAACCAGGGCCACCCGGCAGACGAAATCCACCCGCACGGCCTCAGCCTCCTCCCAGAGCGCACCCCGGGGCGTGGCTACACGTTCGGAGCCGTCCTGGCTCCAGTACCCGGGCATGCCGATAGTGGCCCCGGCGGCTCGCAAGACCGCCCAGGAACCTATACGGCCGGGTGGCAGGCGTAGCCACGCTCCCTCCGCTAGACGCAGGACATCATGCGGGTTGACGTTATCGCTAAGAAAATGGCCATCATGCCGCGCCAGAGTGTTCAGGTCGAGCCGCCCGCCGCCGCCTGCACAGCCCTCAAAGAAGGTATCCGGATGTGTCTCTCGCAGCTCCTCCAGCATGCGGTACCAGGCCTGGTAATAATGGTATAGCTCCGCACCGGTACGGTCCACGCCTAGGGGAGCGTTGAAATCAATCTTCATCCAGGCCAAGCGGTACTGCTCCACCAACCGGAAGATCTCGCTTCGCACGTAGGCGTAGGCCTCCGGATTCTCCAGATCCCAACGGAACATCTCGTTGACCGGCAGGAGCCACTCAGGGTGCTCCTGCGCGATAGGAGCAGTGGGGCTTACCCGTTCCGGCTCCATCCAAAGACCGAAACCCAGACCCGCCGTCCGGACCTCATCCGCGAAGTCCTTCATCTTTCCATGGAAGGCGGCGTTCTGCTTCTCACGCCAGTTGCCAACCAGTTGATTCCAGGACAAATCCTGATCTCCATACCAGCCGGCGTCAACGACAAACACCTCGCAGCCGATTTCCCTCGCCACCGCCAGCTCCTCCCGCAGATGGTCCACCTCCAGGTGATCCCAGCGGTCAAACCAGGTATTGTACACGAGGGGAGTGGTCATGCGTGGTGGGGGCAGGACCTGCTCCACAAGGTGTTGATGCAAGCGCGGAGCCGCCAGGTGCACCTGTCCCTGCGGGAGACCGTGGAGTAGAACTGGAGGAAACTCCAGCCGGTCTCCGGGCGCCAAGGTCAGGCGTAGATTCTCGTCAGCCAGTCCCATCTCCACGATGAAGGGGGTGTCTGGCCCATTGTTGGTCACTCGGATGGTCCAGTTGCCTACCGGGAGGAGATGGAAAGCCACGCCGCGCTGCTGTCCCGGCTCGGTGAGGGCTAGATAGGGATTTGCGCCGCTGGTAGTCCGGCCGGGGACGCAGGTGAGCACGAGAGACCCATGGGGCAATTCGTTCCACTGGCCCTGGTTCTCGTAGCACCAGCGACTGCTTTGGGTATAGAGCCGATAGGGGGCAGGGGCCAGAGGGAACCGAGCCAGCGCGCGTGTGAGCGTCACCGAGTGCTGCCCTACGTTCTCCACGAAATCCTCGCGGCGCCAGATTCCCGTCTCAGCATGAAACTGCCAGCGGCTCTCCACTCGCAGCCCCTGAGCCGGAACGCTCCAGAACAGGGTGAGGCCGCTATCGCATACCCGTGCGCTGATCTCGGTTACCCCGGTGTCGTTCAGGGGGCCGTGGGCCGTGGCCAGCGACAGGTTGCCGGCCAACCACTGCGGCTCACCGGCGGCGGGCACGCCACACAGCTGGGTCAGGCTGAGGCCTTGCTCCGTATCCTGCCAGGACGTAACCTCATTTTCGTACTGAAAAAAGGGCATGCTCATTGTGTCCTCCTCCCCGAGGCTAACTGTCTGGCCTTGCGTGAACCCCTAGGGTGCGCTCCACGAGAAAGCCCGCGGCATCTCGTCAAAGGGACCGGTGTTGAGGCCTTCGGGCCGGGGACCGTCGCAGAGCTGCCACTCCATGAAATCGAGGAATACACACCAATCCGCGAAGCCGTGGTCATGACCGCCCTCACGGAATCCTATGCCGATGCGGTCCTCGGCGCCCAGGAAGCGATACATTTCCCGTGCCGCAAGATGCGTCTGCCAGGTCCCCGAGGGATTAGACCACAAGTCTCCGAGGGCTTCCGTGCTCAGCAGTGCGCGCGGCGCCACCAGGGCCTTGAGGTAGTGCTGGTCGAAGGGCAGTTCAGTTTCACGGCCGACGTACTCCCGTAGACCAGGGCCGAACCAGTAGGAGAGCCTGCGGATAATGTCCTCGATGGTTTCGGATTCGGGGCCCTGGACGCGGTAACAGCCGGCGCCTCCGCAGCCGGAATTATTGGGAGCGGTCAGGGCGATCCGCTCGTCCGTCGCTGCAGCCAGGAGCACGGTCTTCCCGCCGCGGGAATGCCCGACGACGGCGATTTTATCGGCAGCCACCTCCTCCATCTCGCTCAGCACGTCTACGCAGCGATGATAGCCCCAGGCCCAGGCGGAGAGAGCGCCATAGTGCCCCTCGGGGTAAGCCAGGTAGATGCCGGTGTTGCGGTCGTTGTTGTAGATATCCGGAGCAATCTCCACGCGGTTGAACTCGGTCAGAATGATCCCCCGCCGCAGCACTTCCTCGCAAACCTGATCGGTGGCGTATCGCCAGCACCCATCTCCCGCGATGACCACGGGGAAGGGGCCGTCGCCGGGCGGTATGAGCATGGTCATCAGGAAGGTGAAAGGCCGATCGGGACCCGTGTGGATTCGGCAATTGAGGAGCTTGACTCCTTCCCAGCGCCTGACACCGGTTGGGTTCAGTTGCTCTAGCCAGGTTCTCTCTGGCGTGGGAGGCAAACCACCGTACTCGATCTCGATGATTAGCTTGTAGATCTCCTCCCGACGCCGGTGCCAGTCCTCCACCGTTTGTACCGTTGTTCCATCTTCAAACTGGAAGGGGTTAGGAAGTTCCGTATCTATCGCTGTTGCCATGGCAATTCCTCCTGTCTGGATGAGCAGACTATTTCGCGCGCAGGGCTTCAAGACCTGCCTCTCCCAGTTGAAGGGTGCCCACCGTAGAGGCTATGGAGGCTCCAGAGCGGTTTGGTTGACTGGTTTCGTCAGGTTCTATAAACTGGACCTCGGAGCGTCCACACCTGGCCCGTGAGGCCCCGGAGTCCGCATGACCAATCTGCGCGAATTGCGCTGGCAAGATCCCAGAACCCAGACCTACCTCGGTAGCCCCAGCCTGGTGCGCCTGCCCGACGGGGCCCTGCTTGCCAGCCACGACTACTTCGGCCCCGGATGTCCCCGGAATCATGAAGGCGAGGAGCACCTGACCAGCATCTATCGCTCGGAGGACGGAGGCGAAAGCTGGCAGCACCTGACCCATATTGCGAACGCCTTCTGGAGCACCTTGTTTGTACACGAGGGGGCCGTCTATCTCCTCGGCTGCTCACAGCAGTACGGGTCCATAGTGATCCGGCGCAGCGAGGATGGCGGCTTTATCTGGACGCATCCCCAGGAGGCTGAGAGTGGATGGCTCTTCCCCGGGGGCCGCTACCATGAACCACCCAACTACCACTGCGCCCCTACGCCGGTGCTGGTGCATGAGGGGCGTATCTACCGGGCCTTCGAGGATTGTGCTCCTTGTGTATGGCCCCAGGGGTTCAAGAGCTGTGTGATCTCAGCGCCGACAGACAGCGACCTGCTGCAGGCAGCCAGTTGGACGATGAGCAATAAGCTGGCCTTTAACCCCCAATGGATTCCAGTTGACTGGGAGAAACCCGGGGGGCCGGGCTGGTTGGAGGGGAATCTGGTAGCCTCCGCGCAGGGGGAATTGTGGAATATCCTGCGGCTGCAGTCCGCCCCGATGGCAAACAAGGCCGCGAGGGTCGGGGTGACGGAGGAAGGACAGTGTGTCAGTTTCGATCCTGGAGAAGGCTTCCTTGACTTCCCCGGTGGGATGAGCAAGTTCACCCTCCGCCAGGATCCGGTAACCGGTCAATACCTGGCGCTG
>JAAYIR010000170.1 GCA_012523355.1 candidate division WS1 bacterium
CAGGCGCACGAAGGGGTCCTGGCCGTCCGAGTAGCTGAACGACTCCTGGGACATCATGCCCATGATCAGGCCGACGAACTTGGCCTGGGACAGGCGCGCGGCGGTCACGACAACTGTCAGCAGCAGGGCCCCCAGGACGATCTTCCAGTAGGGCCGGATGTAGCTCAAGAGACGCCAGAGCACCTGCGCGAGCTGTCGAATCGACAAGGCGTGACCTCCATCCTGGCCGCGGGCCCGAACTTCGAAACTCAAGTTTAGGGGCTTGAACCGCTTTGTCAAGGAGAGCCGGCAGCCCAGAATCCGCAGCCTGGGTCGGCGGCGAAGGACATGGGGCGCCCAGCCGGCGTTCCCGATGGCGTGCTCGGGCCGGCGCGAGGTGGAAGGGCTGGCGGTGGGCCACCGCGGAGGGCCGCGGGGCTCGCCGCACCGGCGGTGAGGGCGCCTGGCGGCATGACTCCGCCTGGTTCCAGCTGCGTGGTCGGTCAGCTGGAGCTCGGTCGGGCGCTCGAAGCGGCGGGTCTCGTCAGGCGGGCGCACGGACCAGGCCCTTCACGCGGACTCGAATCTCCTCCAGCAGAGCACTGGCTTCAGCTCCCACCCGCAGGATCAGGTTGCGGGCGTGGTCCACGACCCGGCCCGGCAGGCCGATGAGCAGGAAGCGGAGGGCTTTGAACCGCCGGGTCTTCCAGCTCTCGTCCATGGGGGCCAGGACCAGCCGCTTCATCGCGGCGCTCAGGTTCATCGTCATGATCTGCAGATACCACCATGCGGCGTTCACGCCGAAGTACTTGGACGGAAGGTTGCTTCCGGCCAGGTCGTGCTTCAGGATGGCGTGGGCTTCCTCGCTCTTCCCGCAGCGCTCGTGATACCAGCGCAGGATCTCGTCCCCTGCGCCATCGCGATTGGTGATCAGGCAGTGGAGCTTGTACATCGCCTTCTGCCCCTGCTGCTCGAACTCCATGGTCGGAAAGGGGAGCTTGAGCTGCGACTCCATCCCGGGAAGCGGCTGCTCCGAGAGACGTTCCCGAATCAGCAGGAAGCGATAGTCCGGGCTGTCCTTCTTGCGGGCCACCCAGTCGGGAACGTAGACGACCTCGGCCCACTCGCGGCCCGTTTCCTCCCACTCCTTCTTCCGCTCGTTCCAGCGCCGGAAGGGTTTCCACGCCGACTCAGGGACTCGGGCCACCTCTTCCTTCAGGGCGGGCGTGACATCGGCGCCGACGGCGAACTCGATGCGGCCGAATCGGCTCTGGCCCTCGGCCATATAGCGCAGGAAGTCCACCTGATACCCCGCCGTGTCCGAGCGCACCATCACACGCTCCACCCCCTCCGCAGGCAGCATCTCCAGCGACTCCTGGAGGAATCGCAGCAGGTCGAAGCCGGCTGGCACGTTTCCGTCCCGAAACTCGGTGTGCAGCATCAACTCGTGCTCAGCCCACCAGGCGTTCAGGGGTTGAAAGCCCCGGAAGCCCTTATAGCAGTAGAGAGCCGACTCCTTGGTGACTTCCACGAGCGTTGCGTCGAAGTCCAGCGTGGCGGTGGCCTGGGGTGACCTTGCCTGGACCGAAGCCACCAGGTCCTGATTCACCTTGGCCAGCGCCTTCAGCCCCTCCGACCGCGGGGGGATGAAGGCGCTCCCCTGGGCTCGCTGATCCTCCTCGGGAACGCAGAATTCCTGAAGGTAGGCGCGCGCCGCGCTGGCAGAAGGCACCGCCCGGCGGCGCTCCTTCCTGAAGCGCCTTTCCCGGGCGCGCCGCTCCTCCCGGGGCAGTCCGGCGAACTCCGCCCGGCGCAGGATCCGGCAGAACCCGTCGTCCCCCTCCAGCCGCCGGAGATCATCCACGCACTCCCCGCCGGCCAACAGCATCATCACGAACGCCGTCACCATCTGGACGTCCGAGTAGCCCTGGCCACCAGCCCGCAGCTTCAGGTGCCGAGCCACGGAGTTGGCCAGCCCTAGGACGTGCCCCAGCTCGAGGTAGCCCGGGAGGCCGGCCAGCGAAGTCAGGCCGTTCGACTCCTCGGTCCGCTCGATCTTGAAAGGCAGGAGGCCCTGTGCCATACTGCGGTTACCCCTCTGGCTTAGTCTTGCTGGTGATGACAACAAGATTCAACGCCAGCGGGGTTTTCCTTGCCTGATCAGAAGGAAAAGTCGTGATGTCAGGCATTTTTCTTGGCGCGCAACGTCTCGCGCCTATCTTGCCGCGCCCACCTGGCCTGCGGCCCTCTTTCACCCGTTGGGTGAAGCTCCGAGCGAGCCTTGAGTGGCCC